>JAGBTG010000005.1 GCA_017631435.1 Bacteroidales bacterium | reverse complement strand
CTGAGCCAGGATCAAACTCTTCATTGTATATATAATTATTAAATTGCTTGCTCCTGCTCTATTGTTCCAATTATTTATTTATAAAGGAATTTACGCTCTTATAATAAATGTGAATATTTATTATACTGCTTGTCTTTCTAATATTTTCAATGAACTTGTTTTTGTTCGCTTGAGCTACATTCGTTTCTCAAACGGGTTGCAAAGATATGGAGTGTTTTTTAATTCTCCAAATCTTTTTGCAAATATTTTTTTAAAAATTTTTTAAATCATTGATACTCAGAAAGAAAAATTTTTGTAAATTTGTGTCCGCAATTTTAAAGACATGAACATTTACCTTGACATATTCACTTGTTTTGCAAAAATAGGGGCCTTTACAATAGGCGGCGGATACGCCATGATTCCTATAATACAGAAGGAAGTTGTAGACAAAAGGGGCTGGATCAGTGAGGAAGACTTTATGGATGTGCTGGCAATTTCACAATCCGCACCAGGAATTCTGGCTGTAAACATATCAATTTTCCTGGGACATAAGCTCAGGGGAACCAGAGGAAGTATAGTTGCAACCCTTGGAAGCACCCTCCCCTCCTTTACAATTATATTGCTTATTGCAATGTTTTTTGCCGGATATCAGGACAACCCTACTGTAATGGCCATCTTCAAAGGGATCCGTCCTGTGGTGGTTTCGCTCATTGCCGTTCCCATGATAAACATGGCAAAGAAGGCAAAACTCAACTTCTTCACAGGGGCGCTTGCAGCTCTTACAGCACTGCTCATAATATTCCTTAAGGTTTCCCCACTATATATATTATTGGTGGTTGCCGTTACATTTACCGCTTTAACCGTATGGAGGAGACAGAAATGATATACATGCAGCTTTTCTTCACATTCTTTATAGTAGGGCTCTTCACTTTTGGAGGTGGATATGCAATGCTGTCGCTCATCCAGAATGAGGTGGTGGTGAACCACGCATGGATAACTGCCCAGGAGTTTACAGATATGGTGGCCATCTCCCAGATGACACCCGGACCTATCGGGATTAACAGTGCCACTTATGTGGGATATGCGGTTACAGGCAACATTTTTGGTTCATTGCTGGCTACAATTGCCGTTTCGCTCCCATCTTTCATAATAATACTCACTATTTGCCACATATACAGCAAGGTTAAGGGGAGCAATGTGTTTGCCTCATTGATGAAGACACTCCGTCCTGTGGTGATTGGAATGATTGGCGCTGCGGCGGGAATACTTATAACAAGGGAGAACTTCATAGACTGGACCAGCTGGATACTGTTTGCCGGAGCGTTCATTGGTGCCCAGTGGCTAAAAATAAACCCCATCCTGCTTATTGTTGCAGGCGGGGTCATAGGCTACATTATATATTAAAGGGGTTACACCTCCTCGTAATCTGTATACTCTCCCTGTTGTGAAGAGTCTCCGGTTGAGCCATTGCCACCGGGAGCTGTACCTTTGCGCAACTTCCACACCGCCACCAGTTCAGAGATGCCATACAGGGCAACAGCACCTCCAAAAATCATGGTAAGGGCCTCTGTAGAAGCTCTTGGCGAGAAGAACAGCGCTATACCGCAAACTGTAATGGCCACGGGCACAATATACATTCCACCCCCTACCGGAGCATATTTGGAACTCTGATAAAGGCCAATTACCTGGGAAAGTCCGGCAATCAGGAGCACACCTCCAAACAGGAATGCTATAAGGCTGAGGAAAAATCCGGGGAAAAGGAATACCAGCAGTCCAAACAGCAGATACACCGCAACATTAAGGGCCACCAGCACCGGAATTGCACTTTTTGTCTTTGACGCCGCCATCATGGCCGACACCAGCGTAACAACTCCTATAGCCAGCAGAAAACCGGCAATAAGTTTTACAATCAGTCCGGAAGTAAAGCCCGGCCACACCAGAAGACACACCCCCAACAGAAGAGTCAACACCCCTCTGACCACAGAGGATGTCCTGTTTGTTACATAAAATCCCAATCCCATATTCTTAATTTTTAATGTTTTTCCCGACAAATAATCCTAGAACGCCTTCCTGATTATCTCCCTTATATTGTCGGCCTTGCCCATTGTATAGAAATGGACAGCCCTGGCACCACGGGCCAACAGGTCCTTGCACTGCATTGTTGCCCACTCAATACCCAGATCATATATGGCAGCATTGCCATTGCATTTCACCAGTTCCTTCATCAGTTCCTGAGGGATGTCTATTGAAAAGGCTTGCGGCAGAAGCTCAATATGCCTTACGGTAGAAATTGGCTTGATGCCCGGAATAATCGGTACGGTTATCCCGGCAGCCCTGCATTTCTCCACAAAAGCAAAGAACTTTGAGTTGTCAAAGAACATCTGCGTTACAATATAGTCTGCACCGGCATCCACCTTGCGTTTAAGGTACTCTATATCCATCTCAAGATTGGCTGCCTCGCAGTGTTTCTCAGGGTATCCTGCAACACCCACACAGAAATCTGTAGGAACCGCCTCCTTGATGGTGTCATCCAAGTACTCCCCCCTGTTCATCCTTGCAATCTGCTCCACAAGTTCATTGCTGTGCTTGTGCCCTCCTGGAGTAGGAGCAAAATACTTCTCTCCCGGAACCGCATCACCCCTCAAGGCTACAACATTCTGTATCCCCAGAAAGTTCAGATCTAGCAGCAGGTTCTCAACCTCGTTCTTTGTAGAGCCGCCACAAATAACGTGCGGCACAACCTCAACATTGAACCTCTTCATCACCGCCGCCGCAATGGCAACAGTCCCCGGGCGCTTTGTTACGGTAATCTTGCGGAAAGTTCCGTCGGGAGCCTGGCGGTACTCAATCTCATCCCTGTGGGCTGTCATATTTATGAATGGAGGGTTGAACTCCATCAACGGCTCAATGGAACTGTAAAGCTTGTTTATGTCAGACCCTTTCAAAGGGGGTACAAGTTCAAATGATGTAAAGGGCTTATGATCTCCCTTCAATATGTCAATTATCTTCATACTCCAAAATATTCTGCCTGCGGATGGGCCACAAGCAATCCACAAATTACGGTTACCGGATATACCGCATAACTCTCAGTAAGCTCCACACCAAGGCGCTCACGTGCACCAGTAAGGTCAAAAGCCACCTTCTTGAGCTCATGCGACGGGCATGCCGGATAGCCGAATGCAGGTCTAATCAGATGCTGCCCCATACCCACCTGCTCCTGGATCCAGGTTGCAAGGGCATCGGTAAGGCGGGCACAAAGGCTGTGCCTTAGGAGGAATTCAAACGATTTGCGGTCAAATTCATTCTCCCTCAAATCCTCAACCTTAACGGTAAACACACCCAACACTGAGTACTTGCCATCTGCAGCCGCAGGGAAATAGTCTGCTACCGAACGGTATCCGCTACCCTCCCTTCTCTGGCGCGGCATAGGGAATCTTGAAATCACCTCCCCACCCGGTTTGTCATACACAAGTATCACATCTTCACCATTTTCCACAGCAGAAGCTGCCTCATAGAAATTCACTATTGCAGAAGCCTTGAACTCTCCGCCAACCATCGCCTCACCCAATAAAGCCACTCCCTGCTCATAAATTTTCTCAGCCTCCTGTCCTTTTTCATCTTCCCGATAAATCAAGTCCTGTACTTTTCCCTTGAATCCCCAGAAGTTCAGGAAGGCATTCCAGTCTATATAGTCGTGAAGTTCATTCAATGGAAGATCCCTCACAGTAAGGTTATCCTCACCGTAACCCTCAGGCTGGATGAAACTGTCGGGAAGAAATTTCTCTGCCGCCTCCCTTGCCTCGTCCAATGAAAGGAATTTTATATCTCTGCTGTTGTAGGCATCCCTAATCTGAGCCTGCTCCTGCCATACTCCCTGAAGGAATTCCTCTTTTCCTCCACCAAGGAGCCTCTTGCAGATGCCGGCCGTCTTGGAAGCGTCGCCTCCGTGGATAACCGGGCCATCATATAGGGGAGCCAGTTTTACAGCAGTGTGTACAGAAGAGGTAGTTGCACCTCCCACAATCACCGGAATAAGATATCCCAGCCGGGTAAGCATCTTCTGCTTGTTCTCCTGCAGCATCCTGCACAGCAATTCCATCTGTTCAAGCGACGGAGTAATAAGTCCGCTTATGCCAATTAATGAAGCCTTGTGCTCAAATGCAGCCTCAACAATGGCAGCATTCTCCACCATAACTCCCAGGTCTACAACGTTCAAGTTATTGCAGCTCAATACAATTGAGGCAATATTCTTTCCAATGTCATGTACATCACCTTTTGCAGTGGCAATCACCACAGTATCCTTCACCTCCTGTATGCCGCTCTGCTCCTGTTCAATGAAAGGCTGGAGGATAGCCACCGCCTCCTTCATCACCTTGGCACTCTTCACCACCTGTGGAAGGAACATCTTGCCCTGCCCGAACAGCTCTCCTACCTTGTCCATACCATGCATCAGCGGACCTTCAATTATGGCTACCGGAGAATCAAACTGCTCCATAGCCTGAGTCATATCCTCCTTGAGGAACTCTGTAACACCCTTAACAAGGGCATACTCAAGCCTCTGCTCAAGCGGGTTCTCCCTCCACTGCTGTTTAGGAGCCTGCACCGCAACACCTGAAGCACCTGACTCCTTGGCTGCAATTTCCTGTTCCTTAATCTGTTGTGCCAGTTCAATAAGGGCCTCAGTAGCATCCTTTGATTCATTCAGCACCACCGCCTCAACCTTCCTCAGAAGCTCCGGCTCAATCTCATCATACACCTGCAACATTGAAGGATTCACAATTGCCATATCCAGGCCAGCCTCAATGGCATGGTAGAGGAACACAGAATGCATTGCCTCCCTCACAGTATTGTTACCCCTGAAAGAGAACGAAAGGTTTGATACTCCTCCCGATGTCTTTGCCCCCTTCAGGTTCTCCTTTATCCACCTAACCGCCTTTATGAAATCTACAGCATAGTTGTCATGCTCCTCAATGCCGGTACCGATGGCAAGGATATTCACATCAAAAATTATATCGTTGGGCTTGAATCCAACCTTCTGCGTAAGGAGGTTGAATGCCCTTAGGCAAATCTCAATCTTCCTTTGAAAGTCTACTGCCTGCCCCTGCTCGTCAAATGCCATTACAATGATGGCTGCACCAAGTTCCCTTATGGCCTTTGCCTTCCGCAGGAACTCCTCCTCACCCTCCTTCAGACTCACAGAGTTTACAATTCCCTTGCCCGGGCAATTGTGCAATCCTGCAAGGATTGTCTCCCAGTTTGAAGAATCTATCATGAAAGGAACCTTTGCAATGTCGGGATCATTGGAGATATACCTCAGGAATGTGGCCATCTCCTCCGCTCCGCTGAGCATTGCATCGTCCATATTTATGTCAATAATTGTTGCTCCTCCCTCAATCTGCTTACGGGCAATATCTGCCGCCTCTGCATAGTTCTTCTCACGGATGAGCCTTGCAAACTTTGCACTTCCAGCCACATTGGTGCGCTCTCCCACATTTACAAAGTTGCACTCCTTCCTGTTTATCCTCACACTCTCAAGGCCGCTCAGGTACATATTGTCAAGCTCTGCATCCACAGCCCGCTGTGAGTATGTCCTTGGGGCAATTCCGTCAAGGGCCTGCGCCACAGCCTTTATATGCTCAGGTGTTGTACCGCAGCATCCTCCGGCAATGTTGATCCACCCCTTCTGGGCAAGTTCCTTTATGTGTTTTGCAGTATATTCAGGTGCCTCGTCATACTGCCCCATCTCATTTGGGAGTCCGGCATTGGGATAAATGCTTATTGCACACCCAAGCCCCTGCAGCTGCTCTATGAACGGAGCAAGATCCTTTGCTCCAAACGAACAGTTGAGGCCAAAACTCATTATAGGGTAATGGGAAAGTGCAGTATACAGCGCATCCAGCGTGTGACCGCCCAAAATTCTTCCGCTCCGGTCATTCACTGTAGCAGACACCATTACAGGGAAATCCGGCCCGGCAACCTGTTCAATGGCATATAGTGCAGCCTTGGCATTGAGGGCATCATATACTGTCTCCACAAGAAGCACATCCACGCCACCTTCCAACAAAGCCTCAACCTGCTCCATATAGGCCTGGGCCATCTGCCCAAACGTTACATCCCTACGCTCCGGAGCATTCACATCAGGAGAAAGGGAAAGGGATTTTACGGTAGGGCCCATACTTCCAGCCACAAGCACCTTGCGGCCAGCCTCATCAGCCACCTTACGGGCAATCTGCGCTCCCTTGAGATTGATCTCCCTCACACGGTTCTCCAAACCATAATCCTTCTGCGAAATGGCATTTCCGCTGAAGGTATTTGTCTCTATAATATCCGCACCGGCCTCCACATATGCTGCATGAATTGCCTCAATCACATCCGGGCGGGTAATGTTGAGTATATCGTTATTGCCTTTGCCTCCCAGGAAATCGTCGGGAGAAAGATTATATCCTTGAATGCAGGTACCCATTGCACCGTCCAGGACAAGGATTCTCTCCTTCATCCATTGTGCAATCTCCACTTTGTTTGTTCTGCTCTTTTTCATCCCCTCTTTTTTAAAAAATAACTACAAATGTAGTGAATTTATATTATATAGGAAACCATACAAATACGGCAACATCCCACAGGGCATGGGAAATGATGATTGCCCCAAATTTCTCCGGAAAAAATCTGTACAACAGTCCCCACGCCGCACCTGCCACAAGGGCCGCCATAACCAGCATGAAATTGCAGGATCCGGCATGTACCAGGGCATAAATTGCGGTAGTTACAACAAAGCCCATATTGGGATTCCACCTCTGCTGCAGGCTCTTCTGAACATATCCCCTCCAGAAAATCTCCTCCGCCGGCCCTATAAGGAACAGCATAAGGGCTGTAAGGAGCCAGGCAGACTCCCCCTCTTTCATCCCATAAATGAGATCAACCTGCGGACGGGCAAAATTGAACAGAATCTGCGACATCTTGTCGCCCACCCAGAAAATGCCCCACAAGGCAACAGCAATCACCACACCAAGGGCAATGTTGGCAATATCCAATTTCACACCTCTCCACCAGCCGGGGTTGAAGATGCTTGAAAGAATTGAAAGAGTACACGCAGAAGCGGTCATCATCCACCAGAAATTCACATGCGGAGCAGTAACAGGAAGAAACATTATACTCCACAGCACTGCCGCCAAAATTATTGTAAAGACCAGTTTTTTCATCTTCCCGACAATTTTACAGTACCCCCGCTACAATGAAAGAAATGAACAACAGCACGCTGAACCCCAACTGCAGCTGAGCAGTCTTCTCATCAACTCCAACAAGGGCACTCATCCCCTCCCTGTTGTATCTGAACGCCTGCATTGCATTTTTCACGGCAGGCACAACTGCAACCAGCGACAGCGCAGACCAATAAGGGAAATAACCCAAAATTACCCCTGCAATTATCCACACAAACGGCACAGTCATCTCCAGACAAAACAAAACTGCAGACACCTTTCCTCCCACACACATTGCAAAAGTTTTTATGCCTGCCCTTTTGTCCTGCTCAATGTCCCTGGTATTGTTTGAATGGAGAATTCCAACTGTAATGAGTCCCACCGGAACACAGAGCAGCAATACACTCAAATTAACCTCACCTGTTGCCACGAACGATGTTCCCAGCATAGGGAGTACAGAATAAGTAAGGAAAATATCAAGGTCTCCCAGTGCACGGTACTTGAGCCAAGGATAACAGACAGTAAGAAGGGCTCCTGCCAAACCAAAATACAGGGTTGTTATTCCAGTAAGCCATACCAGCGCAAAACCGCCGGCAATAGCCACTGCAAAAAGCCCGAGGGAGAGTCTTTTTATCTCCTCCGGAGCAAACTGCCCGCTCACTATAGAGAGTCCTCCAACAGTATCCTCCCTGTCAACACCACTCTTGTAGTCCTTATAGTCGCTCCATGTATTTCCCGCCGCATGGAACAGCACCACATTCAAAATTGTAAATACGCCAATAGTCCAATCCACCTCCATCCCTTTCCAGAACAGATACCCCAAAGTTACAAGCACCGGCATTGCAGAAGCCGGAAATGACCACGGACGGGTGGCTATCACCCAATCTTTAAAAGTTCTCTTTTGTGACATAATTTTACTTCTCCCATATCTTCAACGAAACCGGAAACCACATCTCCTCCCCCACTTTCATAAAATACATGCTCCCGTCCCTGCGTTCAAGCCTTCTGTAGTTGGCCCTTACATATTTACGGCCACTTCCCTAGGCTACATTGCCATTATAGACAAGCAAACCGTGTTCCGACCACGCATTTTCTATCCTTACCCTGATATTATCATTATCCACTGCAGTTACTACCCCCTCACATTGCGGCATCCTCCCGCCATTGTAATTGTACAACTTCTCCTCCTGGGCAGATGTATATCCAAACGGATAACTGAACCTCACACTGTCTCCCACCTCATAGCCGCTCTTTTGCCTCTTCATACCTCCTCTCCTTCCCTGAATTTCAAAAAAGTGATACACCAATCCGCTACCTGCACTACTGACCACACGTCTGGGCCTCCCATTTGCCGGATCATCAAATTTTTCTCCCTTGAGATGCTTGCGGTAATAGGAGAGCACCCTTCCCGACATGCCATCCGGTTCATATCCCATCCCATTCTCCCTGAGATAAAGATAAAACCTGGAGTTGTTCCACAACCACATGTTCCTGATCCACATACCTGTTGAAAAATGCAAGTCCACCTCTTCCCAATTATTCTTGAGATATTCCCTGTCTTCCTGCTTGAAAGATGTATCAAGGGCCTTCATTGCCTCCTTCATATTCTTGGGAATATACACTCCTTTTATCTTCTCTACAATGGAATTTATCTCACCGTACCTCTGTACACGCCTGAGCTTTTGCGCTTCCGCCCCTACCGAAGTGCATATGAAAAACAGAAAGAGAATTATTGCCGGTCTTATCATGAGATAGCGCATAGATTTCTTCAAAGATATAAAAAAGTTAATTTATCCCCACTAATACAAGATACTTTTCCTATTTTCGCAGTCATATTACAGACCCATATGGCAAAGAAAGAAGGCATAAGAAAACTATTTGACAACATTGCTCCAGATTACGACAAATTGAACCATATCCTGTCGCTCAACATTGATAAAGGATGGAGAAGAAAGGCGGTGAAGGAGCTGCTTGACACAACCATGCCATTATCTGTCCTGGATGTGGCGTGCGGCACAGGCGATTTCACCATTGAGATTGCCCAAAAGGCTCCTGCGGGTAGCAAAATTACCGGAATAGACCTCTCCGAGGGGATGATGAAGATAGGGCGCGAGAAGATAAAGGCCGCCGGAGTGGATGCCACCATGGTACAGGGAGACTGCGAGGCCCTTCCGTATGATGACTTTTCGTTCCACAGAATTTCCGTAGGATTTGGAGTGAGGAACTTTGAGAACCTTGAGGTTGGCCTTAAGGAGATGCACCGTGTTCTAACCCCGGCCGGCAAGCTGGTAATCCTGGAACTTTCCGTACCTTCAAACCCGATAATCCGCTGGTGCTACAAACTCTATTTCCTTAAGATACTTCCCACAATAGGTGGATGGATCTCTGGAGACAGGGGCGCCTACGAATATCTTCCGGCTTCAGTTCTCCGTTTTCCTGCTCCCGACAAATTTGTAGGGATGCTCTACCAGGCAGGTTTCAGCAAAGTGGAGCACAGAAGCCTCACTCTGGGCATCTGCAGAATGTATATTGGCATAAAGGGGGAATAAAGGATGAGGAAGTGGATTGAGGCTATGCGTTTGAGGACACTTCCTGTGAGCATATCAGGTGTGCTTGCGGGAATTGCCTGCGCCATGATGGGGATTGATTTTTCCCTTGTGCCGGCACTGCTGTGCCTGCTGTTTGCCATCCTGGCCCAGATTGCATCCAATTTTGCCAACGAATATTATGATTTCAGGAATGGGGTAGACCGCAAGGGGCGCGAAGGATTCCGCCGCGGGGTAACAGAAGGGGACATCACCCCTGCCGCCATGAAATATGCCACATTCGGCACCTTGGCTGCGGCCGCTGTTGTAGGATGCCTCATGCTGTTCTACGGCAGCTGGTGGATGGTTCCTATTGGCCTGTGCATAGGGCTGTTTGCCCTTGCATACAGTGCAGGTCCGTACCCGCTTTCACACCATGGGCTGGGAGATGTGGCTGTTGTCATTTTCTTTGGCATTGTGCCGGTTACCCTTACCTGCTATCTGCAGCAGGGAGACTGGAGAGAACTGTGGCTCTCTCTCCCCATATCTGTTGCAGTTGGGCTTCTGGCTGCCAATGTGCTTATTGTAAACAACTGTCGGGATGAGGATGATGACCGGACTGTGGGGAAAAGGACTACCGTGGTAATTTTTGGCCGCAGGGCTATGGGATGGGTATACCTGTTCTCAGGCATTGTTGCAATGGGGATTGTATTTTATATGCTACGCTGGATATATCCGGTATCTGCGGTGATTGCGGCCATTTATCTTGCAATGCATTTCCACACCTGGAGAAAACTGGTTTCAGGTTCAGGGGCTGCCCTCAACCCTGTTTTGGGAGCCACCGCCCGCAATCTTCTTGTTTTTACGCTGTTGCTGTTTGCTGTAGCAATTTTGTGCTATTCAAATTTTTTCATTTAAACTGAATTTACATGAATACAGTCTGGATTGTAATGCCCATATTGATTGTGCTGATGTTCCTCCTCGGAACAGATTTGAACCGCGAGGCCTTCACCAATGTTGCAAAAAACCCTAAAGGAGTGCTTGTGGGGATGATTGGACAGCTTATACTCCTTCCCCTGATTGCTTTTGCCATTGCATGGGCATTGGATTTGCCACCTGTCTATTTTATGGGTCTTGTGCTTGTTGCCTGCTGCCCTGGAGGAAGCTCCTCAAATGTCTTTTCCATGTTGGCAAAAGGGGATGTGGCCCTCTCGGTAACCCTTACTGCCGTAAGCAGTGTAATCACCCTTTTCACCCTGCCGTTTGTAATGGGAGGTGTATCGGCATTCGTCTCGCAGCAGGCCGGAGTTGAAGTTGTGCTCCCTGTGGGGAAACTGCTTGTGCAGAACCTGGTACTGCTGTTTGTCCCTATGCTGGCGGGCATTGCCTTGCACCGTTTCAAGCCGGCTGCAGCACAGAAAGTGAACAAGGTGCTGGGCAAATGTGCTTTCCCGGCCCTTATGGTGCTTGCGGGAGTGTTCTTCCTGCAGTACACATCAGAGATTTTTGAGAATTTCAAGGTATTGGGCATTGCGGCAGCATGCCTTATTCTGGGTGCCATGCTTTGCAGTTCCCTCCTTTCCCGTTTCGGCGGTTTTTCAGATGCTGTCAGACGCACCATTGTTATTGAGGTAGGGATGCAGAACGCTGCTCAAGCCATTGCCATAGCCACCTCCCCTTTCATCTTCAACAGCGGCGAAATGGCCATCCCGGCAATCATTTATGCATTGCTGATGAACGTGATCCTGCTGGTTTATGTGGCGGTGATACGGAAAAGGGGATAACTTTCCCGCATTTGAACACTTAACCCCGCCAGAGCTTCTGACGGGGTTTGCTTATTGTAAATGTGGCTTTCACTCTTCCTCATAGGCATACTCAATTGCCATATTGAGTTTCTTTATATAATCCCTGCAGTTTCTGAAATCCCCTGCAATTTTATCCAGGGCATTCTCTCCACATACATAATCCGGCCCCACGGGTTTTATAAGGGCAAATGTCCTGTATCTGAGCAATCTGTGCCATTTGTCGGGAGCAAAGGAGAACTCTGGAGGAACCTTTTTGAGCATATCCGACTCCTCCGGATAAAAATCTGCCGCCTGCTGCATTGCCTCCAGGAAAGAATCTCCATTAACAGAAATCTCATCCCTGATGCTACGAAGCACCTTGGATTCATATTTATACGTACCGGCAATTATGAAGCATCCCCCCATTGAGAGCGGGGTCTGTGTATGGACCCCCATGCTGTCGGGAATAACTTCCCCAGGCGGCTCCAGATGGAGATAATACCCCGCATTGGGCGACTTTTTCCCACCCTTGCAGATGAAAATCCCCATATGGGTCTTGTAAGGCTCCTTGTTTTTGCTGAACCTTGTATCCCGATAGATTCTGTAAGTACAATCCTTCACCCCCAACTGCGAGGCAGCAACATCCTCATCCCAACTGCTGATTTTTTCTATCAGCTGCCGGGCAAACACCTCAAACTTCTCCCTCACCTGAAGGTATTTTTCCTTGTTTGCGTTGAACCACTCCCGGTTGTTGTTTTGCGAGAGCTGCTCCAAAAATTCCAATACATCTTTCATGATGTACAAATCTAGTGATTTTTTTCAACACCCTCCCAATGGCCTGATTTTATATGGAACCATATTCTTTCTCCCTTCTTCATGAACACAATGGATTCCATATCCTCCGAGCCTTCATCCAGATTTCTCTTTACATATACTTTGCCGGGCATCTTCTCCAGATTGCCGTCATAAATGATTACTCCCTGGGGAGAATATGTCTCCATCACCTCCACCAATACCCTTTTGTTAAGATAATCCACATCCCTTATAAAGCCTTCGGGCACCATGACATTTATACTGTCTTTATGCACATTTGCCTCCTCTGTAGAGGAGTAGCCGTACGGAAAGGCAAACCTCACACTCCTTCCGGTTCCAAACCCTGCCTCCAGCATCTCCTTCCGGTTCTTGCCCAATTTTTCTATAAAAGAATCATTAAAGTGGTAGTCAACATTCCCAGGCGTGGCAACAGGGTCCTCCTCAAGCTTGGTCTTATATGGTTTTCCCTGTAAATAGTTCAAATACTCGCCAATAATTATTGAAGACATATCATCTGCATGCCAAACCCCATGCTTGAGAAAATATTTTTGCAGCCTTGAATGTCCCCACAGACCCCAGTTGTTCCTTATCCACATTCCCATTCCAAAATGCAAATAAACAAATTGTGCCGAATCCCTGAGGAGCTTCTTCTGCTTTGCATCCAGTTCCTTATCCAACTCCTTAAAGGCATCCTCAAGATCAGCTGGAATATACCGGCCTCCCACCTTTGCAACTACAGACTGGACATCTTCATATTTGTATATCTCCCCTTTTATTGGCACTATCCGAACCTGCCCATAAAGATCTGCAGAATGAAACAGCATTCCTCCTGCCACAACTGCCAACAGGCTCCACAAAAAGCGTTTTAAAGTTTCCATAAGCTACCAATTTGATTTTTGCATAAACAAATGTACACAAATCATGCCTGAACACTACTTTTTTTTACGACTTGATTTTTTCAATATTATTTTACAACTTTGTGAAAATCACTCGCATCATGAAAACACTATTTTCAAAATCAATTGGAGTTATAATCATGGCTCTGTTGATCAGCACAGTATCATTTGCCCAGGAGATAACCGTTAACGGTACTGCAGTACTCCGTTCCAGCAGCAAGACTACACAAAATGACAACAGGCGGACAATCACCGGCACAGTAACATGTGATGGAATTCCTGTTCCAGACGCAACAGTAAAAGCAGATGCAGGAAATGGCATAACCGCCCATACAAACGAAAAAGGAGAGTATAAGATCAGCATTCCAAAAGAGGGGGCAACGCTCACATTCTACTGCTTGTCAATGGAGCCACTCACCATTGATGTGAAAGGCCAGACAGTAGTGGATGCAGCAATGAAAGCGACACCACCCACCTACGGTATCCCTCAGGGAGAGACATTACCTCCGGATGCCAACATAGTAAAAGGCACTGTTACCGAAAATGGAGCACCCCTCACTGGAGCATACGTCCTGGTTAAAGGGACTAAAACAGGCGTTGCAACAAATGCGGTAGGGCAATTTGCAATTGCCGCACCAAAAAATGGGACGCTGATAATCACCATGATAGGTTCAAAAACAGCAAAAGTGCGTATAAAGGGCCAAAGTACAATAAACGTGGAGATGGAGGGAGAAGCGGTAACTTTGGATGGCAAGAATATGCACCCGGCAAAAAGACAAAGGCGGATGAAATAACTTTTATATCAGATCTGATAAGTCAGGCTAGCCCTGCAGTCCCGGAATGAGGCTGCGGGGCTTGGTTTTTCTGGCAAACTGCCACCAGATCTCCTTCTACGGTTCTCACCTTTGCCCGAAGAGTAAAATGCGGGAAAAAGATGTGTGCAAAAAAATGGCATTTTCTGCACACAGCCACCTTTTAGTGTGCAGAAATACCTCATTTAGAGCACATAGGGTGGCTTCACAGGGGTGTTTGTGCAAAAAATTGGACTTTTCTGCGCATAGCGAAGTTACTCTGTGCTGAAAAAGCTTGTTTTGTGCACATAGCGGGATTGGGCCTCCGGCATTCCCGCCTCAAACGGGATTAAGGCTCCGCCATTCCCTCGTTGGGAGGGATTGTGCTCGCCCTGGCGGGCTGCGCATTCCCATTTCCGCTCGCCGCGGGGGCCCTTAAAAGCCTGTAGTTCGCAATTCTGGGCTTTGTTGTTACCGGGCTGTCGCAGCTCAATGCCTGCGGCATTTTTGGGCATTTTTGTTTCTTCCGTCCCCGAGCAAGCTCGGTCCGGATTAAACAAAAAACGCCCAGCACTCCGTGCTGAGCTGCTTTGAATCCCGTCTTACACAAAAAAAGCCGATGCGTTTGCATCGGCTTTTGGGTGGAAGATGGGATTCGAACCCACGACCTCTGGTGCCACAAACCAGCGCTCTAACCAACTGAGCTACAACCACCATGTTGTTTCCTCAATGAGGTATTCCCCAAATCGGACTGCAAAGGTACACAAAATTTCTTTCTGTGCAACTATTTTGTGTAAAAAATTTAAAAGTTGTGGTTTGTCGGGAAGAAATACCCTGAAAAACACAACTTCTACGCCAAATTATTAAATATTTACGGAGTGTAAAGTTATAAAAATTTTTCTTTGCAAACATATAGAAGGGTGACTTTTTTTTATTAGATTTGTAGACTACTACGAAAAAACCAAAACATTTAAACACTATAAACACTTTAGAATTTTATGGCACGCGAAATTAAATTCTCTCTGTTGTACAGAGACATGTGGCAGTCATCAGGTAAGTATGTACCTATGGTTCACCAGCTTAAGGAGATTGCCCCTGTAATCATTGACATGGGTTGCTTCGACCGCGTTGAGACCAACGGTGGTGCTTTTGAGCAGGTTAACCTTCTATTTGGCGAGAACCCTAACAAGGCTGTTAGAGAGTGGACAGCTCCTTTCAACAAGGTAGGTATCCAGACACATATGTTGGAGCGTGGTTTGAACGCTCTAAGAATGAACCCGGTTCCTGAGGATGTACGTAATTTGATGTACAAGGTTAAAGCTAAACAGGGTACCAACATTGCACGTTCATTCTGCGGTCTTAACGATCATAGAAACCTTAAAGGTTCAGTTATCGGCGCAAAGAAAGGCGGTATGATTTCACAGGTTGCCTTGAGTATCACTTACTCTCCTGTTCATACTGTTGAGTACTACATGGATATCGTTGACAAAGTTGTTGAGTACGGTTGCGACGAGATCTGTTTGAAAGATATGGCGGGTATCGGCCGTCCTGCATTCCTTGGAAGACTTACTTCAGAGATCAAGAAAAAATATCCTCATATCGTTGTTCAGTACCACGGTCACTCAGGCCCAGGTTTCTCAGTAGCTTCCATGCTTGAGGTTGCAAGAGCAGGTGCTGACTATATCGACGTTGCTATGGAGCCACTTTCATGGGGTAAAATCCATCCGGATGTAATCACTATCCAGGCAATGATGAAAGATGCTGGTTTCCTTGTTAAGGATATCAACATGGATGCTTACATGGAGGCAAGAAGACTTACCCAGACTTTCATTGACGATTATCTAGGTTACTTCATTGAGCCAACCAACTACCAGTGTTCTTCACTTCTTGTAGGTTGCGGTCTTCCAGGCGGTATGATGGGTTCTATGATGGCAGACTTGAAAGGCTTCCACGGCGCTATCAACATGTCACTAAGAAACCAGGGCAAGAAAGAGGTTACTCTTAACGAGCTTGCAGTTATGTTGTTCCAGGAGGTTGAGTACGTATGGCCTCGCCTAGGTTACCCACCACTAGTAACTCCATTCAGCCAGTATGTTAAGAATACTGCCCTTATGAACTTGATGCACACTCTTAAAGGTGAGCCTAGATGGAAGACAATTGACAAGGATACAATGAACATGATTCTTGGCAAGACCGGTAAACTTCCAGGTGAGCTTGCTCCAGAGATCGTACAGATCGTTAAAGAGAAAGGTCTTGAGTTCTACACAGGCAACCCTCAGGACGAGTTCCCTAACGAGCTTCCTAAGTTTGAGCAGATGATGAAGGAAGAGGGTTGGGACCGCGGCCAGGATGATGAGGAATTGTTTGAGTTTGCAATGCACGAGCGTCAGTACAGAGACTATAAGAGCGGTATCGCCAAAAAACGTTTCGAGACCGACCTTGAGGCAGCCAAAGCTAAAGCAGGTGCTCCTATCATCGTTACCCGTCCAGTTGTTGAGATGCCTAAGTTTGACATTGATGCACTTGTTGCAAAATTCCCTAATGCCAAACCTATCCAGTCTCCAGTTAAAGGTAAAGTTCTATGGCAGTACGACGTTGCTGACGTATCAACAGCTCCTAACATCGGTTCTGAGTTCAAACAGGACAAACCGGTTTGCTACGTTGAGGCATACTTCGGCCCAATGGAGGTTCCAGCTCCTATTACCGGCCGCATAGTTGCCATCACAGCTAAACAGGGCGACAATGTAGAGAAAGGCGAGATTCTTGGTTTCATCGAGTAATCTCTTCCCGACAATATAATAAGAAGAGGGTGATCCAAAATTCAACGGATCACCCTCTTTTCATTTTTCTGTCGGGATAATTATCTGCATTCAAAT
>JAGBTG010000030.1 GCA_017631435.1 Bacteroidales bacterium | reverse complement strand
TGGCACATAAACCACAACTATGTCCAGATCCGAAACTATCACAGCACTCAAGCAATATTTTAAAGTAAAAGAACTCGTTTGTCCGCACACATACCAAAGGTATGGAGAAAATGCTTGGCAATTCCTATCTACCTGCTACCTAGAAACACTACTTGTTATCAGAGAACAAATCCTAGCAGCTCCAATGTATTGCAACACCTCCAACCTCAACCAACGCGGACTCCGATGCAATCTTTGCCCCATTGTGTCCAACAAACAAAGTCTTTACCTCTCGGCTCACATCTTAGGTAAAGCCGGCGATTTCACAGTCCGTGGACTCACGGCTGAGGAAGCCAGAAATAAAATCATCCAAAATGCACATCTGCTGCCATACCCAATAAGAATGGAAAAGAATGTAACCTGGCTGCATATAGATACGCTACCACAACACAATATTGTTGAGAAAGTATATCTGTTTTAATAAAGATTAAAACATAATCTTAAAATGAGTCAGTTTGTCGGCGCCGGTGTGGAGTTGATAAGTACACTTGTGTTTGGTAAGGATTTCACGTATTAAAGTGAGTCCAAGACCCTGACCTTGTGGTTTTGTGGTAAAGAATGGGGTGAAAAGTTGTTGGGCGGCATCTGTAGAGATACCGCAGCCGTTATCTGAGACATCAATAGATACAGTACCGCAATTTACAGATGTGGCAATAACAATTTTGCCATCATCACCAGTTATACTTTCTACGGAATTCTTTATGATATTTACCAGCACCTGCTCAAACAAGGCAGCATCCAGCATCACAAAAGGGTTTTCCTTGCACAGATTCAGTTCCAGTGAAATGCCTTTTTCTGCACACAAACTCTCCAGGAACCGTTTGCACGCAACTATACAGGCGTTAAGGTCTTCTTTGTGCAATTGGGGTTCCGGAATTCTGGCCACCTCAGCAAAACGCCCCACAAAACTGTTCATCCTCTGGCACCTCTCAATAGAAGCAACCAATGTTGTCTGAGCATCCTCCATATCGGGAATATCTGCAACACTCTCCTGCAAAACATTTAATGAGGTAATAAGCCCGGCAGTTGTATTGTTAACCTCGTGAGCCATCATCCTAATCACCTTTCCGTAAGCCTTCTGCTCTGCCTCCATAAGTTCTGCAGCAATATTTTCAATGAGCACAAACGGCCTTGTAAAGCCCCTGTCCATAAAACTTAACTTGGAGCACCGGTAAACAGCAAAATTGGAAACCTTAACAATAGTCTGTTCCCCCATTGGAATCTTTTCAATCTCCCTGGCAAGAATAGAATCCAGTTCCACAATTTTTTTCCCGACAATTTCCTGCAATCCCAGAAATTCCGCAGCAACCCCATTCGCAAGGGATATACGCTCATCAAAATCCAGTATAACCACACCCATCGGGGAGTTCTCAATAAGACGGTTAAGCAGATAATCTTGCTCTTTGAGTTTGAGTTTCTCCTCCTTAAGCTGACTCATCATTCTGTTGAAAAGGGAGATAATTTTATCTGCATCGCTCTGCCCAACAGGTAACAGACGGCTCCCAAAATCCTGTTCCTTTATAAGATCAACACCCCTTATAACGATATTCATAGCCTTAACCTTTCTGATATACAGAAAAACCAGGCATATGCAAACCAGTGCAAGAACAGTAATTATTATAAGGGCAATATTCATAAGGTCAGCGTTTTATATTGTATTTCTCCATACGCCTGTACAGGGCAGCCCTGCTAATTTTCAGAGCCTCAGCAACCTGTGAGATATTATTGTTGAATTTGTTCAGATGCTCAATTATAGAAGCTTTCTCCAGTTCATCCAATGAAAGCCCCTGCAATTGTATACTGCCAGTGCCAGCGGCTGTTTCATATTGGGCCTTAATATCATCCGCTGTCAGCATATCCTTACCGCTTATAAGCGCACATCTCTCCACAAGGTTTTTCAGTTCCCTTATATTACCTGGATATGGCAAAGTTGCAAGGTAATCAAGAGCATCTTTGGTAAACCCAACCTTTCCAAGTGAGTTTGCCTTGCACATTTCATCTGCAAAATATTGTGCAAGCAGTGGAATATCTTCCACCCTTTCACGCAAAGCCGGAAGATGTATTGTAATCAGATTTATCCTGTACAGCAGATCCTCCCTAAAAAGTTTCTCCTGCACCATCTTTTTCAGATCTGCATTGGTGGCACTTATAACCCTTACATTCACTTTCCTTGGTTTGCTCTCCCCCAGCGGCTCAAATGTCTGTTCCTGCAATACCCTCAGCAGCTTTACCTGACAGTTCAAATCCAAGTCTCCAATCTCATCCAAAAAGATTGTACCGGTATCGGCCATAGAGAAACGCCCCTGTCTGTCTGCAAAGGCATCGGTAAAAGCCCCTTTCTTGTGCCCGAACATCTCGCTCTCAAACAAAGATTGCGAAATGCCTCCCAAATTCACTTTTACAAATGGATTTGCAGAGCGTAGACTGTTGCGGTGCAGAGCCTCTGCAATAAGTTCCTTTCCTGTACCGCTCTCTCCAGTTATAAGTACTGATGCATTTGTCCTGGCAATTCTCCTTACTGTATCCAGCACATTTGCAAGGGCAGGGCTTTTTCCAATAATGTGGCTACGGTCAAATTTGTCGGGAAGAGATGGGCTGTCTGGCTTGCCTGATGTCAGTTGCAGAATGGTCTCTATCCTTTGCAGCAGCACCAGATTGTCCCAAGGTTTGGTGATGAAATCCACTGCTCCCTGTTTCATCCCCTCTACAGCAAGGTTTATGGTCCCCCAGGCTGTAATGAAGATGACAGGCACATTTGGCTGGAATATCTTCACTTTCTTTAACAATTCAAGCCCCTCCTCACCTTTAGTTGAAAAAGAGAAGTTCATATCCATAAGAATAAGTTCAGGCGCTGTATTACGCACAATTTCCAGAGCCTCCGCAGGTCCTGGAACAGCAACTACCTCATACCCTTTTCTCTTTAACAACAGTTTGAGTGATGCCCTTATTGCACTATCATCATCAATTACCAGTATCATAACAGAACAAAATTACATAAAATCATCCAAGTCTAAATAAATCTCTTTTTCATTCTCATAATCCCATAATGTAAGACTCCTTATCTGATAATAGTAGTACCAGTAGTAGAACAATTCATTTATATAATTCTGCTTGGCATAATCTTTCTTGCTTTGGGAATCATTCAAATCAAGAGTGGAGATGCGACCAATGAGAAAAGTCTCAACATTGGTATCATACCTCTTTTGGGCAATACGGTTTGCAGCTTCTGCATTCTCCATTTGGGCCTTCTGATTGTTGAACTGCTCCACCAGTATAAATATATTCTGGTTAAAGTTCATGGTCTCCTGTTTTATCCTGCTCTCCACAACCTCATAATTGCTTTGGGCCATCTTTACCTTCCCACGCCTCTTTCCCCAATCCAGAATTGGAATTTTCAATCCAACTTGAACTACCTGGTTATTCTTAAGATTTGAATATGCCTGCTCCAGCAACTGGTCAGTTCCGGTATATCCCACTTGCGCGAACAGTGTTATACTGCGTAAATTTCCCTTTGTGGCTGCTACATTATACTCAGCCTCCAAACGTCTGCGCATAATGTTTTTTGAAAAATAATTGTTATCCAATGCCTTTTGAAGCACATCCTCGTATTCCAACACTCCACATACCACATTCTCAGGTATAACAGCCTCAATTATTGTCTCCTCATCCAAGCCCAGAAAAGCTCGCAACTTGAACATTGCACTCTTGTGCTGGCTTTCGTTGTCTGTAAATTCGGCTTTTGAATCCAGCACATTCAGTTCCATCTGCAGCAGGTCATTCTCACTTATCTGACCCATCTTCCTTTTGGCTTTGGCCACCTCATAAAGTTTCTGGGCATTATTGAGGTTTTGGGTGGCAATCTCCACATTCTCCTGCGCCAGCAACAAATTGAAATAATAATTTATGGCAAGCATTGTCACCTCCTCCATCTGGCTGAGAAATTTTGCCTGTGCCTCACGATACTTCACCGGCTCAATTTTCTTCTCCCATTTCATGGAGTTTACCCCAAAAATTGGCTGGTTCCAGGTAATTGCAAAAGGGATAGTCATAAACCTGCCCCCCTTGTCTGAATCCAACTGCCTCAGATAATCCAAAGAGGTATTCAGCGAAATTGAACCTCCGGTAAACGGAATATTCTGGTTGATTGAAATCTCCCCGTTCATCCCCAGGTAGTTGTTCCTTACATATGTATAACTGCCATCAGCCTGTTGGTAAGTGGTATAGTTCTGGTTATAACTTGGCAATGATGCAGAAAAATTCACCTCGGGGAGCATATCAGCCTTAAAAGTATGGTATTCCCAATATGCAGCCCTCAACTCATTAATTGCCACAGCAGCATCCACACTCTGCACCTTTGCAAGCTCTATGGCCTCACTCAACGTAACGGTACGGGGCGTGCCATAAAGCTGCAAAGCACAAAGCATTGCCACAACAACTATTATGTAATTTGCAGTTCTCATTTACTCAACCTGTCTGCCATCAAAAAATCTGATAATCCTGTCTGTCTGTTTTGCCTGTGCCTCATTATGGGTAACCATAACAATAGTGCGCCCATCTTCTTTATTCAACTTGTGCAGCAGATCCATAACCTCTGCACCCATCTTTGAATCAAGATTACCTGTTGGCTCATCTGCAAGAAGAATCTCCTGATTTCCCACCACAGCACGGGCAATTGCCACTCTCTGGCATTGTCCTCCCGACAGTTGTGACGGAAAATGGTACATTCTGTGGCTCAACCCCACCTTCTCCAGAATCTCCTTTGCCAAACGGGTTCTCTCTTTTGCCGGCATATTCCTGTATAGTAGAGGAAGCTCAACATTGTCAAGAACATTCAGTGAACCAATCAGATGGAAACTCTGGAACACGAAGCCAAGATTCCTGTTCCTGAAGGCAGAAAGAGCCTTATCTTTCATCCCCTGTACATCTGCACCGTTAATGGTAATATCCCCACTTGTAGGGGCATCCAAAAGTCCAATTATATTCAGCAATGTGGATTTTCCGCATCCCGACGGTCCCATAATGCTCACAAATTCCCCTTTCTGCACCTCAATATTCACATTCTCCAGTGCCTGTGTTTCAATCTCATCTGTTCTGTAAACTTTGTTTATATTTTTCAATGTTATAAGTGCCATATCTGTAATTTTTAGTTTTGTTTGTAAATGAATTGATTGTCGGGAAGAAATTATTCATCCCTCAATGCCTCTGAAGGCTGCAAGTTTGAGTACTTGTGCGCTGTAATGTATGTTCCTACAAATGCAGTTGCCATCAAGATTGCATATGTGATCAGTGATACAATTGCAAAGTGTGGAAGGAATCTCTCGTGCATATATGGTGACGAATTATTGATATAGCATCTAAAGGAATTTGTACCCATATCAAATTCATTATTCAATGCTATAATTGCAGCAAGAGGAATGAGTGCAATTATATATGCAACCGTTACAAGGGCTCCGGACTCTATGAAGAATTTTTTAATTATTCCTGCTTTTGTGCTGCCCATTGCCCGCAATAATCCTATTTGGGAGCGCTGCTTATTGCATTTTATCCAGAATGTTCCGGTTATACCAAAAAATGCACAGCAAATGAAGAACATACTCAAGATATACCTCAATTTCTTTTGTGAGTCCACATCTCTCACTTTGCTTCCAATTTCATAGAGTGAATCCATTGACTCAAATTGTCCTACTGAGAAAGCCCCGGATTTTAAAGTTGGAAGGAAATCAGTTCTGAATTTCTTTTCAAAATCTATAAGATCAACTTCAGGTTTAACTTTTAGGATTATATCATAACCATCCGCTTTGTCATACTCATTCTTCATGAACGGGAATCTTACAATCATAGGAGACAACTTTCCGTACGTTGTTCTTACATCTTTAATGATGCCGGCAACTTTTATAGAGTCGTGTCCGCTCCATAATGATTGCCCAATTGGATTTTCGCCATTTGGGAAAAGGTTTGCAGCGGCGGTTTCTGACAAGTAACAAATTCCTCTAATAGGGAGGCGGGTGTCAATTACTGGTGTCATTCCTGTTTTCACATCTTCAAATCCTATAACATTCATGAAGTTCTGGGCAAAGTTGGCATGTCCCTGATATATTGTAAGCAAAGTATTGTTATTCCATGCCGGAACCTGTTTTGATGTATACGGTACTCTTTGTCCTGCTCCTCCAGGGTACATATTCTGTTTGGCTGCTGAGACATCCTCTATTTGTGGATGTAGTTTCACCATGTCAACTAACCTATAATAATCTTTTGCTTTTGCCTCATCACTCTGTTGTAAGTTTGGATTTAGATTCTGATAAAGTAAGTCTATTACATATGACCTTTCTGATTTATGCCCCTTTTCAAAGTTGTCAAATCTGTTGAATATAAAAATGGGGTCTATGGCTCTCCACAAGAAGAAAGCAATAATTATCAACTCTATCAGTATCCAGCCGTTTTGTTTGCGCTGGTACCACATCTGTTTAAGTACATTTTTTATCATAGTTGTTAATTTTTTGTATTCAACTGCTCCACAATAGTATCACTTAAAGACCATCTTGCTGGCAGAATTGCAGATACTATATTTATTATCAAACATATAATGAATGTTGCCATAAAAATATATGGGTTAAATAACATATCAACATTTAAAGAAGTGTCAAACAGAAAGTTTACACTGCCTCTACTATCAAATACGGTAAATATCCATTCTGTACTTGCCGACACCAAAATATATGTAAGCAGTAATCCAAAGGCGCCTCCAATACAAGTGAGCAGCAGATTCTCCCACAAAACTTGTTTTATGATAGTTCCCTTTGTAGCTCCAAAAGCCAACCTGATTCCCATTTCCGCCCTTCGTTCATCCATTCGGCTGCTTATCATACTGCTTAAATTTATAGCAGGAACTATAAGTACAGATGCTATAAGCAGCAATATTCCCTTCATTATATCCCATATTGGCTTATCTATAGAGCCATTAACAATTTCACTTTTCCAATATGGATTCACTGCACCTTCAACCTTAAGCTCATTCCACCTGTTGTTATTGATACCCCCCTGTTTTGCTTCAGATTTTGCAACGGTGTTGGCTTTATTTATATACTCTTCTATTTCCCCAATAACTTGTTTCTGTTTATTATTTTTAACTGTAAAATAAATTTCACAGTTGCCCAGAGCATTGTTTATAGTAAACGGCAAATCTGTATTTACGTATTTTGTAATTGGAACATATATATCGGAGTAAGAGTTAAGGGTAAGTGCCGATGTCCCTTTTACTACACCAATGATTTGGAACTCATTCTCATCAATCCCCAACTTTACCCATTCACCTGCCACGTTAGTGTTTCCAAACAATTTTTTGGCAAAATCTGAAGATATTATGATACTTTTAGGATTTTTTACCATGTCTGCATCCGAGAATGGAGTTCCATCCAAAAACTCAAAAGTGAAGACTTTCCAAAAATCTGTATTTACAGCAGAGACAGGCACATCTTTAATAAATTGCTTATCTTGAGTTGTAATATTCTGACGTAACATTACCCTGGCTGCTGACGCCTCCACATCATCTATTTTGGATAGTATGCCATTTATAAAACTGTAGTTAGTGCCGTTTGTATGTACTCTAACTATTTTCTCTCTACCTGTTGAGTCTGTCTGATATACAACACTTTGTTGATATTTCAGACAAAGGGTTCTCCCTCTATTGTATTCTGGATAGATAGGAGCAATCTTTACATAATAGATAACAAATATTGTCATAGTAAGAGCTATTGACAATGCTGTCCCTGCAACATATATGGAACTGAACAGCTTGTTCTGCTTTATTATATTCCAGGCTTGTTTAAAATGAGTTTTTATCATATGCGTTAAGTTTTTATTTTATTCTTAATGTCTTCTCTCCCTTAAAGGATGCCATATCTGATACTACAACTTCATCACCTTCTTCCAACCCCTGCATAACTTCTATATAATTGTATCCAGAATCCCCTAATTTAACTTCTCTCAGTTCAAGTTTGTTGTCATTAGTCTTCACATACAATTTATAATCACCATTACCTACATAAAATGACTTATGGCTTATTCTCAATGTATTCTGCATCTCATTCAACAGAATATGGATATTTCCTTTAAGGCCTGAACGCAATCCCATTTCTGCCGGATTATCCAATAATACTGTAAAAGATACCATTCCGTCTTGCGATAGTGGATTGACACTGTTTATCCTTCCACTCTTGGCATCCCCATTGAGATCAATCCTTATTTTGCAGCCTGTCTCTAATTTGTTCAAATACCTGTCTGATATCTCACCTTCAACCATAAATGTACTTAAATCAGAAAGAGTAGCTATATGTGATCCTGCTCCTATCTGAGCGCCAAGCTGACTGTTAACAAAAGTTAGAATCCCTTTGGCTGGGGCCTTTATGGCTGCATCCTCAAGAGTCTTCTTCATTTGCGAAAGGTTCTTTGAAAAAATCTGATACTCCAGTTCCTTAACCTTATAATCGGCCTCTTTAACTTTTTGAGCATTCTCATATTGTTTCTGCAACTGCAGCAGCTCCAGTTTCTCAGTTTCAAAAGCCAACTGTGCCTGACGCACCTTGTCTGTAGTGCCGGAACCAATGCTGTCCAAATACCTCTCATTACGGTATTCCACCTCCAGCCTGCTCAAAGACATCTCCTTA
Source organism: Bacteroidales bacterium (assembly GCA_017631435.1). Taxonomy (GTDB): domain Bacteria; phylum Bacteroidota; class Bacteroidia; order Bacteroidales; family UBA932; genus Egerieousia. The sequence continues at coordinate 10,680 of JAGBTG010000030.1, read as the reverse complement.
ACTTGCAGTTTCATCTCCATATCACTTAGCGCAGTTTCATTATTGGCCTTCAACTGCTCCAGCTGATACCTTTTCATCTTCTCTTCATCCAGCAATTTCATATACTCGGTTTCAGTACTCTGCAAATCAAGCTTTAGAATAGGTGTACCAGCCTCAACCAATGTTCCCTGCAGGCAATACACCTCCATAATCCTGCTGCTGATTGGAGAATTTATCACCTGTTCAAACACCGGCACCACCACTCCACTTGCCAAAGCACTAATCTCAATACTTCCTCTATCAACTTTATAAAACTCCAAATACTCAGCCTCTACACTTTTCTGTGAAAATATAACAATTCCCACTAAAGCAATGACTATACATCCCACAAACACAGAGTATTTCAGTATCCTTTTCTGCAACGTTCGTTTTTTTACTTCATTACTAATCTCCCTATCCATAATTCTCAATTTATAATTTTATCTCGACAGTTACTTACCATTGCATACCAGAAAAGCAATTATTCTGCCAAGCAGATAAATAGCTGATATACAGGAAATATACACAAATAATAGTGTTCAAAAATGAACACTATTGTTCGGATTTAGAAATTAAAGGCGTTGCTAAGTTTATGTTGCTCCATTCTCTACGCACTAATGTGCTACGTTCATTGCACAACAACACTCAGCAACCTGTTATATATTTGGTGGAGGGCAAGAGTGTTGTTGCTCCCGTGGTACTCATTTGGGAGAAGACCGACAAAGGCGGTCTCTCCCTTATCACTCGCACCACTCACACAAAACAACACACTTGCCTACAGAACTCCGTAGCAAAATAGGTGCATTGAAATTGTTTCACCAGTGGTGAGAGTTTTATAAAACGCCCGGTCAAGACTTCAGCCGGCTGAGCCGTCAGAAGACTTGCCCTAATGTGCAGAGAGGAATCAGAAGAGGGTGACTCAAAAGTAGCTCATCAAACACAAATACCCCCGCTAGAATACACTCTGGCGGGGGTTACTCATTCATAAAGGTGACTTTTGGGTCATCCTCCTCTTTCGTTTTATAGTCATTCCGGAGGAGAGCAGAGTTGACACGTCGTTTGATTGACTAACGGCATGCATTTCCACTGATATTATGACAAAGTTAGTCAAGGCCTTACATCAAGCTGTGGGTAAAATAGTTACTACATTCTCCTTAAGTTACCAGTTAATATTCTACCTGATTCTCTATCATAGATTAAGACATCATCAATAAAGCTGATTTCTTTTTTCTTCCTTTGCCACCTTTCTTCATTACGTTTATACCATAAATTAATGATACAAATAGATTCTTTTGGTGATGCTTTTACTTTCTTTTCATTTTCAGTAAACCACCCCTTTCTATAAGATGACAGAAATAGAGTTTCTACATCTTCTATATTTTGTTCTGTCTGATAATTTTCAGAACTGAAAGCGCCTATCCAAATACAAAGATTTTCATTTTCTTTAAAGTCTCGGTAGTGTTCATGCGCGGTATTTAAGCGTTGTTCAATACCATTACCTTTTTTATGAATGCCAAAGTAGCGATATAGGTAGTCATTCCTATACCCTTTTTTATTCTTATTGCCACAGAAATAGTAAAAACTGAATAAAGATTTATGACATGTATTGGGGTCATTGAGATATTCCCTCATTTTTTTAAGATTCGGGAATGGCCCAACCCATTGTATTGTATATGTTTTACTGATATCCTCCATTTGAAAATATATTTAATGGCTGTAACTTATAATTTGCTGAAATTTAAATATCTATCATAGAACCTTTTAAAAACTGGAATATATTTATTAGGACAGTGCTTGATAATGTTCCCAACAAATTCTTCGAGGGAGACATCTTTTAACTTATGTTTATACGCATTCAGTAGTTTAACTGATAAGCTATCCACTTCATTTTTTGTAGTAGGGTGATCTTTTGGCGCCATAACTATTGAATAAGAGTCCAGTTGATACTTCATACCATAACTCTCACTCAGGAGAAAGTTTCTGTAAATCTGAGTTAGCTTTACATTATTATTGATGATATCGTCCTCAATACTTGGCTGAAAGCATTTTATTTTCTTGATGGTTTCCAGGGCACGCATCTTCGCGTTACCTTTTTCAGATGCTATATTTATTCCCAAATTTTCTGAATATTTCGTTTCAATAGCAATGAATCCCTCTTTGTTATTGATGTCTATAAACCTGATTATAGCATCCATAGCGCTTTTATCCCCTGTTAAATCATTATAATCTTCAGGGATATATTCAAGACAAATCGCAATGACTTTTTGAATTGAATAATACGGTAGTGCTGCTTTTATGGTATTTGTAGCAGCTTTAGGTGATTCTAAAAGCATTTCCTGCAATGGACAAAAAAGATTAAATGCCATTGGTTGGCTAGAGAGCAGGTTATTGAATAATCTATCTGGCTCTATAGTCTCATAATCCTTTTTATTGCTTGGATCAATACGTTCAAGCGCATGTTTGAAAGCATGCTCAGTCAAAAAATTTGCACCCGACACCTCCCCTCCATCAATGTAGTTACCATAGTAGTGGACTTTTCCATCCCTACCATGATACGGTCTAATATTCTCACCTATCTCTACACGGAATATTGATTGCAACTGCCTGCATTTTGCGACAAATCTTGAATCTCCAGAATATTTTTCACCATAAATATCCATAACATTTGATTTCCGTTAAAATTCTTGTATCAAAGGTACAAATTGAATTTAATCAAAACTATATGTATACACATTATTGTTGATTACAATCGCCCGGACAAGACTTCAGCCGGCAGAGCCGTAAGAAGACTTGCCCTTAATGGGCAGAGAGGAATAAGAAGTGTGATTTACAAGCTGCAAGCAGTTTGTAAACACACCTCTTCTTTTTTTATAGCACCTTCGGTGCGGAGTTGCCTACAACATCAGAATGCTCTTTTGGCGCCATAAGTTTTCAGTATTTCGGAGGAATGCCACCCAGCATGCACACAATAGATGGCGTGGAGACTTAACCAGATTTTCCTCCAAAAAATGCGGTCACTGCACCCTTTGGCCCTGCGGTCCAAATGTCTCCGTTCTTTTCCGCATTTTTCTCCCCCAAATCAGTTTAAGACTCCACCGTGTGTTTAATGAACGTCTCTGCTCATTGAGGTGGTAAGGGGAATATCAGTGGTGCATTTTCGCTATATTAACATAATCTTCCCGGTAGTTGTGTAATTCTGGCAAGAGCAAGCTCTGCCGCCATTACACAACCAAGATTATGTATAAATAGCGCTTCAGTGGGTAGAGGAGCTTCATCACTTTTTAACGCAGAGACGAGGCGGATGGCAAGAGGTCGCTTCCCTCAGGGGCCTACGGCCTCCAGGCCCGTCGGGAAGCTCCATACTTTTGGCAGAGTTTGCTTGTGAGGAGGCCAAAAGTATTTTTCCTTGCCATCCTTAGCAGCAAAGCTGCGGGCCTGCGTGTACCCTTTTACCTTGCAGCCACAAGTGTCTGCAAAGAAAAAGTGTACCTACGGCTTGGTACTGGCTACGCCAGTAGTGTTTACTTGGGGCTTCTTTCCGTTTTGTCAGCAGCTGCTGTTTGCAGCAGCTCACAAACCGGCGCCCCAAGGTCGGGGAGATTGTTCCCTTCGGTCACAAACTCCCCTGACTGCCGCGCCCCGATGGGGCTTGCCTGCTCGACATTTGTGTCTGCCGACAAAATGTCCGAGCCTGTGGAGGTTTTCCCGCTTGTGCTTTTGTGGGGTGATTGTCTGGGTACCCCGCAGGGATCGGTTGGCGCCGATAAATATATATCCAAGTATTGAGAAACCTGGTGGAATCCCTACTGTTAGTCCTTAGGAGTTAACTATGTGTTTAAGACTTATAGGATGGTATGCCTTTTTAACACCCTTTAGGTGTTATTTGGGGATACTATAGTTGTCAGATATTCTTCCGGGGTTCTGTAGCCGGATGAGGTGTGTATCAGAAAGTGCTTTAGGTGGATGCTGATGATGCTTTTGTCTTCGTTTTGGTTGGATAGTGTGAAAGTGAAGTGTGTTTTGTTGCAGGATTGGATGATTGTTGGGATGTAATTGCGGTATTTGCCTGTGTTTGGTCTGTAGCCAGGCTTGGTTATCTGCAGTTTTCCTATTAGTGTGTAGTTGTTGAATGTGTCAATGGTTGTATCTGCTTCAAATGTTATCTGCAGATCTGTTCCGTTTTTGAGCGTTGAGGTTTTGTATTCCAGGTGTATTTGTGGAAAGGATGGTATAGGAGCTGGGATAGGTGTAGATTCTTGCCCGGTTACTGCAAGACCGTGGTATGCAGATACGAAAAGGTTGTATCCGCTGATGTGGGTGTTGGCATTGAATGGTGGACGTTTGGATTTGACGTTTTTTGCCAGAACATTCCATTGGAGCTGGGTTTCGTGTGTGAGTTCTCCCCAGGCTCTGATGGCTCTTCTGTGTACGCACAGTTGGTCTATCTGGTTTGGAGTGCCAGGGAAGGTTGGATTAGGTTTTGTCTTGTAGTAGCATTCTCCGTTTCTGTGGTAGAATGTGATGTTGCCTACTGATGAGTAGCAATCGGAAAATCTGCTGTTGGGATGGTATTTGGGCATAGTGAATCTCTGTTTTTTATGCAAATTTACATAAAGTATTACTTTAAGTAAATTGTTTATTATGCAAATACACAAATAATTACTATATTTGTAGTGGAATCAGAGGCTGCTAAGCATATAAGTGAATATGATAGTAAAGCCTTCAATAGCATTTAACGATTTCGCGGGTACTGCAAAGGATGTTACCGCAAGAAATGTTAATGGTAGAAATATACTCTCCCATAGAGCTCAACATAGCAAAATAGTGACTCCTGCTCAGGCTGTCACACGAAATAAACTGTCTAAAATCTCCCGGGCATATAAGCAGCTTTCTGATTCCCAAATGATGGCTTGGGAGGTTTTGGCCAGTCATCTTAAAGGCACTTCTTCTTTAGTCCAATCTGCAACCCTAACTGCCCATAATGCATTTGTAAGAATCAATTCCAATCGTGCAATGCTTGGTTTGCCATTGCTGGAGGATGCTCCTGTTTACAAAGCGGATGTTCCTGCAGTGGTGTATGATGAGTTGTGGGTTTATTCCGACGTGGTGATATTTATCGGTCTTGAGGTCCCTTCTGATTTTTATAGGTTGGTTGTAAAGATGTCCACAGCCCAGAGTCCCGGTACTTCTAACGGATGGAGTAAAACAGTTGTGGTTGCTCCTGGAATTTTGCCTGATTGGGGTGATGCGGATATTACTGCCCTTTATACGGATACTTTCGGGATTACACCTGTTGCCGGACAGAAGTACTATTTGGAGTGCTGGTTCCTGGATGTGAATACCGGTTTTGCCGGAGAGAGTCTTAAAGTGTCATCAATCTGTAAGAGTGGCCCTGCACAGTATGTTCCAAGGGTGCAGTTTAAGGAATCCCGTTATGAAGGTGGGGCAAATGAGGGGTATATAGAGGAGTTGGATTTTGAGCTTATTCCGGGTTCTGTGATTGTCTCCAATAATATGAAAGTGCATTGTACGGGATTCAGTTCTGGAGTAGTAATGCAATTTGCAAAATATCCTAAAAATATGATAAACGCCTGCAGGTGTCTTCATCCTGTCCGCAGCTTGGATGGAAAGTATAGGGTAATGCTGATAGAGAATTATATCTCATTGGATAAGTATCGTGGGTATGTACAAGTAACTACATCTGCCAGAGGTGGACAGATGGGAATCAGACATTATGAAATTTTCTCAACCGCTTTGGCGGGTAATTAATTGGTTAGATTATGATTACTGCATTGTCAAATAATTTTGGAGCTGGTGAAATTCAGCTGAAGGATTTCCAGAAAGAGAGTCTTGTGGTCCTTAATGGGGCATTTGAGTTTGACCCTGCAAATGCTGCATATCTGGCAGCACAGGTGCTGGAGATAAAGGTGCCAAGGCTTATGATAAACAAGAGTACAAATGCTGTGGTGTATCTGGTGGATATTGGGAACCATATGCCGCATGCCACATTGCTCAAGGCTTGGGTAAAGGATTGCAATACCATTTGTATTGAGCCTTGCAGGTGCTTTGATTCAAGTGCACGTTTGCAGATAATCTTCTGCAGTGGGTTTGTGGTAAAGGGGCAGCGTTCAGATATGGTTCTAGATGAGGTTGTACGACCAACTGTTGAAGCTGAGAGTGGAAATTTCAAGCTTGATTCTTTTGGCTACTATCAGCAGCTGATCATTAAGGATAACAGATGGGGATTCATGACACTTTTGTTTGAAAAGTTCCAGGCTCCCAATATCGGTGAGGAGTTTTCGTTCACCATTCCTCAGTTGCCGGATTCAATGGATTGTTACGCAGTGCTGGCTATTCCAGAGAATTCTCAGGAGGTGGGTTCCCCAGTTTGTGTTTGTCATATTGTTGGACAGAGAGTCAATTGTACCCCTGTCCAGTATGATTACAATTCTGCCAATGAAGGCAGATTCCTTACAGGATGGTTTGTATTGGATGATATAACCGAATAAAAATGGATGATATGCCAAAGATGTCCCACATACAGATTACAAGGTTGCAGGGTGGTCTTGCAATAGCGAGTTTCAGTTTTGGAGTTTTGATAGCTATGGTATGCCTGTTCTTCATTGAGCCACTTGGAGAGATTACATATTCGGCGGTTTCCATTGTGAGTGAACTGCTGGTGTTGTGTGGGGCAATTTTGGGCGTTAAAGCTTCATATGATGTGAAGTTCCACAGGTTTGAAGCGGAGTTGCATAAGAAAGCAGATAAACAGGATTAGACTATGAAACACTTCCTTCTTTTTATATTCTCTGCATTGTGTGTGGCATGCTCTGTTGCAAGGCAGGCTGCACCATCTGAGAAGCTTTCCACCAGGGTTGAGGTGGTTACAGTGTTTGAAAAGGATACTGTACTGGTGGAGATTCCCCAAATTGTGGAGAAAGTGCAGACTATGGATACAGTATCGTTTCTGGAGAATGAGTTTGCAAAATCTTCTGCAGAGGTCTCGGATGGTATTCTGTCACATTCATTGGAGACCAAGCCGGTTCAGAAGCCGGTAGAGATTCAGAAAGAGATTGTTTACAGAGACAGTGTTGTATTCAGAGACAGAACAGTTGTTGAGACTGTTGAGGTTGAGAAACCTCTTTCGGGATGGCAGCAGTTCAAGATTAAGACCGGTGGATATGCCATCGGGATGATTATAGGAATGATAGTATGTTCAGTACTATATATTGTTAAACCCTTAAAATTTATTAAACTATGAAGTACGTTCCTTCAATTGCCTTTGACGAAATGTCGGGCTCGGCAAAGGGTGTAACCGCAGCTAAGAGCCGTGGTAGAAAGTACATCCGTAACCGTGGGTATGGCGGAGCAGCACGCACTGCCGCCCAGTCATCTGTGAAAGCGGTTTTCAAACTGCTTACACAGTCTTGGAAAAATCTTACCAATGCACAGATTCTTGCGTGGAATGCGTTGGCCCTTACTCAGGCAGGAAAGTCTGTGTTGGGTACATCATCAAAGATCTCCGGTGCTAACCTTTTTACCCGATTGAACTATTGGGTGGTTACTTGTGGTGGAGACATTATGCAGAATCCTCCAACTCTTCAGGGTGTTGAGGCTCCGGCAGAGGCTATGATCAGTCTTACTCCAACCAAGTTTACATTTGAGCTTGAGAGTGAGCCTGCAGAGCCAGGAAACCTTAAACTGATTGTACAGGCATCTGCCCCTCAGTCAAATGGTATCAGCCGTGCATACAGCAAGGCTTCGCAGATTGGAGAGCCGCTTGAGGCTGCCATTGAGGAGTATGATCTTAAGGCTGCATTTGATGCCAAGCATGGTGTTCCTACCTCTGCAGCGCCTAAAGTATTTATGAAATACTTCTTCGTGAATACTGTTACTGGTGAGAAATCGGGGGATATGTTGGCACTTGCAACTCTTACCTCAGATGAGGTAAATCAGGCGGGATAATCCTTCGTTTGAAAACTAAATTGAAATAGCAAGCCAATCTAACCGCCAATTCCTGTAAGGACTGCTATAAAAAAACCGCCACCTTGTTTGAGGGTGGCGGTGAAATTTAATAATCTAGTAGCTCCCTAATCTTAGCATCTTTAGAATCTTTTTCTGAAAGCCATAGATAATTCTTTTCTAGATTTTTAAATATCATTGATATCCTATTGTACATATATTTGGTCTTATTATAATATTTAGCAAAAACTTCTGAGTGTTTTTTTTCTGTTATTCCATCATCAGTATAATGCGCTATACCACTTCTTTTATTGAATAAAGTGCGTGCATATTGACTTTCTAAATGTTCATTATTGTGTTTTTCAATGAATTCACATATGGCGGTTGGTGGATAATTGTCATCTTCCTGATACATCCCCAATATCTGTCCAATAATAGAGAATGCAGCTTTTGAATAATGGAATTTTTCTCCTATTGCAACCAGTTCTTCACAATACTTAATTAATTTTGTTTCGTCATTTATACTTGAATGAGACAGGATAGTATCTAATAATTTATAATTATGATAGGAAATTTCTGTATCAATTTCTGCTTCAATGTCGCCATTATCATTCAGGTATGTTGCTTTTAGTATTTCAAGCATGAACATAGGATCTTCAAGTATCATTTTTGAGATTACTAATCTTGACACATCAATATGCTGTTTAAGTATTGAGAATATAAGAATTTCAATCCTTAATAAGTTATGGCATTTATCTTTGGGAGTATGTTTATCTATTTCTGAAATTATATGAGATAATGGATAAGATATTGTCTTAAGTTGTTGAGTGACATTATTAGTTATAATCCAATTACTTATTATGTTAGTGAAATATTCTATATTATCCTTAACAAGATCTATATTATAAAATATTAAATAAAATGCTGGTGTGTATCTTTGGACATGACATAAATTATCTATGATATACAAAACTTGAGATTTATCATAGCTAAATGCGTATTCCGGCGCAATGTCGGCCAGGTAGTCCGGAGATACTCGGCCACCTTTGTTAGACATTGCAAAGATATCAATATTTCTTTCTCATGCTGTCACCTTTTAGAGTGAAGCGTATGGCTTTGTGAACGATTCTGTCCAGACAGGCCTCTGCTAGCATTTCATTGCTGAAGATTGAGTACCAGTCGGAGACTGCCAGTTGACTTGAGAGTATCAATGATTTTTTGTGATAGCGGTCGTCAATGATCTGTTCAAAGTCATTCTGCTGCTGACCCTCAAGTTTCTTCATTCCAAAGTCGTCAATGATCAGCAGATCCAGGTGCTCCATTTTTTCGAAGAACTTGAGTTCTTTACCTTCAAGACGAGCCAAGCGTACTTCGTCAAGTAACCTGGTCAGCGTATAGTATTTTACCCGGTATCCCAGTCTGCAGGCACTCTCTCCCAAAGCTGTAGCCAAGAAGGATTTTCCTGTACCCGTAGGTCCGCTGATGACGACTGTTGCACCTTGATTTATATATTCTCCAGTAGAGAGTTGAGATATGATGCCGGCACTGATTCCTCTGGATTCGCTTGTTTCAAGTTCCTCTAATGAGGCCCCTTGCCTGAAGCCGGCGTTCTTTATGAGTCTTGCTATCTTGTTGTGGTGACGCGTATCCATCTCGCTTTGGATCAGGATTTCCAGACCGTCGCGGAAGGTCAGCTTATCGGCTTGGTGAGTCTCTGTCATGGTTTTCCAGCACATGGCCATGCCTGACATATGCAGCCTGCGGAGTGATGTTGATATGTTTTCCATTATTTATTGTCTTTAGTTGGTTATTGAAAGAAGAGGCTGCCTCTCATGTTGATATGATCCGTCGGATCCGGTGCTGTCAGCCAATTGTCTTCCGGAGTTGCCTGCATGAGTGTCTTGGTGACGTTCTCGAGTTTCTTTCCTGTGAACAGGCTGTTTTCCAAGCAGATCTCACAGGCCCTGTCAAAGTATGAAGGATTATAGTCTCTCTGAAGCCTGAGCATCATGTCGCATGTCTTATAGTAGTATTCAGGAGGACAGTTCGCTCGCGATGACGCGAACATTCCTTCAATCAATGCGCACAATGCTTCTGATACGGACTTCGCGCGGTCGATATAGTAGTTTGCAGAACGCTTTGTGAAGGCCAGAGTGTTGGATGCCAGATGCTCGTCAAGCGATGTGTAGCCATATCCCCGGACTCTTTTGTGCACTGCCACCTGATTGCCTTTGACAAAGACCTTTACCAATGTTGCAGTAAAGATGATTTTGGCTGTGCAACCTATCAGTGTATAAGGCACGGAGTAGTAGTGCTTGTCGCAGCTCAGATATACATGACCGTTCTGCTGGACAGTGACATCCGCATAGCGTTTCATGAGATATGGAGTCTCCGGCAGTTCCTTGAGTGTCATGCGCTCAACTGCATGGAAGTGTTCCTCGCGAGTGTATGCCCGCTGCTGCATACGAGTCTGGTTATGTCTGACAAGCAGATCATGCACCGCCATATTCAACTCTTCCAAAGAGAAGAACTGGCGATGCTGAAGTCTTGCATATATTCTGACTATATCACATTGAATGTACCTCCTAGAGCGTTTTCAAATGTACCACTTCAGATATGGTCGCTTTAGGTTCGGCAAAGTTATTATTTTTTCTGATTTTTTCTTCTCATCGAGTCACCTTTCAGTTCAACCCGAACCGC
>JAGBTG010000004.1 GCA_017631435.1 Bacteroidales bacterium | reverse complement strand
CCTTGTCTATAAGCTCGGCCGTTTTCTCGCTGTATGGTTTGCTGAAACCGTATCCGTCCTGTGAATCATAGAACGAGATGTGGCCAACCTTATCACTCATACCAAAGTAACTTACCATAGCATAGGCCTGTTTGGTAATCTTCTCCAAATCAGAAAGGGCACCTGTTGAGATTCTTCCGTTTACAATCTCCTCTGCTACCCTGCCTCCAATTGTAGCGGCCATCTCCTCCATCATCTGCTCCCTGGTTGTAATCTGTCTCTCCTCAGGAAGATACCAGGCAGCACCCAAAGCCTTTCCGCGCGGTATGATGGTAACTTTCAAAAGCGGGTTTGCGTTAGGAAGCAACCAGCTTACAGTAGCGTGACCGGCCTCGTGGAAAGCAATTGTCCTCTTCTCGGCAGGAGGGATAATCTTGCTTCTCTTCTCCAGACCACCTACAATCCTGTCTATTGCATCAAGGAAATCCTGTTTTTCAATAAACTTCTTGTTTCTCCTTGCAGCAATAAGGGCAGCCTCATTACATACATTGGCAATGTCCGCTCCGGAGAAACCGGGTGTCTGTTTTGAAAGGAATGTTGTGTCCAAAGCAGGATCAAGCTTCAATTTGCCAAGATGAACCTTAAAGATTTCCTCACGCTCCTTAAGCTCCGGCAAATCAACGTGAATCTGACGGTCAAAACGTCCCGCACGCATAAGGGCCTTGTCCAATATATCTGCACGGTTGGTTGCAGCCAGGATAATCACACCTGAGTTTGTACCAAAACCGTCCATCTCCGTAAGCAGCTGGTTAAGGGTATTCTCCCTCTCATCGTTTGAAGAGAAACCTGTATTCTTGCCTCTTGCCCTACCTACAGCATCAATCTCATCAATGAATACAATACAAGGAGCCTTCTCCTTTGCCTGCTTGAACAGGTCCCTTACCCTTGAAGCACCCACTCCAACAAACATCTCTACAAAGTCTGATCCCGATATAGAGAAGAACGGAACATTTGCCTCACCTGCAACAGCCTTTGCCAAAAGTGTTTTACCGGTACCCGGAGGGCCTACAAGCAATGCGCCTTTAGGGATCTTACCGCCCAAAGCGGTATATTTTGCCGGATTTTTCAAGAAATCCACAATCTCCATCACCTCAACCTTTGCCTCCTCCAAACCGGCCACATCCTTGAATGTAACCTTGGTATTGTTGTCTTTATCAAACAGTTTGGCCTGAGATTTCCCTACATTAAAAATTCCCCCGCCACCTGCACCGCCGCCAACATTCTTTGACATGTTGCGCAGGAAGAAGAACCACAACGCCAAAAGAATAAGAGGGAACAAAAGCCAGTCCATAGCCTTGCCAAGATAGTTTGTCCTCTCCTCAATCTCTACAGAAAAGCGCTGGTCTTCAGGCAAAGCCGCTCTGGCCTGCTCAAACTGCTGCTCAGCCTCAAAATTACCCGACACCTTAAAGAAGAAATGGGGACCAAACTTGGGCTCCCTTCCTCCAAACATGTTCTTGTACTTTGAAAGGCTGTCTTTTTTGATGGTAACCTCCGCCATCTTCTCATTGGCAACAAATGTAATCTTCTCCACATCTCCCTGCGGAATCATCTGCTCCTTTACCTCAAACCACTCCTTCTTAACCGGATCCCCGCCATTTTCGCCAAAGAAATACATGTACCCCAACATAAACAGAAGCGGTACATATATCCAAACTGCACTGAATTTTGGTTTTTGTTGTTTCTGCTGATTTTTCTTAGCCATTTTTACTCCTCGTCTTCGTATGTTTTCTTAACCGCATCTGCCCACAAGTCCTCAAGGCGGTAGAACTCCCTGTACTCTGTCTGGAAAATATGCACAACAATATCTGAATAGTCCATAATGATCCAGAAAGCATTCTCCTTACCCTGCTGGCGCAACACCTTAGTATTGCATTTTACAAGCATCTCCTCCTCAATATTATCTGCAATTGCAAGAACTGCAGGGGTAGAATCTGCATTACAGATAACAAAATGGTCGCAAATTGATGTTCCTATTCCCGACAAATCCAATGTACACACATTCTTGCCTTTCTTATCCTGAATAGCCTCAACGATAGTCTTGATTGCCAATTCTGTAGGGCCCAAAATCTCCACCACTTTCTCTTCTTTCACTGCTGTTGCCTTTTTAGCTGCCACTCTCTTCTTTAGAGAAGCTGCTTTTGTTGTCTCTTTTTTAGTAGCCACTTTCTTTAAGTTTTAAGTGAATTCATTAATTTTGCTCTGCAAAGATACTGCAAATATTTGGCCAATAATAATTATGGAGAAAAATGTTGACATAAAGTGGTACCAAACCATAGACTCCACCAACACCCAGGCAGCCAGAGAAATGTCCCAGGCGGCTGAAGGGACTGTGTGGATTGCAGATTTCCAGACAGCCGGAAGAGGCCAAAGGGGCAACAAATGGGAAAGCAAATTAGCCGAAAACCTCACATTTTCAATACTTTTCAAGCCAATATTCCTCTCCCCTGCCCAACAGTTCGCCATCTCACAGGTAGCTGCCATAGGGGTATGCAGATACCTCCGTAACAAAGGGTTGCCGGCACAGATAAAATGGCCCAATGATATATACATAGGGAACAAAAAAATCTGCGGCATGCTCATAGAACACTCCATCAGCGGTGACAAATTGTCAGCCAGCATAATTGGAATAGGACTCAACCTCAACCAGAGGGAATTTATGTCAGACGCCCCCAATCCCACCTCGCTGCTGCTGGAGACAGAGGCTCCTGCATCTGCCGGCGCCGCATCTGCCGGTGTGCCGGATGGGACATATGACCGTCGGGAAGAACTTTCCTCTCTGCTGGGCTACATTTTTACTGCCTACGAAGAACTTGAGGAGGGGTTTGCCAAAGAGCTCAACGGGGAGTATCTTGATTGCCTGTACAGGTTCAACCAATGGCACCAGTTCATGGAAATTGATGCAAATGCTCCTGCAGACATGCCGGTAGAAAAAATGTCAGCCGGCAGAACCATAACCGCCCGCATCACGGGTGTAGATCCTTACGGCTGCGTAATTCTTGAGCACCAGGACGGCACTGTGCAGACTTATCCTTTTAAGGGGATCAGATATGTACTGTAAAGTTAGCATCAGTACCCCGATGGGGCCATGCAATGGGTTCCTGCAATTCATTGGGCACACCAATAGCTTCCAGAAGTGCAGGAAGAGCCAAACATCCTACACAAAAAAAGAGCACCCATCCCGGGTGCTCCAATAAAAATCTCAGCAGATTCCTACAACCACTTTGCCATCTGGTCAGCCAATTCCTTGGCTTTCTCGCCGGCAACTGCTGCAAAGTTTTCGGTTTTGTCGGCAAAGATGATTCCGCGTGAAGAGTTCACCAACAGACCGCAGTGAGAGTTCAAGCCGTATTTGGCTACCTCGTCAACTGTGCCGCCCTGGGCGCCTACACCTGGAACAAGGAAGAAATTGTCGGGACAATACTGACGGATTTCTGCAAGTTTCTCCGGACGGGTTGCTCCCACTACAAACATGATGTCCTCCTGGCTGCCCCAGCTCATTGTGGTTTTGATAACTTTCTCGTATAGAGGCATTTCACCTACAGAAAGCATCTCAAAGTCGTTTGCACTTGCGTTTGAGGTAAGTGCCAATACTACAGACCATTTGCCTTTGTAATCAAGGAATGGCTGCACTGAATCCTTGCCCATGTAAGGTGCAAGAGTTACAGCGTCGCATGGCATACTCTCAAAGAAGCATTTTGCATAACGTTTTGCAGTGTTTCCAATATCACCGCGTTTAGCATCTGCAATGATAAGGATCTCCGGGTATTTCTCTTTAATGTACTTAACTGTCATCTCAAGCTGTTTCCAGCCATCAAGGCCCTCTGCCTCATAGAAGGCGGTGTTTGGCTTGTATGCTACAGTGTAAGGTGCAGTAGCATCAATGATTGCTTTGTTGAACTCAAAGATTGGGTTCTCCACACCTTTAAGGCACTCCGGGAAAAGGGTTGGATCTGAGTCCAATCCTACGCACAAGAATGATTTCTTGGCTTTAATCTGCTCGTATAGTTCTGTGTATGTCATAATTCTAATAGTATTTGTAGAACAGTGCAATTGACTCCATTCCTTTGCGGAACTGGCTCAAAAGGTAACTCTCATTTGGAGAGTGGATGGTATCCCTCTCAAGGCCAAAGCCCATAAGCAACGGATTTACATTAAGGATCTTCTGCAAGTCTGCAAGGATTGGAATACTTCCACCGCCGCGGCTTGGTACAGGCTCAATTCCATAAACCTCTTCAACAGCTTTTGCAGCAGCCTTATATGCTGGAGATGAAATTGGCATAAGGAATCCGTTACCGCCATGGTGAGGGGTAACCTTAACCTTAACTGTCTTAGGGGCAATCTTGTAGAAATGTTTCTCAAACTTCTGGGCAATCTCCTCGCAATCCTGGTTAGGGACAAGTCTCATTGAGATCTTTGCATGGGCAACCGAAGGGAGTACAGTCTTTGCACCCTCTCCAATATATCCGCCCCAGATACCGTTTACATCAAGACAAGGACGGATACCGGTTCTCTCAAGTGTAGAGTAACCCTCCTCTCCTTTAACCTCCTCAATATCAAGAGACTCCTTATACTCCTCCATATCAAACGGAGCACGTGCAAACATTGCACGGTCCTCTGCAGAAAGCTCAACCACGTTGTCGTAGAAGCCCTCAACTGTAATATGACCCTTCTCGTCAATCAAAGAGTCAATCATTGTACAAAGTGCATTGATTGGGTTGTGTACCGCTCCACCGTAGTGACCGCTGTGAAGGTCTTTGTTAGGACCTGTAACCTCAACCTCAAGGTAAGCCAAACCTCTCATACCGCAGTTGATGCTTGGAACCTTCTCAGAAATCATGGTAGTATCTGAAACAAGGATCACATCACATGCAAGCATCTCCTTGTGCTCTGTAGCCCAAGCAGCAAGTGACGGTGAACCAATCTCCTCCTCACCCTCAAGGATGAATTTTATATTGTGGCGCAATTTGCCCTCTTTTACAAGATACTCAAACGCCTTAACATGCATGAACAGCTGGCCCTTGTCATCATTTGCTCCGCGCGCATAGATTGCACCGTCGCGGATCTCAGGCTCAAAAGGCTGTGATTTCCAAAGGTTGATAGGATCTACAGGCTGCACATCATAGTGGCCGTAAACCAAAACTGTAGGAAGAGCAGGATCAACTTTCTTCTCACCAAAAACTACAGGATGCCCCGCAGTCTCATAAACCGCAGCACTGTCTGCACCGGCAGCCAAAAGCAACTCAACAAGCTTATTGGCGCAAGTTACCATATCACCTTTGTTCTCCTCCAATGAGCTGATGCTTGGAATACGCAGAATCTCAAACAATTCCTCCAAGAATCTCTCTTCATTTTTCTGTATATACTCTTTCATATGTGTATGTGTTTTAATTTAATATCAATGCTCCAGTGAACTTTGCCACCTTCTCCTTGGCATAAGGCAAATCAATCTTCAATGTTTTCTTTCTTCCCGACGGTGCCTCATACATTGCATCCAGCATAATTGCCTCACAAATAGAACGCAATCCCCTGGCGCCAAGACTGTACTCAACCGCAGTATCCACAATGAACTCCAGAACCTCAGGGGCAATCTCAAGGGCAACACCATCAAGTTCAAACAGCCTTGTATACTGTTTTACCAATGCATTCTTAGGTTTGGTAAGGATATCGAGAAGAGCCTCCTTGCCAAGCGGATGAAGATATGTAAGCACAGGTAGACGTCCAATGATCTCAGGGATAAGTCCGTATGATTTCAAATCCTGTGGAGCCACATATTTGAGAAGATCCTTCTTGTCAATTGAAGCGGTCTTCTTCTGGGCTCCGTAACCCACCACCTGAGTGTTGAGTCTCTGTGCAATCTTTCTCTCAATTCCCTCAAAAGCACCTCCGCAGATGAACAGGATGTTGGTGGTATCCACAGCAATCATCCTCTGCTCAGGGTGCTTTCTGCCACCTTG
Source organism: Bacteroidales bacterium (assembly GCA_017631435.1). Classification (GTDB taxonomy): domain Bacteria; phylum Bacteroidota; class Bacteroidia; order Bacteroidales; family UBA932; genus Egerieousia. Next base: position 19,156 of record JAGBTG010000004.1, on the reverse strand, counting down.
AGGCGGTACGTTCACCACGTTGCCCTCAAGGAGCTTCAACATTGCCTGCTGCACACCCTCACCGGAAACATCACGGGTAATTGAAGGGTTGTCGCTCTTGCGGGCAATCTTGTCTATCTCATCTATGAATACAATTCCGCGCTGAGCCTTCTCCACATCGTAATCGCAGTCCATCAGCAGACGGGTAAGGATACTCTCAACATCCTCTCCAACGTAGCCTGCCTCTGTAAGCACAGTTGCATCCACAATTGCAAACGGCACGTTGAGCATCTTTGCAATGATCTTTGCAAGAAGGGTCTTTCCTGTACCTGTAGGACCTACAAGAAGGATATTTGATTTCTCAAGGTCAAGGTCATCATCCTCTGCCGAACCTTTCTTGCCACCTTTCTTGTCAAGCTGGTGCATTACCCTCTTGTAATGGTTATACACTGCTACAGAAAGGAACTTCTTTGCCTCCTCCTGGCCAATCACATAGTTATCCAGAAATGCAGTAATCTCCTTTGGTTTAAGAAGTTTCATCTCCCCGCTCTTTGCCTTTGCCTGCTGGGCAAACTGCTCCTTAAAGAAGTCATTTGCCTGCTGCGCACACTCATTGCAGATAAAACCGTAGTTTCCTGCAACAAGCATCTTCACCTCATTTCCGTTGCGTCCGCAGATACAGCAGAATTCGTCGGGATTATAACCTTTATTTTTGCTCATTGTGTCTGTTTGCTTTTGTTAGGATTTCGTCAATCATACCATACTCCATTGCCTCCTTGGCTGTCATCCAATAGTCGCGGTCGGCATCCTTGTGAATCTGCTTCACGCTCTTGCCCGAGTGCTCCGAGATAATCTCATAAAGCTCCTGTTTGAGTTTGATAATCTCCCTTGCAGTAATCTCAATGTCTGATGCCTGGCCCTCTGCGCCACCCATTGGCTGGTGAATCATCACACGGCTGTGAGGAAGTGCGCTTCTCTTGCCTTTGGCACCTGCAGTAAGCAGCACCGATGCCATTGAAGCAGCCATACCGGTACAGATAGTTGCAACATCAGAGTTTACAAGCTGCATTGTATCATAAATGCCAAGACCCGCATACACACTTCCGCCCGGAGAGTTGATGTACAACTGGATATCTGAAGCCGAATCTGTAGAATCAAGGAAAAGCAACTGCGCCTGGATGATGTTTGCAACATCATCGGTTACAGGACATCCAAGGAAAATGATGCGATCCATCATAAGACGTGAGAACACATCCATTACAGCCACATTCATCTGCCTCTCCTCTATGATTGTAGGGTTGATATATGCATTTGACGGAACCGCCGCAACTGCCTGCGGAACCCTGTATACGTTATTGATTTTCTGGAATCTGTCCAAAGCCAACGAACTGATTCCCATATGCCCTCTGGCAAATTTCTCAAACTCTGTCATATCTCTTGTTTTATATTTCTCTACACTATATACACCCCAAATTGGGGAATTCTTACAAAAATAATAAATTACCTATAAAATGTAAATTAAAAATCCCCATTGGAGTTTTCCAACAGGGATTATATCATCATAAAACTCTTCCCGACAGTTTCTCAGTCATCCAGTTCCGCCATCACCAGTTCTTCACTCATCCAGTTTCTCCATCAACATCTTTGCTTCTGCCGCAATTTCCGGACTGCAATACTTGATCACCTTACTATAATACTTTCTGGCTGTATCCTTATCTCCCAACTCCCTATATGTATAGGCAATGTTCATAAGAACAACATGGTCTTTTTTGTCCATCTTCTCCGCTTCCAAAAACTTTTCAAGAGCCAAATGCAAATCTCCTTTATGCAGTGCCATAAGACCTTTATTGGTTACAAACACAATATTTTTTGGATACTTTGATGCGGCTGCCTGAAGCAACATCTCCGCCTGATCCATATTGCCTTTCTCGTAAAGGCTCAGGAAATAGGACTGCACACACTGCTCCAGCAAATCCGGTTCCTTATCCCTGCATTCCCCAAAAGTCCACAACCATTTTGCCCCAACAATTTCAGCCCTTTCAATTGCCCTGCACACAATATCCACGCACAAGCTATCCTTATTGGCCTCAAGTGAAGCACTGGCTTTTCCAAAATAGAAATCCAGGCGATTGGGATTGGCTTCAATTCCCCTGTCCAACCAGTTGAATGCCATTGACAACAGGGTATCGTTAAAGATGGTCCTTTCCTGAAGATATCCTACAGTCCTGCCAGTAGAATCCGTTATAGCATAACCACTTGCTCCCGGAGCCGGCTGTGGTGCCAGCTCAATCACACTCTGCATGGATTTTCCATAATAATAATTGAACCAGAGAGAATAAAGTTCAGGATTCCCCGGGTCCTCCTTTTCCCACTTTTCAAGAAATGTCTTTGCCCCGTCAATATTGGTATTGAGCAGATTCACCGCTTCTTCATACCTCTTCTGAACATCCTGTTCATTCATGGTTACACTCTGTGCCCCCAAGGTTACAACAAGCAATAAAGCCATTGCCATAAAAACAAATCTTTTCATAGGCATCTATTTTAAAGTTCGTTGCAATATAATAATTTTCAGAAACATATGCAACTCATCTTCCCGACAGAGACCTATTCCTTCCTCCAGCGCAAAACATCCACGTACAGCCCTGAAAATGTGGACAAAATACTCCTTCAATGCAAAACATCCACGTACAGCCCTCAAAACGTGGAGGAAATACTCCATCAGCGCAAAACATCCACGTACAGCCCTGAAAACATGGACAAAATACTCCTCCAGAGCAAAATATCCATGCACAGCCCTAAAAATGTGGACAAAATACTCCTTCAGAGCAAAATATCCATGCACAACCATGAAAACATGGACGAAATACCCCACCAACCCAAAACATCCACACAGAGGCCCCAGAACGTGGAGAAAACGCCCCACCTGCACAAAAAAAGGCAGCCACAATGGGCTGCCTTCTCTCTTTATCTGTCGGGAAGAAATTAGTTGTTCATTGCCTGAAGGTCCTCAATTGAGATCTCTTTCTCCTCCAAAGTCACTACGCTCTTAACATAGCCGATAACTTTGTCCTGCTCAGTTTTCTCAACGATTCTTCTACCCTCTTTCTCGTTTGCAAGGATAGACTCAGCGTATGAATTAAGCTGCTCCTCTGGAACGTCGTTAAGACCGTACATTGCAAACTGGTATTTTGCAATCTGTTTTGCTGCAGCAAGTACCTCCTCACGGGTGATCTCCATTTTCTGCTCACGCATAATGTACTGGCTGATCATCTGCCAACGGAAATCTTTGCAGAACAATGCGAAATCTTTCTCAATGTCCTCCATAGTGAATTTACCCTCGTTGATAGTGAACAACCATCTCTTCATGAACTCCTCTGGAAGCTCAATGTTGGTCTTGTTCAAAAGGTACTCTCTAGCGTCAAGAACGAAACGGAAGTCAGACTCCTGTTTGTACTCCAAAGCGATTCTCTCAGCAACTTTAGCCTCAAAACCAGCCTCGTCAGTTACAACGCCCTCGCCGAACATTCTGTCGTAGATCTCCTGAGTCTGCTCAGCCTCAACGAAAGTCTTAACCTCTTTAACGGTTACTTTCCACATTGGCTCAACTGAAGCAAGCTCCTCTTTCTTAACTTTCAAGAGAGCAGCTCTGTCTGTCTCGTTAACGAAAGTCTCGTGTACGTTTACCTCAAAGCTCTCACCTGGTTTTTTACCAAGGAACTGGCCTTTAGCCTCCTGGGCCATCTGGCGAAGAGTGATATAAGTACCCTCAACTTTGTTCTCACCCTGCTCAAGGTCTGCAATGATGAAGTCCTCCTCTTTTACAGAATCGGTGTTCTCCAATTTGCCGAACTGTTTAAGCATGTTTGATTTATATGCTTTCTTAGCCTCCTCAGATACTGCTACGTTGTATGAAACGATCTTGTCATCTTTGCTTAGAGTGAACTCAACCTGTGGAGCAAGAGCAATGTCAAATACGAACTCGTAGTTCTCGTCATTCTCCCAGTCAATCTCTTTCTGTTTCTCCTCATTTGGAAGCGGCTCGCCCAAAATGTTAAGTTTGTTCTCAGCAATGTGGTTGTTGATAGCCTCTGAAATCATCTGGTTAACAGCCTCTACCAATGCCTGAACACCATGCATTTTCTCAACTAGGGACATAGGGGCCATACCTTTACGGAAACCTCTGATCTCAACTTTTTTTCTGAACTCATTCAAAGCTTTTTTCTTCTTGTCCTGAGCATCAGCTTTCTCAATATTAACGTTCAACTGATAAGTCAAATCGTTAACCTTAACTTGTTCAACTTTCATCTTATATGTTTTATTTATTTATTAATCAAGAACTTGGGTATTTCCCAAAAATAGGGCGCAAAGGTAGGTAAATTTTGCCACAATTACAAGTAAAAACCCTGCCCTGTCCGCTTTACCCGCCCTTTGCTACACTTATAGGATTTTTTGATTATCTTTACACCCACATTAAAACCTAATGAGATGAAAAAGACTATTATAGACTTATTTGAAAATTCAGTAAAAGTATACCCCAACAATACTTTCCTGCTGGAGAAGACAGACAAAGTCTTTGAGCCTACCACCTATAAACAGGTTCAGGAGAAAGTTTACGCCCTAGGTGCCGGACTTCAGGCTTTGGGTGTAAAGAAAGGAGATACAATGGCACTTCTTTCAGAGGGAAGAAACATGTGGGTTATTGGCGAGCTCTCAATGTTCTACGCCGGAGCAATCAATGTACCCCTTTCAATAAAGCTTGAAGAGAGCAACGACCTCATGTTCCGCCTTGAGCATGCAATGGTAAAATACATAATGGTATCAAAACAGCAACTTGGCAAGATCAGGCTTATCATTGACAAGCTTCCTCTTGTAGAGAAAGTTATTGTTCTCGACAAGGTTGATTCATACCAGGAGAAGGAGATTTTTGTAGAGAATGTGATGGCAATGGGAAAAGAGTTCCTTGCAAGCCATACCATGGAGGAGTTCCTTGCTGTAGGACAGTCTATCCAGAATGATGATTATGCTACCATTACTTATACGTCGGGAACAACAGCAGACCCTAAAGGTGTAATCCTCACCCACAGGAACTACACAGCCAATGTGGAGCAGTCACTTACCCTTATGGATATAGATGAAACCTGGAGGACCCTTATTATCCTTCCATTGGACCACTGTTTTGCCCACGTGGTAGGATTCTATATCATGATGTCACAGGGAGCCACTGCCGCTACCGTACAGGTGGGAAGGACACCGCTTGAGACATTGAAGAACATTCCACTGAATATAAAGGAGGTAAAACCTAACTTCATACTAAGCGTACCTGCACTTGCAAAGACTTTCAAGAAAAACATTGAAAACGGCATCAAGGCCAAGGGCCCTAAAGTTGTAAAGATGTTTGAGCAGGCTGTAAAGATTTCGCAGCTTTACCATGGTGAGGGCAATGCTGTTCCAAAAGGGTGGAGAATCATCCTCAAACCTCTTGTGGCACTGTATGACAAGATTCTCTTCTCAAAAGTAAGGGAGAACTTTGGCGGCGAACTGAAATTCTTCGTTGGCGGCGGCGCCTTGCTGGACAAGGACCTCCAGAAATTCTACTGTGCAATAGGCATTCCTATGTTCCAGGGCTACGGCTTGAGCGAGGCAACCCCGGTACTCTCATCAAATGGTCCCGACAAGTACCGTTTTGGTTCAAGCGGAAAACTTGTAAAACCTCTTGAGATAAAGATCTGTGATTCAGATGGCAATGCACTTCCTACAGGAGAAAAAGGTGAGATTGTAGTTAAAGGCGAAAATGTAATGGCAGGCTACTGGAGAAACCCTGATGCAACTGCCCAGACAGTTAAGGACGGATGGCTATACACCGGCGACCTCGGCTACCTTGGCAAAGACGGCCTTCTGTATGTCCTTGGCCGTTTCAAGAGCCTTCTTATCTCCAGCGATGGAGAGAAATACAGTCCGGAGGGAATTGAGGAGGCACTTGTGGAGCACTCGTCATTCATAGACCAGACCATCCTTTACAACAACCAGAACCCATACACCACAGCACTCATTGTACCTAACAAGGAGAAACTTTCTGCATATGTAAAAGGTCTTGGCTTGGATTACAATACTCCCGACGGCAAAAAAGCTGCCATCCAGGGAATCAAGGACCAGATTGCAAAATTTGAGAAAGGTGGTGAACTTGAAACAATGTTCCCTCACAGATGGCTCCCAAGCACATTTGCAATCCTTCCCGAGCCTTTCACCGAGCAGAACGGCATGGTTAACAGCACAATGAAGATTGTAAGGGGCAAAGTTGAAAAGGCATACGCAGAGAGAATTGACCATATGTACACTCCAGACGGCAAGAACATCTTCAACGAGATGAACATGAAGAGTCTGTAATTGTTGAATCTTAAGAATCCTGTAATGCGTTTGTAGAAAATATTAGTTTAATTTAGAATTATTATTGTTTAATAAAATATATTTACTATATTTGCAGTACAGAAAACTGATTGACCAATTAAAAAAATAAAAGAATATGTTAAGCGAGAAACTATGTAAGGCATTCAATGCCCAGATTAATGCAGAGCTTTGGTCTGCTTACCTATACCTTTCAATGTCTATGGATGCAGCAGCAAGAGGCCAGAAAGGTGTTGCAAACTGGTTCAAGATCCAGTTCCAGGAGGAGCAGGCTCACGCAGAGATTATGATGAACCACGTGCTTTCAAGAGGAAACGAGGTTAAACTTGCCCCTATTGATGCAGTTCAGACCGAGTGGAAAAATGCTTTGGAGGCTTTCAGGGACACTTTGGTACACGAGAAAAAAGTGACCTCGCTAATCACAGCCCTATACGAGCTTGCAATTGAGGAGAAAGACTACCCTGCACAGAACATGTTGAAATGGTTCATTGACGAGCAGGTTGAGGAAGAGGAGAGCGCTCAGGAGATCATAGACCAGCTTGACGCTGTAGAGGACAACAAATACGGTCTTCTAATGATTGACAAGGAGCTTGCAACCCGCGTTTTCAACGTACCTTCTCCACTTGCAAAAGGTGAGTAATCTACAGGTTACCTTACAATACAGATGAAGGCGACCCAAAAGTATCTTATTTAAAATAAATATCCCCGTTAGAATGCTCTAGCGGGGATACTTTTATGTGGGCGTGCGGATATAGGAATTTGCAGGGGTGGCTGCGGGAATTTCATTCTTACCGCAAAAACGACGGCACAGTGCACACCCTCCACACAGTTCTCCAGAACACACTTGGCGTGCCACCCGTACGGAATCCTTACCGATAGCACATCTCACACCCACTAGAGGCTCCCCTGTAGCACATTGGGCGTGCCAACGTCTTGGCAAAAAATTTGCAAGACATAACTCAACCTACAAACCAATGCTTACCCACAAACAAAAAATCCGGCTGATGCTGATGTACATGCGTCCCGCACTGATTATTTCAGGGTTGGGGAGCATTATTGCGTTTGCTTTCATTGCAATATCAGATTTGGAAACATTGACAGAGCTGGCAATGTTCCTTAGCACGTTGAAACTGGCTATTCTGGGTACTGGCATTCTGTTCGTCCTTTCAATGCAGAAACAGGAGAAAAAATACTTTTACATCAATTTGGGCACATCGCCAAAACAACTCATCCTTTGGGGTACAGTACTGGATCTGGCAATATATTTCACCGTTTTACCCCTTATCATACTGGTCCGTTATGCAATCCAATAAGAAAAATACCCTTCTGGCCGACAGCATAAGACTTTCGTTTGGCACTTTTGATGTACTCAACGGGGCGTGGCTTCGTGCCGAAACGGGCAAGGTTACCGGAGTACTAGGGAGGAACGGATGTGGAAAAACATGCATGTTCCGTTCCATAATGGGTGAATTGAAACCGCATGAGATTTTTGTAAAATTCAATGACCTGGTCATTACCGGCTCCCACCAGATGGGACTGTATGTGAAATACTTGCCGCAAAAATCATTTCTTCCCGACAAACTTTCCCTAAAGGAGGCATTCTCCTGGTTCGGCAAAGATTTCAGTGAGTTTACGGCAGAGTTTCCCCATTTTGCCCCAAATGCAGACGAAAAAATTGGGGATTTGTCGGGAGGAGAAACAAGAATTGTGGAGATTTGGCTATGCCTCAACTCCGGCTCTCCATTCTGTATTCTCGACGAACCATTCTCCTACCTTGCCCCTGTGTATGTGGAGCAGGTGCAGCAAATGATTATCCGGCGCAAACCCCAGATGGGTATAGTAATTTCCGACCACAATTATCAGGCACTCCTGCAGATTGCAGATGAAGTGCTGCTCCTCTCGGACGGATATGTGCATCTTGTTAAGGAGCAGTGTGATTTGGTGAGATATGGGTATTGCAGGGAGGTGTAGTTTATCACCCCTTCAAACCATAAAATTATCATTTCTCTTAAATTTATTATTGTTTTTCAATAATAATACATATATTTGCATATCGAAAAACGATAAAACTTATTGAGATATGAAAAAAAGACTACAAAAGAGCCTCACAGGAATCTGCCTGTTTATCATTCTTATAGGAAGCGCTTCAATATTGGTAACCGTAGACCAGACATTCGGGTATTTTGGAGAGCCGGTTGAGCAGGCCATCTCCTGGTCTGAGGATATAATGGCACTTCAGATGGCAATTGTGATTCTCAGATGCGTGAGCCTGATGGCTTTCTTCGGGTGTCTCCTTTTATTCATTATAAACTTTGTCCACAGCATCAAGGCCGGTCAGCTTTTCCCCAGGAAAAGCATTCCTCTGCTTTTCGTTTGTGCTGCTGTATCTTTCATATATTTCCTTTGCAATGACAACCTGCATATAGTAACATCTGCGGAAAGGAATTTTGTCATAACTATGGAATCTGTGATTGTACCGCTGGTTATTCTTGTATTTGCATTCATGTACAAAGCCGCTGTACAGGTATCTGAAGAGAACAGCCTAACCATTTAACCCCTCCAGCCATGCCAATAATAGTAAACGTAGACATAATGCTGGCCAAGAGGAAAATGACCTCTGCGGAGCTGGCTCAGGAGGTGGGAATTACCCCCGTAAACCTCTCTATCCTCAAGACCGGCAAGGCCAAGGCTGTGCGCTTTTCAACATTGTCGGCTTTGTGCAGGGCACTTGATTGCCAGCCTGGAGACATTCTGGAATACAGGCCCGGTGAAGAGGAGGATGAAGAATGAGCGGAGTCTCTATTTGAAAAACTCAACAGTCAGTTCGGGATCATAAATTACCGTTATCCCCTGCTTTGCAAAGAGTTCAAGATATTCCTCTATGGTAGGAAGGCCCACAGATGCTCTGCGCTGGTTGAGTTTGTCGGGATTACAAACAGGCCAAATATAGGTTTGGGTTTTTCCATCCTTGGAAATTTGGCGTGACTGGGTTCCATAAAACTGGGGCTTGCCGGAATTCATGAGTATGCGGTCTTCCAGGGTTACCAGATCCTGCATTGGAAGAATGCCTCTACTGGCGGCATCCTGGAATACACCAAGGTACTTGTTCATAGTCTCCAAATCGCTGTGGTCTATAACAAGGAATATTGCATTGTTTGCATCTTCAGAAAGCCCAGATGGCCAACCGTCTGTATCAAGAATCCGTTTTACGGTAACCAGATTGGTACTGTCTGTGCGTTCCATCTGCAATGCATATTCCACAGCCTGCTCCTGGCTCATGACACCCATTGAGAAATTCACCCAGGCCATTCTGGCATCCTGGTCGTCCTTGCCGATTTTGCAAAGGGTGGCATCTATCTCCTGCATCATCTCATCCTTGCGCCTGAATGTAAAGAGGGAATCAGACCGCAATCCGTCTACCATAAACCCGTTGAATACAATCCTGTCATACGGATAATATTTCACCTGCCTGAGAAAAGCCCTGTATTTCTTGTCATCAAGCTGCTGACCATTATAGCACAATGTACGGATCTGTGAGCAGCCCAAGTATTTCTTGCCAAACCTGGCAATATCTCTTGGGCCATATGCTGTACATTCTGCCGTTTCAAGCTGCAGAGCCTTAACTTCTTGTGGAACATCTACATAAAGGATATCTGCACCACCTTTTGCTTCAAATTCAAGAACCTTTTTTATTACCACCTTGTCCCATCCCCTTGCAAAATGTTCCCTGTCGTCAATTGAAGCGGGCTCCAGTCCTACATTTACTACCATATCCCTTGTCACATCCAAATCCATCTCCCCATCTTCATAACCTAATGCGCGAACCTGCAGTTTCAATTTTCCCTTTGGAACAACAAGCGTATAAAACCCATCCAAATCTGTGAGCATAAATGGCGAAAATTCTTCGGGGTGCTTCTCCCAGGAAATTTCCACACGAGCGCCAATCACGTTGTAGCCATCATGCATATCAGTCACTTTTCCGGCAATCCAGCATGTTTCAACTGTTGAGGCATACTGCTGCCCAAAGGCAACACCCTGACACACAATGCAAGAGAGAAGTATGGTAAAAAGTCTTTTCATAGGAATCATTTTTTTGTAAAAATACTCCTTTTCAATGAAAATTTCAAGGTGCACAGAAGATTTCCTTCCCGACAGCTTCATGCCGCCAAGACTCCTGAATCCCATGACGAGATGCTCCAGGACAACGGCACACCAGCCCCCTTCCAGAAGGCACTCCAGAGCATATCACCTGCTCCAACGGTAAAGAATCTCTACGGGTGGCACACCCAATCCCCGCCACAGGTACTTCCAGGGCACATTGGCTGTGCCGACGTTTTGCGACTAGGGCCTATCCTCCAATCTGTTGCCAAACGCACAGCTCCACAACACCAGCCATTTTCATATAATCTGATAACGATACATTCCAATACTTTTTATAACTTTACAAACAACACCTGAATCCATCTGTCTATGAAACGAACACTTCTAACCGCAATTCTCGCATTCATTGCAATATTGGGTATGAATGCACAGGAATATGAGTACACAGTAAAAGATACTCAGATTTCACGAAAAGAATTCTTTGAAGCATATCAACACCGTTTTGAGTACAACCAGATAAGGGATACCACACTGGACTGGCATACAAAAAAATGTATTGAAGTTGCAGTGTTCAGGACTCTTACTGATGAGGAAAAGGAAGCATACATCTGGACAGATTATGGCATTGACAAAATCGGCCGTTTCCCTACGGGTGAATATATAGCGAATTTGGCATACACGCACTGGGTGGGGGCAGTATTTCTGAACAAGGACTTCAGGCCTGATTCAACAGTAATCGAGGCTAATGATTGTGCCGTTTATTCCAAATCCGGAATTTATGTAGGATGTGAGGGATTTGACTGCGACAATCATGCCCGCCTGCACTTTTACACCCATAAAGGCAATGCTCCATCCGAAATGAAAAAGATTGCGGTTTACATCAACAACAAATGGAAACTCCCTTGGTATGAAACAGAGTATCCGGAATTTGAAGGGTTGGATTTTCACATGCCAATGGTATGGTACAAAGATGCTCTGTACTGCGCGGCAATGGAAAATTATGACGACGAGAATGGCAAATGGTGCACAAGACCAATCTTCCTGAAACTGGAACTTGTCAAAAAGTAAGATTTTCTTCCCGACAGGATTCCACCTTTCCGCCGAATGAAGACTATTTCTTGAACAGACTGTCGAGAAACTCATAGAACTCCTCGCTCTCGCCAAGGAAAATTTTAACAATATTGCCTTTAGGATCGACAATCACTTTGGTTGGGTAGCCGCTTACGGCATAAGTTAAAAAATATAAACCTGCACAAAACAAAAAAGCCCAACTGAATTCAGTTGAGCTTTTTGTGCGGGAAATTGGACTATCGTAAACAATCATAATCATAAATACGGCTTTAATTAGGTAAATAATTAGTATCCAGCAATTTGATAAGTGTTTATTTAAATTGTGTGATACTGAATTAGTTTTGCTTTTGATGGGTTTTGGTCAGTTTTGTACCTATTTTGTACCTCATTATTAAAACTTGTACCTTTTGAGTATTTTTGAAAATCACACAGCCTTAATGAGCATTTTCTAATTGCTTTGTATTGATTATTAACCTTTTAAAGCTTTTAGATTATGGCAACAAAAGTTAAATTAAGACAAAAGCCAATGGCTGGTGGTAAAGAAAGTTTGTACCTTGATTTTTATCCTCCTATCGTCAACCCTCAAACAGGCAAATCTACCAGAAGAGAGTTCCTGAAATTGTATGTGTACTCCAAACCAAGGACCACTCTTGAGAGAAAGCATAATACTGATACGATGTTAATGGCTGAACAGTTGAGATTCAAACGTGAGAATATGATCTTGAAGGAGCATTTGTATACCGACATTGAAAGAGAACAAATGAAATTCCTGGAAAAGTCCAAGAAAAATTTCCTTGAGTATTATGAAGAGACTTTCCGCAGCAGAGGTTTAGCCAATGTTTACAGACACAATGGTGCACTGCTTTTATTGAAGGCATATGCAGGAAATTGTGTGCGTTTTGCCGATATGGATCTAGAGTTTTGCGAAGGGTTCAGGAAGTATCTAATGAGTGCAAAAAGTCTATATCAAAAAGACAAAATACTTGCCCAAAATACCAAACACCACTATATGCGGTCCTTCAAGACAATGCTATTACAAGCTTTTAAGGAGGGCTATATAAAAGAAGATTTTGCACATCAAATTGACAGTATTCCCAGAGAAGATTCTAAACGACAGTTTCTCAATATTGATGAACTGAACAAACTGGCCGCTACACCTTGTGCTATTGATGTTGTAAAAAGAGCTTCTTTATTTTCTGCTCTTACTGGGTTGAGGTTCTCTGATGTTCAGGCTCTGACCTGGGGAAAGCTGGAATATGTAAAGAATCTGGGATACTATATAAATTTCAGACAGCAAAAAACTGGTGTAGTAGAGCGCATGCCTGTTTCCAAGCAGGCAGTAGAACTAATGGGTGAACCTAGAGGTTTTGATGATGTGGTGTTTCAAAACTTGAATAGATTTCCTCATATGAGAAAGATGTTCCGCAAATGGATTTCTGATGCGGGAATAGAAAAGCACATTTCATTCCACTGCTTGAGACATAGCCATTTGTCTTTGTCACTGGAAACGAACGATTTACAGAATTTAAATTTACGACAGGTAACGATTTAGAAACGAGCAAAGTTCCCTTATCTGTCTTATTCTGCATTATTGAAAAGAACGCTTATTTCTTGATGCAAAGATAGGAATTGTATTCGAATTACAACATATATAAATCATATAAAAGCGGGTAAAATTATTATTTATTGGGCAAACAGAATCAAATTCATTAAAAATGAGTAACTTTGCAAAGCGTAATATACACTTCATGTTACTATGATTATAAAAACTATAAAATTAACTTCTTTGTTTGTCAATACAGAGAATTATAGATTTGAACCACTATCATCACAAAAAGAGGCGATAGATAAGATGGTCGAGGATCAAGAGGATAAGTTATATTCTCTTGTTGATGACATTGTTACTAATGGGCTTAGTCCTGTTGATTTAATCATCGTAACTCCTAGTGAAGATAATAGCAAGTACACTGTTCTTGAGGGTAACAGACGAATTACATCACTAAAGTTATTAAACAATCCAACTCTTATTGATGATAAGTATGCTTCTTTAAGGAAGAAATTCCAAAAACTACAAAAAGATAAAGCAAATATTGTTTCAGAGTTAAAGAGCATTAGTTGTGCTGTGTTTGAAAATCCAGCAGAGGCTGATATATGGATAAAGCGTAAACATTCAGGAGAACTGAATGGTGTTGGTACTGTTACTTGGAATGCTCAACAAAAGCAAAGATTTGAAGAGAAGACTGAAGGAAAATCATCAATTCCATTGCAGATTATCACATTGTTGAGATCACAAGACAATGTTCCAGAAGATATCAAAGATTCATTATCAAAACTCAATATTACAAACCTACAACGTTTGATGTCCGATCCGTATGTCAGAGAACATCTTGGTTTAGAAATCAATAACGGAACATTGGTTTCAAAGATTCAAGTTTCTGAAGTTATTAAGGGATTATTGAAAGTTGTTACTGATATTTTAAATCCTGAGTTTAAGGTTGCCGACATCTATAATAGAGAAAAAAGGAAACAGTACATAGATAGTTTTAGCAAAGATCAGAAGCCGGATTTGTCTAACGAGACTTCTGAACAATGGGGCATACAGGACATCGTAAACGAAGATGAGAAATCTCAAATAAATAATGAACCAAAAGATTCTCAAAAGAACAAAAGTAAGAAACCAAAGACAAGAGTAGGTTTAGTCCCGAAAAACCTAGTATTACACATAAATAATCCTAAGTTGAACAAAATTTTTGAGGAACTTAAACAAATACCAGTTAGGACATGTCCTAATGCATCTTCTGTTTTGTTAAGAGTTTTCTTAGAATTGTCTGTTGATGCCTACTTGGAGAAATATGATTTAGTAAAAAACAATGCTATCACAGCTTGTTCCTCTGGGGAAAGTTTACAAGGCAAAGTTGGTAAAGTTTTAAATCATATGACTCAATTAGGAATAATGAGTAATGATTTATCAAAAGGAATAAGGTCAGAAATTAACGATAAGAATTCAGTATTGTCCATTGAATCATTGAACGCATATGTTCATAATGAATTCTTTTATCCTAAGGCAGATAATTTAATTATTGGCTGGGACAATATTGAAACTTTCTTTGTATTATTGTGGGAATCTATAAATAAAGAATAAAGGTATGGAGTTTTTATCACCTCTAAGATATCCAGGAGGCAAAGCTAAAGTTGCAGACTTCGTGCAATGCTTAATCAAAGAAAATGCATTGCTTGATGGTACTTATGTTGAGCCATATGTAGGAGGAGGCTCCGTAGCTCTATCTTTGCTTTTCAATGAATATGTGAGGGATATATATATAAATGATAAAGATATATCTATTTACGCATTCTGGTATAGCGTTCTACACGAATCTGAGGCCCTATGTAAGTTAATAAAAGATACTCCGATAAATGTAGAGACATGGCATAAGCTAAAGGATATCCAAGCAAATAAAGAAAATGTTGATTTACTGAATTTAGGATTCTCTACATTCTTTTTAAATAGAACAAACCGTTCAGGTATTTTAAAAGCAGGAGTTATTGGTGGGTACGATCAGACCGGTAACTACAAGATTGATGCTAGATTCAATAAAGATGACTTAATAAAAAGAATCCAAAGAATAGCAGACTATGCGGATAGAATTCATATATCAAATGAAGATGCTGTAACTTTGGTCCAACGCTTAAATAATGAATTGTTTCACAATGTTATTTTCTATTTAGACCCCCCATACTATGTAAAAGGTAAAGGTCTTTATATGAACTATTATAACGATGATGACCATCAAGACATTGCCAAAGTAATTGATGGAATCCAAAATCATAGATGGATTATATCATATGATAATGTCGATTTTATTGCAAATCTATATTCAAAATACAGACAAGAAACCTTTGAGCTGAATTATAGTGCAAGTAATTCAGGAAAAGGAAAAGAAATTATGATATTTTCCGATAATATGGTTATACCAAACCATAAACTATTTAACAAATAAGAACCATAGTAATAAACTTATTTACATGAAGATTAAAAGTATTTCGTTTGGAGATATTCCATTTAGAATGTTCAGAAATCTTACTATTAACATTTCTGAACGCCTGACAGTTATAGCAGGTCATAATGGTATTGGTAAATCCACTCTACTTGGTCTAATTGCTAATGGCTCTGAACTTAAATCTAGTGAAGGAAAAACACTTCTCAAACGTTCATTTCAAGCACAATTGCATGAACTGTTTTATCTTGATATAGAAAGAGATTATGTTAAGAAAACTGCAGATAAACCTTATTTTACTTTAACATATTCTCAGCCAGAAAAAGAAGATTTAATAAAGACTTGTAATGTTTCTAAACATTCAGAGAAGAAATTAGGAATTGAACGTCTTAAAGTTGTACCACGTGGCGAACAAGAGGGATGGGATGTTGGTGCTTCTGCAAAAGTCCCTATACCCACATTATTTTTGAGTATGAGTAGAATGTTACCCAACGGGGAATATCAAAGCAGTCTTAATTCGGAATTATCCAAGACATTGTCAGATGAGGATAAAATTTATATTAGAGAAAAATTCAAAGCTATTATCGATAACAAAGTTGTTGATAGTAACCATATCACTAAACAAGAACTAAAAGGAACCACAAAAAAATCCCTATTGCCTGAATTCGAACATTCTACTCGTACAATTTCATTAGGGCAAGATTCGTTGGGAGTAATTATTACCGCATTAGCTTCATTTGCAAAATTAAAACGTGAAAATCCCAATTATAAAGGAGGCATCCTTTTAATTGATGAAATTGATGCAGGTTTTCACCCACGAGCACAAATTAAATTGATTCAACTCATAAAAAAAGAAGCCAAAAGTTTGAACCTACAGATTATAATGACATCTCATTCGTTAACTATAATTCAGGAGGTTCTAAAAATAAGCGATGAAACAGCTAGAGCAGGAAGGAATATTGATTCAGTAGTTTACATTGAAGATGTATTAAGACCTAAGTTAATGGAATATCCTACCTATGAGAATATAAAAAGCGATATGCTTGGTATACTTCCAACATTTGATGATGTAACGCCACAAATTAAGGTCTATTTTGAAGATAAGGAAGCCGAATGGTTCTTCAACAAATTATTAGAAACTGAAAAATTTGATTCAAAGTTAAGTTATGGATATGATCTAACTCTAGTTTCAGCAAAGCTTGGATGTGATAATTTAAGAACCTTATATACTACTGATGATTATTTCAGACAAGTAATAATAGTATTTGATAATGACGTCCTTTTGAATGACAGAATAACTCCTATTATGGAGGAATCTAAAACTATATTAGCCTTACCAGCTATTATTGGTGACGATGTAGCTAACATTGAGATCAGGACTCCTGAATTTCAAATATATAGTTATTTGTCAAAGCTTTTACTAGATCTTGAACATCCATATTGGAATAATCTTCCGCATCGATACAATATTGAGCTAATTAAGGATTCAATTATAGACACATTTCCTATGACTGCCGGACAAGAACCGTTACGTGTAATAAGAAAGGAATGGTTTAAAACGAATCTCATTCATTTTGAACAAACTAATTTAATGGCTTATTTTTATCACGACAATATTGATGTAATTACCCCATTTATTAATGACTTTAAAACTGCCCTTGAAACTTTAATAAACAAATAAATACTTCGGCGTTCACCCTTAACAAGTGAACGCCGAATCTTTATCAGCTTATTGCATGCATGCCATCTATCAAATCCTGATAGGTCGCAACTTTGTGGTACTTTACATTGGCTGTGGAGATGGAGTTGAACAACTTTTCGGCACAGTCAATTTTAGCTCTTTCGATGGCTGATAAGTCCATTGACGACATTGAGCCTTTGGTTTCGGCGACGAAGAAGATGTGCTTCACATCGTTTTTCTTCATGGCGATAGCCCAGTCGGGAGCGTAATTGCCTACGGGTGTTGGAATTTGGAAAGTGCGAGGTAGCTTAGCATATACCACAACTTCGTTTGCCTATAAAAAAATTTAGTCCTAAGACAATCGGCATGTGCAACATGTAAAATTATCCCGACCAAATCTATATGCGTCTTTTCATACTCGCAATAAATTGCCATTAATAATTTCAAATATCAATGTTGACAAAATGCCATTAAGGTTATCAATCTCGTCGTCAATGTAATCATCATGGATTTTAAAAGTACTATCGGGGATTTCTCCATGAAACATCTTATTTCTGACAAAATAAGCATATTTAATTGACAAAAGAGTTATCAATTCACAATCTTTTCTAATTGGAGCCTGATTAATATGTGAAACCACATCATTATACAAATTTGCATTCTTAAGATACTCCTCCCTATATGGTAAAACATCCTTAAATAGATTCATGATTCTTTCATCATTGTATCTTAATACAAAATCTTTAAAAGCAGCAGTTTTCTTAAATGTATCATAATCATTCAGAATAAGACTTCTCCATCTAAATTTTCTCAAGTCAATAGGAGTGTACGAATTAATCATTCTAAGCGTTAATGGAAACATTCTTGGATTATCAATAATACATTGTCTCATGTGTTTCATGCCATCAAAATCTTTTTCTGTATTTGCATGATATAGATATAGACGGTTAAATGCCCGCCAAAAATGATCAAATTTATAATATCGTTCAGATGAAGCAATACCCTTTAACCAATAAGAAAGAGCTATTCTATATGCATCACCTCTTTCTGATTCATTGAAAATCTCCTTTAAAACTTCCTTATTAAAACTAAACGGGTTATCGTTGTCAGGAATGATAGGTTGTATTATATTGGCACAATCAAGGGTATAATTAAAATCAGCGGATTTTGCTCTTTTCCGTATAATACTAACTTTTGAAATCTTAGGGAATGATGTGGCTATAGAATAATAATAAAGAAGCCCCTTAAGTAATTGCTTGTTGATACTATTACCATTATTAGATAATATGGTGCCATCTTCATATGATTTACTTCTTGATGCAATAAGTGTAAAAGACTTGCTGAAAAAGTGAAAACTATCTTCATTGTCCTTGCCATTTAAGTATTTGGCATATACATTTCCTATAGCGCATTCTTTATTCGAAATTGAAAAATCAACTTTAATATGATAGTGGTTATATCTCTTGCTCATTTTTAGTGTTATTAAGATTTGACAACAAATCACTATAAACTACTTCCACAAAACGGGACAGTATCTCCTCACAACAAAGGTAACTATTATTCCGCAATGTTTTCGTCATCAAGGATTAAAATAGTACATTTGCTAATAAATTTCCTATATTTTATGACAATTACAATAGTATCATTACTGGATCAGGTGTTAAATATTAATTTACCAACATACACAGACTATAAGTTTTTTTCCAACTTATTTGAATCTAATGATAATGGGGAAATTCTGACTGTTCAAATAGCGAGTAAAGAGTTTAAGTCTCGTCTGAGTGTATTTGATGAATTAAGCAAAACAAATAAGGAGTGCTTAACTATGAAATCTGTATTTGATGGAATACCAGAGGATAGTAGATTTCTTGTTGTTCCTAATAAAATTGATGATACAATTGTACTTTATCACTTAAGGCAAGAAGTG
>JAGBTG010000029.1 GCA_017631435.1 Bacteroidales bacterium | reverse complement strand
TTTTTGTGCGGGCGAAGGGACTCGAACCCCCACGCCTCTCGGCACTAGATCCTAAGTCTAGCGCGGCTACCAATTACGCCACACCCGCATTGCGTTTGGGATTGCAAAGGTAGATATTATTTTTACAAATCCAAACTTTTTGTTAAAAAAGTTGAAAAAATTTATTCTTTGTACAAAATCATGCTTGCCCAGTTATCAATATCCCTGGTTGCAACAAGCTTGAATCCCTTTTCACTGGCGCAAGACTCCAGAACCGGAATATCTTCTGTATAGAAACCGCTCAAAACAAGCACTCCCCCTTTGCGCATACCTCTGTAGTAGGTATCCATATCCTGCATGAGGATATTCCTGTTTATATTGGCAAGGATAAGGTCATATTTGTTTGCCTGAATGAGTGAGCCGTCGCCGTACAATGTGTGCACAGCCTGGGCCAGCCTATTCTTCCAGGCATTCTCCTTGGCAGAGTTTACAGCAACAATATCCACATCAATTGCATGTACAGCCCTTTTTGCCCTCATTTTGGCAGCAAGGATTGCAAGTACACCTGTACCGGTACCCATATCAAGCACCTGTTTGCCGCGTACACTTCTCCAGCCTCCCAACAAACCCTCAGCACCACAAAGTTCCGCACTCTTCTCTCCTTCTCCGTTCAAATCCAGCAAACCCTTAACCATCATTGTGGTTGTCTGGTGGTGTCCTGTACCAAAGGCCATCTTTGGCTCAATACGGATATTGTATTTTGTCAAAGGCAAATTCTTGTGGAATGGTGCCTTTACTGTAACCAGTCCGTCAATGAAGATAGGCTCAAAATCAGACTCCCAGGTCTGGTTCCAGTTCTCCTCCTGAATAAATGACGTAGTATACGACACTTCAAATCCGGAAGCACCTCCATTGAAATAGCTCAAAACTGTCTTAAGGTTCTGCTGGTTGAAATTATCCTGACCAATATAACCCTTAAGGAGAGGCTCCTCCGTAGAGAAGCTCTCAAAAGGGATATCATCCAACATAGCCATTACAATTTCTGCATTCTCCTCTGTATATGGAGTAATCTCCATTGCAACCTCTATGTAATTCATTTTTATATCTTTAATTTAAATTATCAGATAAAATTTTCAGGCAATTTAGAAGCTTTTTGCAATTGCTACAAAGTCATCAGCAACAAGAGCAGCACCTCCAATAAGGCCACCGTCAATGTCTTTCTGAGCGAAAAGCTCTTTAGCATTTGAAGGTTTGCAGCTTCCGCCGTAAAGGATAGTGATCTCCTCAGCCAAAGCACCAAACTGCTCAGCCAAAGTTGCGCGGATGAAAGCGTGGATCTCCTGAGCCTGCTCGCTGGTAGCAGTCTTGCCTGTACCTATAGCCCAAACTGGCTCGTAAGCAATAACAACATTCTTCATCTGCTCAGCTGAAAGGCCGAACAATACCTCTTTAACCTGTGAGCCAACAACCTCAAAGTGTTTGTCAGCATCTCTCTCCTCAAGCTTCTCGCCAACGCAGTAGATTGGAGCAAGACCCTCAGCAAGGGCAAGGTTGATTTTCTTTACAAGTTTCTCATTGGTCTCACCGTAGTACTCCCTTCTCTCAGAGTGGCCAAGGATAACATACTGTGCACCTGTTGAAGCAACCATCTTTGCAGAAACCTCACCAGTGTATGCACCTTTAACCTCATCAGCACAGTTCTGTGCAGAAAGGCCAATTACTGAACCCTCAAGAACTGCACCTACAGAAGTAATGTGCACGAAAGGTGGAGCAACTACCAATTTAACCTCAGCAGGAACCTCTGAAACTTTAGCCAAAACATCTTTTGCCAACTGAACGCCCTCAGCAACAGTGGTGTTCATTTTCCAGTTGCCTGCAACAATTTTCTTTCTCATAATTATCTCTTTTTTCTTTGTTATTTAGTCAAATTTTGCGGTGCAAAAATAATAAAACCACATACAGAAAGCAAAATAATATTTATTAATCCCGACAGCACACCGCAAAAGAAAAATGTTCCGGAAAACAGCACAATTCCGGGAGAAAATCTTCTGGAGCAGCAAAATATCCTTATTTTGGCGGCAAAACCGGGACAAACCCGCCGCGCCGGAAAGGAAATGTCCCGAAAAACCACACATTTCCAGGACAAACCATCGCAACAGAAGAAAAATGTCCCCAAAAACGAAAAAGGGGCCACAAAGATGTGACCCCTTCATTCCATATAGGGAATACCGTCAATTATTTTCTCATAAAATCCTCAATTGCCGAGGCAAGCCTTTTCACTCCTTCAATAATGCTTTCATCATCCATAAATGAATAGTTCACTCTGAAGGTATTCTTGCCGCTGCCGTCGCAGAAGAATGCCTCTCCAATTACAAAGGCAACATTTTTCTGCAATGCAACCTCAAACAGGTCTCTTGCATCATACCACTCAGGAAGTTTTACAAGAAGGAACAGGCCACCATCCGGTTTTGTCCAGGTAACACCCTCAGGCATATACTCCTCAAGCGATTTGAGCATAAGGTCCCTCTTCTTCCTGTACATCTCAACTGTACCCACAAGGTTCTTCTCAAACAATCCTTTCTTAAGGTAGCGGGCAGCCACAAACTGGTCGAAAGTTGGAGAACAGAGGTCTGCCGACTGTTTTGCAAGATTGATCTGGTGGATAAACTCCTTAGGGGCAACAATCCAGCCAAGGCGGAAGCCAGGTGCAAAAGTCTTGGAGAATGTTCCAAGCATTATTGTACGCTCAGGAGCCATTGAGTAAAGGTATGGAAGATGCTCACCCTCAAAACGGATCTCCTTGTATGGGCTGTCCTCAAGGATAAGTATATCATATTTCCTTGCAATCCTTACAAGATACTGCCTCTGCTCAAGGGTCATTGTAATTCCTGTAGGGTTCTGGAAATCAGGTATTGCATAGATAAATTTTGGCTTCTTGCCGGCAAGGCACATTGCCCTTACCACTGCCTCAAGCTCCTCATCCTTCTCGGCACCCACAAGTTTTGCCTGATAGGTAGAGAATGCCTGCAGCGCTCCAAGATAAGAAGGCAAGCCGCATATTACTATATCACCCGGATCAAGCAGCACTTTTGCAGTAAGGTCAATGGCCTGCTGCGATGCTGTGGTGATGATTATGTTGTCCTTGTCAATATCAAGGCCTTCGTTTACATATCTTTTTGCAAGTTCCTCCCTCAAGGCCCAGTTTCCGTCTGTTCCGCCATACTGGAGGGCTTTGGCACCTTCCTCCTCAAGAACCTCCATCATAATGGTCTTGAGGTCTTCTATAGGGAAAGTTTCAGGGTTGGGGAATCCACCTGCAAACGAAATTACACCAGGCTGATTTACAACGCTCAACAACGCTCTGATAGCCGATGGCTTCATGCATTTGGCACTGCTTGAAAGGAACTCATTAAAATCAACTTTCATATTGGTAGGTTTAAAATCCATTAGTGTTTTGTATTACAAATATAACAAAATTACAAATACGGCAACACTTTGCTTAATAAAATTAAGGCAAACTTAAGGCCCGCATCCACCTTGTCAACAACCGTACCCTCCTCTTTGTTTAAGATATAAATTATGCGTAAATTTGTAGTTCAACTGAAATTTTATGGCTGTACTGAGAATAACAAAAGAGTTCAGGTTTGAGGGGGCGCATGCCCTTCCGGGGTACGACGGCAAATGCCGCAACATCCACGGCCACTCATACCTAATGTATGTAACTGTAAAAGGTGAGAACCTCAACGGCACCAACTCGCCCAAAGAGGGGATGGTTGTGGATTTCAAACAACTGAAAGCAATTGTAAATGAAAACATTGTAGATGTATTGGACCACGCCCTCATAATGCACGCCGCCTCTCCCCTTTCACAGGAACTTGCCCAGGCATACCCAAATGTCATAATGGTGGATTTCCAGCCATCAACCGAGAACCTCATCTGCTGGTTTGCACAGGTTCTTTCGGGCAAACTGCCGCAGGGAGTTGAACTCTTCAGCATAAAATTGTACGAGACCGCCGGCTCGTTTGCCGAGTGGTACGCTTCAGACAACATTTAACCGGCCCAACCAACCATGCAAAAGATATTTCTTGTAGACGGACACTCCCAGATATTCAGGATGTACTACGCATTCATGCGCCGCCCTATGGTAAACTCCAAGGGTGAGGACACCTCCATCCTGTTCGGATTCACAAAGATGCTCCTTGAACTCATAGCCAAAGAGCAGCCAACCCACCTTGCAGTGGCATTTGACCCCCCTGCAAAGACCTTCCGACATGAGGCATACCCCGAATACAAGGCAAACCGCAGTGCCGCCCCCGAACTGGTAAAGGCAGCCCTTGAACCGCTTCAGGAGATACTTGCAGCCTTCAACATACCTGTAGTGATGATTCCCGGCTTTGAGGCCGACGATGTAATAGGATCAATGGCCACCCAATGGGAAAAGGATGATACCCAAATATTTATGGTTACTCCCGACAAGGACTACGGCCAGCTCATCACCCAAAATATCTTCCAGTACAAACCCGGGAAAGGGGGAAATGAAGTGGAAATCATAGGAAAGAAGGAGGTTTGTGAACATTATGGAATATGTGAGCCAGAAAAAGTAATCGACATCCTCACAATCTGGGGAGACTCTTCAGACAATGTTCCCGGAATCCGTGGCATTGGAGAGGTTGGAGCAAAGAAACTTATTGGAAAATATGGCTCTCTTGAGAATATAATTGCCCATGCAGACGAACTCCCTGCCAAGCAGCAGGAGGCTGTAAAAAGTTCTCTGGAGCAGATTCAGATGAGCCGTTTCCTTGTAACCATAAAGAGAGATATCCAGCTGCCTCTTGGTGTGGAGGAGATTACCCTCAAGGGTACAGATTCCGCATCAGTTGAGCGCATTTTCAACAGATACGAGTTCAATTCATTGAGGAAACTTCTCCCTGCAGGGTTTGTAAAGGAAGGAGGCGTGCCGGCTGCCACAGCAGCGGCTGCACCATCAGAAGCAGAGGCTGTAACGGTAACGGCAATTCCGGCACCAAAGGAGATGCCGGCCGCTGAGTTTGCAGCACTTGCCGCACATGAAAAGGAGATTGGAATTGTAAATATACCGGGCAAGGCAACCGTACTTGGATGCAGTGCAGGCTACACTGTAATTGCACCGGGGAATGAGAAGAGCGCAGCAGAGATTCTCCAGAACCCGCTTATTGGCAAATGCGGATACGGATTCAAGGAACTTTACAAAAAACTGTGGGACAACGGCATAAACCTCAAGGGGGATATATACGACATTGAACTTATGCACTACATCCTCAATCCCGAGAGGAGCCACAAGGAGGATACACTTGTAAAAAGTTACCTGGGAATAGACATCAACCTATTGGGAGCCTCTAGTGTACATGAGGAGACATCAGGAGAGCTGTTCCAGGAAGACCTGTTCTCCGCACCTGCAGAACCCGACCTTTTCTCCATGATTGAAGAGCCGCAGCAGAGCGGCATCACCCCTGAAGAAAGCGCCAACGCCGGTATAAGGTGCGCACTTATGCTTCTTCTTAAGGGGAAAATAGAAGAGGAGCTGCAACAGGCCGGCCAGGACAAACTGTATAGGGAGATTGAGGCCCCTCTTGTGGAGGTGCTTGCCAATATGGAACATACCGGCGTAAAAATAGACACTGCCCATCTGAAGGAGTACAGCAAGGCCCTTTCTGCCGAACTTGCCCAAATTGAGGCACAGGCTGTGGAACTGTCGGGAGAACCTGGAATAAACCTCTCCTCGCCCAAACAGGTGGGGGTGCTGCTGTATGAGAAACTGCAGCTGAACCCTAAAGTGAAAAAGAGTGCCAGAGGAAGCTACCCTACAGATGAGGAGACCCTAAATGAGATGCTTGAACTCCATCCTATAGTAGGCAAGATTCTGGAATACAGAGGTATAAAGAAACTTATATCTACCTACACAGATGCCCTTCCGCAGCTTATAAACCCCAAAACGGGGAAAATACATACCACTTTCAACCAGTCGCTTACAGCAACCGGCAGGTTGAGTTCAACAAACCCCAATCTGCAGAATATCCCTATCCGCACCCAAAGGGGAAGGGAGATACGCAGGGCATTTGTCCCTTCTACAGCCCAGGGGGCAATAATCTCTGCAGACTACTCGCAGATTGAACTCCGTCTGATGGCCCACATGAGCGGCGACCCGCACCTTATTGATGCTTTCAACCGCAACATGGACATCCATACCGCCACAGCGGCAAAAGTGTTCAAAGTGGCTGAAGATGAGGTTACCAAGGAGCAGAGAAGCAGGGCAAAAACTGCCAATTTCGGCATCATTTACGGCATCTCCGCATTTGGACTTTCACAAAGGCTTGGAATGACCCGCACAGACTCCAAAAACCTTATTGAGGAGTATTTTGCATCATACCCAAAGGTTAAGGAGTATATGAACAACATGATATCCACAGCTAAAGAGAAAGGTTATGTGGAGACAATTTACGGCCGCAAGAGGTTTCTTCCCGACATCAACTCCCGCAACGCCGTTGTCCGCAGCTTCAGCGAGCGCAATGCCATAAATGCCCCACTTCAGGGAAGCGCAGCTGACATAATTAAGGTGGCAATGATAAACATTTACCGCCGCCTTGCGTTGGAAGGATTAAAGAGCAGGATGATACTCCAGGTGCACGATGAGCTTGTTTTTGACACAGTTCCAGGAGAGGAGCAGCAGATTGCAGCAATCGTAACCGGAGAGATGGAGAATGTAATAAAATTGAGCATACCACTTTTGGCAGAATGCGGAGAAGGGAAGAACTGGCTTGAGGCCCACTAACGGAACACACTGGAATTTATGGATATAGAGCATAGAACGGAGACAACAGACCAGCAGCTTGTACAGGATGCCCTTGCGGGGAACCAGGTTGCCTACACCCTCCTTGTGCAGCGCCACAGTGAGCCGCTCCGCCACTATGTAAACGAGTTCCTGGGGCAACTGAAGAACTCCGAAGGGATCATTGAACTGGCCGAGGAGCCGCAGGACATTGTGCAGGAGGCTTTCCAGAAAGCCTTCCAGGCACTCCCCTCCTATAACCCGCAGTACAAGTTCTCCACCTGGCTCTTCAACATAGCCCGCAACATTGCCATAGACTACTCCCGCAAGAGGAAGATTTCAATAGGTTCCAACCTTACTCCCGACAGTTCCCATTCACTGGCCAACATTGGGAGCGGAATCCGCAACTCCCCGGAAGACAAGCTCATCAGTTCCCAGGAATACCGCTCACTCATAGAAATGATAAACTCCCTGGATGAGAAATACCGTGAGCCGGCCATCCTCCGCTTCATTAAGGAGTATGAATATAACGAAATAGCCCAAGAACTTAATCTTGAGCTAAATACCGTTAAAACCCGCCTTAAGAGGGCCAAGGAGATCCTCAAAAGGGAGAACAATCTCTGATTACTGCAACATGCTGTCAATCTTGGCAACAAGCTGTGCAAACTCATCCTCTTTGTAAAGACGTGTAAGCATCACAATCTTGCCCTCTTTGTCTATAAGGACATTTCTTGTAATTCCAGCCTCCCTGAGTGCATATTTTGCAAATATGTCTGCACCCGGATCCAATGCCAACGGATAAGTGACACCTGTAGTCTCAGCAAATTTCAATACTGTCTCAAGCGGCTCATCCCTGTCAATACCCATAAGTACAAAGTTAGGGTTATCCTTGTGCCTTAGCCAGATATCCTTTTCAATGAAAGGCATCTCTTTCCTGCACACTCCACACCAGCTGGCGGTAAACTGGAGCATCACCACTTTCCCCCTAAGGGCAGAAAGGGTAACCTGTTTGCCGTCTGTAAGGGTACATGTAAAATCTGGAGCCATATCCCCTACCTTTACAATATTTCCAAGGCTGTCGGCCTCAGGCTGCGCCTTTGTCTGGGAGAACTCCGCACTGCCGGCACCTCCACCTACGGCTGTTGCCCCCTTTTTGCTGTCGGGATTACATGAAACCAAAACTGCCGCAATGGCAACCGCTGCAATAAAAAATCTCTTCATCATATCTTTTGAGTTTAATTTTCTTCTCCACAAATATACAAAAAAAAGGCATCATCAGATGCCCGGCGGAGGCCGTGTAGCACGGAAGGCCGGGAGCCGCACTGCGTGAGCATAAAAAAAAGGAGGCAGCCACAAAAGGCCGCCTTCCCAATCTGTTTATTATCGGATATTAATAACCAGGGTTCTGCTCCAACTCAGGATAAAGCATAATCTCGTTGTGTGAGATAGGAAGAACCACTCTGTGGTCATTCCAGTCAATCTCCTGTCTTGTGTTTCCTGCAAAGTCCCTGTCATCCAAAGATGCATCCTTTACAATCTTGCCGCCTCTTCTAAGAACATCAAAGAATCTGTGGCCCTCGCCAATAAACTCTTTCTGACGCTCAATCTGGATGCGGTCCAAAGTTGCAACAACGTCTGCTGCAGTAGGATCTGCACGTTTTACAACAGCGTTCAAGTACTCGTTTGCAATATCCTGTTTGCCGGCAAGCTCAAGAGCTGCCTCTGCTGCCATAAGGTATGCATCGGTAATTCTGAAGATTCTTGGGTTGTTTCTGCGGAAAGTATAGCCAAGGTCCTTGTTACCGATGAATTTCTTCAACCAGTACTCACCAGATTTGATTGCGCCGGTCACAGGATCGTCATAAGCAATCATCTGAGCACGTACATCGTTAGGAGTATTTGCAAAAAGGTCTTTCCAAGCCTTGCTAGGGATAATGTCTGCACCTGCAGCCTTGTCCTCAAACCACATGTTGTGGTACATGGTGTAGAAACCGCCGTCTGAGTCAATGTCACCGGTATTGGTTACAAGGAACTCAAGAACAGACTCGTCATCACACTGTTTTCCCCAGTATGCCAAGTACTCGCTGTTAGGAACCATTCTGTAAGGAGAAGACTCAACTACCTCAGATGCTGCAGTGTAAGCAGTCTGCCAGTCACCTTTATAAAGGGCAACCTTAGCCTGAAGCATTCTTGCTGCCCAGTAGTTGAAGTGTCCGTCATTCTTTGATTTTGAAAGTTTGGTCAATGCCAATGTCAAATCCTTCTCAACCTGGGCATAAGTCTCTGCTACAGTATTTCTAGGAAGTTTTGACTCAGAAGGGGCAACAACCTCAGTAAGAACTACAGCACCTAGAGAAGCGCCATTGTCCTTCATGTATGGATAACCGTACAATCTTGCAATATCCCAGTGGCAAAGGGCTCTGATAGCCAAAGCCTGACCAAGAATATCATCTTTCTTCTCCTGGTCTGCAGAGCTCATTACCGGAATGGTCTCAATGTTTGCAATAAGGGTATTGGCCCTCATGATTGTAGTATAGTAGTTCTGCCACATTCCAAAGTATGTGCTCTGAACTGGCTCATACTCCAAAGTGTAGATTGTTCTGCCGGTACCGCTGGCATTGGTAGGATACAGGTTGTCTCCTCTCATATCACCCATATATGGTATGTAGCTACCATACATAGTATAGTACTTAAGGTCTGTATAAAGACCGTTTGCAACAACTTCAGCATCTGCCAAGGTTGCCATCGCGCTCTCAGACACTACTGAGTCTGTAGGAATCCTGTCAAGAAAACCGTCACAAGAAGAGGCTCCCAACAACACACCTAACGCAACTGCTGTATTATATATAAATCTTTTCATCTCAAATTAAATTATAGTTGGTTCTAATTAGAAGCTTACCTCAAGTCCTAGAGTTACAGTTCTCATTGCCGGCATACCAAAGTTGTAGTAACCGTCAGATGGAAGCTCAGGATCAACATGTAGGCCAGAGAATGTCAACAAGTTTGCACCTGCCACATATACCCTTGCATTGCTGATGCTATATTTCTGAGTGAAAGTCTTAGGCAATGTATAAGAAACTGTAAGGTTCTTCAATCTCAAGAAATCACCTTTATGGATTGCTCTTGAAGAGTCGTAGTAACCACCCTCTGTATTGTCTGCAATACGGATTGGAATTGAACCGTTAGGGTTCTCAGGGCTCCATGTATCAACCTCTGATGCAAGCATGTTTCTGTGAGACCAGTAGTAACCGTCAACGCAAAGGTCGTCAGTTGCGTTATCCCACATGTAGTTGCCATACTTGTATGACCATGCCATGATGAATGACAAGTTCTTGTATCTGAAATCAACATTGAATCCACCATAACCTTTAGGCAAAGCAGTTTTGCCGTCAAGAATCATTGAGTTGGCCTTGCTTCTGGTTGTAGGGGTATAGTTGTAAGTGTCGTAAGGAACAGTCTCACCTTTTGCAATCTTTGTACCGTTCTTAAGGGTTACATCCTCGCTTGCAGGTTTGCCACCCTCATGGAAAGTACCTCTTGCATACATAGGCATACCGGTCTCCTTGTTAACTCCAAGATAATCTCTTGTGTAGTACTGGTAGAAACAGTAACCTGCTTTCCAGATCTGTCTGTTGTTAACCTGCTGCTCACCCTCCTCAGAAAGTGCAAGAACCTTGTTCTTGATTGTAGACCAGTTTGCACCAACTGAAAGGTCAATGTCCTTATCTTTAATGATATCAACATTTACAGCAATCTCCCAACCTTTGTTGCTCATTGAACCGATATTTGTAAGGGTTGTTGAGAAACCTGTAGTTGAAGGAACTTTTGCATCAAGCAACAAGTCTGTGGTTTTCTTCTCAAAATACTCAACAGTGAAGTTGTATTTGTCAAAGATTGTAGCATCTACAGCCACGTTCCAGTTCTTGTTCTTCTCCCAAGTCAAATCAGTGTTTGCAAGGTTACCAGGATAGCTGGCACCTGCAGAGCCGTACTGCTCAAAATCATAAACTGACATGTATCCGAAGTAGTCTGAAGGAAGAGTACCGCTGGTACCGTATGATCCTCTCAACTTACCGTCGTTCAACCACTCATACTCAAGGAAGTCCTCATTTGAGAATCTCCATGAACCTGATACCGACCAGAAGTTACCCCAACGTGTCTCAGGAGCAAGTCTTGATGAACCGTCACGTCTGAAAGTACCTGTCAAATAATATTTTGCCTTGTAGTCATAGCTCAAGCTACCCAATGCAGAAAGAAGACCCTCCTCTCTTGAGTATGCATAACCGTCCTCGTAGTTTGTACCAAAGATAGACTCAGTAGCACCTGCGTAAGAGAAATCAATCTTACCGATTCTTGTCATATGGTATTTCTCTTCCTCAGCCTCCCAACCTGCCAAAGCAGCAACGTGGTGGTCACCCCAAGTCTTGTCAAAGTTCAAAGTTGTAGAGCTTACAGTTCTGTTTACATTCCTGTGTCTGTCAGACATGTAACCACCCTGGTCACTGTATGCAGTGTAGTTAGGGTGACCGTATAGCCAACCGAATCTGTCATGAACATATAGCCAGTCTGTGCTCAAAGTAGTTTTTGCAGTAAGGTAATCTGTAAACTTAGCCTCTACAAAACCTTTGATGATCAAACGGTTCTGTTTTGCATCATTGATCTGTGCATTGTAAGAAGCAACAGGGTTGATTGTAGAGTATGAAGAGTTCCATCTCTCAAGATAAAGTGAACCGTCCTCTTTATAAGCATAAGGCCATCTTGGGTTCAAAACAACTTTCCAGATGAAGAATGGGTTATCCTTTGTAGAAGCACCCTCCTGGTGACCCTCCTGGAACTGTCTTGAATACTGCAAGTTACCGCCAATCTTAATGAATTTGTTCAAATTGGTCTCACCGTTGATGGTAGTTGAGAATCTCTGAAGGTTGTCAATTGATACAACACCCTGCTGGTCGGTGTAAGCAACTGAAGCATAAATCTTGCCTTTCTCTCCACCACCTGATACGCTGTACTCATAGTTCTGCGAGATACCTGTGCGGAACAATACATCCTCCCAGTCTCTGTAGATGTATTTGTCATAGTCGCGTGCAGGATAGTATTTCTCTACCATTTCTGCAGTATAGTTGTCCAATGAACCGTAAGATTTCCATTTGCTAGGGTTTCTCTCACCGTAGTTGTACCAAGCCTGTCTGTGAAGCTCCTCCATCTGTGCATCTGATGCCAAAGGATAGTTATCATAAGCAAAGTATGAGAAACCTGCACTTGCCTTGAATGTAGATGTCAATTTGCCTGATTTACCTTTTTTGGTGGTAATAAGGATAACACCGTTTGAAGCTCTTGAACCGTACAATGAAGCTGCAGCAGCATCTTTCAATACTGTAATGCTCTCAATGTCACTTGGGTTCAAATAAGACATTGCACTGGTAGACATGTTTCCTGAAGCCCAGTCACCACTTGTTGCAGGAACACCGTCAATTACATACAAAGGTGCATTGCCCGCATTGAATGAACCGAAACCACGGATAGAGATGTCTGCCTGAGCACCTGGCTGGCCTGAGAATGAAGCAACCTGTACACCAGGAGCCTTACCTGCCAATACAGACTCAAAGCTCACTACAGGAGCATCTTTCATTGCATCCTGTTTAACCACTGTTGCAGAACCTGAATAAGATCCTTTTTTAACAGTACCGTAAGCAACAACCATAACCTCGTCAAGGTTGATTGTCTCCGGAGCCAATGAAACATTGATGATCTGTCTTCCCTGAACTGGGATAACACGGTCATGATAGCCAACTGAACTAACAACCAAAGTGGCCAGCTTTGGTACAGTAATGACGTAATTGCCGTCTATATCAGTAGATGCTACGTTCTGGGTACCTTGCTCCACAACGTATGCTCCAATGATAGGCAATCCGTCTTCCGATCCGATAACAGTACCTTTTACTGTTACCGTTTGTGCCAACAACATTGTAGTACAGAATGCCATCAGCACTGATAGAATTAGTTTTTTCATCAGATATTTATTTAAGTTAAACTAAAGTTTACACATTGTAAAATCTAGTGTAAATATACAATGATTTTTCTGATTGAAGAAACTAAAAACATAAAAAAACCGCCCTCCAGGCGGTTTTTTTATCACTTTATCCCTTTTCAGACTAGAATCTGTCCTCAGAAGATACAGTCAATTTTTTTCTACCTCTACGACGTCTTGCAGCCAATACTCTGCGGCCGTTAGGGGTTGACATACGCTCACGGAATCCGTGTTTGTTACGGCGTTTGCGCTGTGATGGTTGGAATGTGCGTTTCATATTATGACAATTTTATAATTTTTCAAATGGGAGTGCAAAAGTACGTTTTTAATTTCTAAATACCAAACTTTTTTTACCTTGGAATATAAATGACATACTTCTCCTTAAAGAACTCGTCATTGAACCACATCTCTATAGGGCAGTAAGTCATGGTTTTCTTGTTTATTCTGCACTTTGCGGCAGCATTCTCCAACTCCTTGTACAACAATCCCCCTTCATTAAGGTCACCACCCTTAAGATAAATGATTCCCTTTCCATATTTTCCTTTCACCCACGGAAGGAAATTGCCCAAATCGGTAACCGCTCTGGAAACGATGAAGTCAAACTGTTCATTTATCTCCTCAGCCCTTGCCTTCACAGCCCTCACATTCTTCAATCCAAGGGCATTGGCCACCTCTGTAACAACCTTTATCTTCTTCCCGATAGAATCAACCAGCAAAAACTCCACCTCAGGGAACATTATGGCCAACGGAATACCCGGAAAACCTCCTCCGGTACCCACATCCATAATCCTTGTACCAGGCTTGAACAGCTCCCCCATCTGTGCAAACTTGGCAATTGCCAGCGAATGGAGCACATGGTGCAGCTGAAGTTTGTCTATATCCTTGCGGCTTACAACATTAATCTTGCTGTTCCACTCTTCATACAGCGGAGTGAGCATTGCAAACTGCTCCTGCTGCTGCGGGGTTATATTCTCAAAAAAATTCTTTACCATTACTCGTCCTCCTCAAGTACTTTGCTCATAGCATAATTGCGCCATTTCTCAATAAGCGCCATCATGTCACTTGGAATCTGATTCTCAAGGAACACATGCTTTCCGGTTACCGGGTGCTCAAATCCAAGTGTCTGCGCATGCAGCGCATGGCGCGGAAGCAGTTTGAAACAATTGTCTATAAACTGTTTGTATTTGCTGTAGATTGTTCCGTTAAGAATCCTGTCCCCGCCGTAACGGTCATCATTGAACAGCGGATGCCCTATTGAGTTCATATGCACCCTAATCTGGTGGGTCCTGCCTGTCTCCAGTTTGCACTCTATGAGGGTAACATATCCAAAACGCTCAAGCACCTTGTAGTGGGTTACGGCATGCTTGCCTATCTCACTGTCGGGAGGAAAAGCCTTGAACTTGAGTCTGTCATTAGGGTCCCTTCCAATATTGGCATTTATAGTTCCCTCATCCTCCTTCACATTTCCCCATACAATGGCAATGTATTTTCTCTCAATGGTGTGGTCGAAGAACTGTTTTGCCAGCCCCATCTGTGCCTGGTCATTCTTTGCCACAACCAATAATCCCGACGTATTCTTGTCAATCCTGTGCACCAGGATACCCATCCTCTCATCGGTTGCATCAGGGCCCTGGCTCACACCAAGATGGAATGCAAGGGCATTGATGAGCGTACCGCTGAAATGGCCGTGGCCCGGATGCACCACAAGACCGGCAGGCTTGTTCACTACAAGCAAATCATCATCTTCGTATGCTATGTCCAAAGGAATGTTCTCAGGCTTTATCTCAAGCCCTCTCCTCTGGTAAGGCATCACTATGGTTATAAGATCGTTGGGCTTAACCTTGTAGTTGGCCTTAACAATCTTGTCATTCACCCTCACATAACCTGCATCTATGGCAAGCTGAATCCTGTGGCGCGAGGTCTTCTCCATGTGCTGGGTAAGATATTTGTCTACCCTGAGCATCTTCTGCCCCTTGTCTACAGGAAACCTGTAGTGCTCAAACATGGAGTCAATCTCACCCTCTCCATCCATCTCTCCCTCACCCTCCAAATCAGGGTCCTGCAGTTCTCTCTCCGCTATATAGTCATCTATGTTTGAGAAATTGTCAAATATATTATCTCTCCTGGTTCTCTGAGTCATCTTCTTCTTTTGTAGGAATCAACGATTTGTCCATTGTAAAATATACCGTTACCGCAGAACCGTAAACAGGGGAACTCTTTCCCTCCGGCAATGCCACCTCCTGCCTGTATGCAAACGCGGCAAGGGAGTCCTGCAGTGTAACAACCGTATTGTCAAAATAAACATTGCCCAAATTGAGCGAATTGTCTATAAGATAATCCTTAATGATTGAATATGGTTTTCCCGACAAATCAGGCACTATAGCCACACTGTCAGCATCATTCAAACCAAGTTTGATATCAATTGCACTTTCGCACTCAAGTTCAACTCCCGGCTCCACTGGTTTGCCGTTATAGAGTTGCTCCAGCACATTGTTTGTTGCAATATCACTTACATAGATAAGTTTGCCAACCCTAAGCTGCTGAGAAGCCAGCTCAGACTGCGCCTGCCTTAAAGAATATCCCACCAATGATGGCATTTTCACCATTTTGGGAGTATTGGCATTTATTGTAAGGAGAATTCTCCTGTTCTTCTTCACCTTGCTCCCGGCCTGAGGGTTCTGCTTGTATACCACCCCCGGAGCCATCCTTATAATATGTACAGAGTCTGTAACCTCAAGTCTCATATGATTCTGCTGTGCAAGCGTCTGCGCTTCCTCCACACTCAATCCCGCAAATGAAGGAACCTCAAGTTCCTTGTTGTGCCTTGTAATTACATCAAGCATTGAGAACAACGCAAATACAACTACG
Organism: Bacteroidales bacterium; assembly: GCA_017631435.1. Lineage (GTDB taxonomy): Bacteria > Bacteroidota > Bacteroidia > Bacteroidales > UBA932 > Egerieousia. The sequence continues at coordinate 5,471 of JAGBTG010000029.1, read as the reverse complement.
GCAACAGCAGCAACTGCCATATAAAGGTGCTTTGTAAACCAGTTCCAGTACCACTTTCCCTGCACCTTGCCTTTACTCTTTTTAGCTTTTTCCTGCATACCTGAAAATTTGGCCCTATTGGGCATTATTGCGCAAAAATACAAAAAAAGGGAGACCTTCTAAAGTCTCCCCAATAAATTTGGCCGGAATGTTTCCTATCTTCTGCCAGGGCCGCCCATCATAGGTCCTCTGCCCATACCCGGGCCGCCTCTCATTCCACCTCTCATTCCACCTTTGCCCATATCGCCAAAGTTGCCGAATCTCCATGTAAGGGTAACCATAAAGTACTGGCCAAGGGTATTGTTGGTAACATTCTGTATGTAGTTCTCGTTTGTGGTAACAGAGGTATTCTTGCTCTGTTTAAGAATGTCATAAATCTTGAACTTCAAGGTTGCAGCATTCTTGAACAAAGTTTTTGAAATCTCGGCATTCCAAACTGTAACAGGCTCATCGTAACCCTCATCAAAACCTTTGTAGAAAGTGTGGTCGATATCAGATTTCAGGTTCACTCCACCAGGAATTGTAAGGTTGATTGAACCGGTAATGGCATTTGTCCACCTCTCAACATCCTCCATAGAGCCTACAGAGTATTTGGCATTGCGGTAATTTACCCTTCCACCCGCAATAATCTCTGCCCAGTCATTCCTGTAGGTAAGTCTCAACATCTGGAAAATGTTCAGGTTCTTTGTCTCGTTCTCAACAAAATTCTGTTTCTCCCTCACATAAGAGATACCGTTGTTGTAACCTGCCCTGGTAAAGGTATTGATTGTAAAGTTTGACTTGCCTATAGGTGCATTGTACATGATTCTACCGTTAACCGAATATACACCTTTGCCGGTATTCTCATATGTTGAAATCTGCACACCCTCATCTGTATAGTATTTCTTTGATACAATGTCATCCTGGGTATAAGACAAATCCAATCCCACATTGAACCAGCTGAACTTGACCCTGTCATTTACCTGGTAGTTGGTGCTCAAAGAGTGGGTGAACTCAGGTTTAAGGTTCTTGTTACCCTCTACTCTGTACAAAGGGTCTGAGTTATCCGTGACAGGCATCAACTGGTTGATTGAAGGCTGGTTGGTCCTTCCGCGGTACCTTACCCTCAACTGTTTGCTGTCTGAGAAACGGTAGTCGATTCTGGCAATTGGGGTAAAGTTGGTTACTGTATAAGATGTATCCTGTCCCCTTCCAACACTCTCGGTTCTGGCAGGCTGTACAGAAGCTCCAATTGAGATATTGTACTTCTCCTCCTGCTTCATGAAGTTCAACTCTGCCTGCTGGGTAAAGAATGTGTTCTCGTAGTTGGTAGAATACTCCTCATCCCATATAGAGTAATTTCCGCTTGCATCCCTGCTGTATGTATTCTTCTCAGACTCGGTAACCTTGTTTGTAAATCTGTATGCAGCCTCAACAAAGTAGTTCTTGCCCAACGGCTCAATGTAAGACAATCTTGCAGCATATGTATTGGTAGAGCTCTTGCTCAAGAAATGCTGGTCTACAATTGCTGTAGAATCCACAAGGTTGTTCTTGAAGAAATCGGTCTTTGAGTAGTTGAAACCGTCAGACTCGTTGTTTGAAAAATTGAGGTTAATGCTCAATGACATTGTCCTTCCCGGACGGTCAAACTTCTGTCTCCACAACAGTCTTGTTCCAATATTGTGGTTGTTGTTGTCGCCATAGTTCCTGCTCATACCCTTGTTGGTAGAATCAAGATTGGTTCTGGTATTGAACTCATTGAACGACTCAAAATCACCCCTTCCAATATTGAAGCTTGGTCTGATCATGAATGAAGACTTCTCTGTAAGCTTGTAGTCAAACTCTCCTCCAAACCTCACACCGTCTGAATAGGTCTTGTCATATCCGCTCTCGTGGTTGTATAGGGTCCTGTCGGGAGCAAGCATTGTCATCCTGTCCTTTGTCTCCTCAATAAGGCGGTCACGACCACTGTACATGAGGTTACCCTGAATGTCTGAATCCTCCTTCTTGAAGTTCTTGTTGGCGTTGATACCACCCATCCACGAAGTGGTGATACCACGGCCCATCCAGCCGCCACCGCCGCCACCGCGCATCTGGCCCATCATATTGCCGGCCACATCGGAGAAACCGCGGTTATTGGTGTTGTTGCCGTTGGCAATGATGCTTATCTGGCTCTTGTCTGTAAAGCGTCCGATCATTGCAGCACCCTCGTACTTCATGTCGCCGCCACCTACAAGCGGGTTACCTGCACCTCCGCCAACATTACCGAACCATCCTTTCATCATACCTGCCTTGATTCCCAAATCCAGCACAGTCTCCTCATCACCGTCATCAATGCCGGTAAACTGCGCCTGCTCGGATTTCCTCTCAACAACCCTCAGTTTGTCAACAATCTTTGCAGGGATATTCTTGGTAGCAAGATTGGGATCATCAAGGAAGAACTCCTTTCCGTCAATCATAATCTTGGTGATGGTCTTGCCGTTTGCAGTGATGTTACCCTCCGAATCCACCTCTACGCCAGGAAGTTTCTTAATAAGCTCCTCAAGCATGTCGGTATCTGAAATCTTGAATGACGACGCATTGTACTCAATGGTATCCTTCTTAATCACCATCTGGTTTGCCCTGCCTGTAACCATCACGGCATCAAGCATCTGATTGTCCTCAGACACAAGAAGTTCGCCATACTCATTGGCACCTTTCTTTATATCAAATGTAAAATGCTTCCCTTTATAGCCCATATACTCAAAAGTGATGGTAGCCCTTCCAATAGGCAATCCCTGCAGCACAACCACACCCTTCTCATCTGTAAGGGCATATTTTCTTGGAGTCTTGTCTCCAATGTACTTTGCGTGCAGTGTAGCAAACTCAATGGGCTCCCTTGTAAGCGAATCCAGCACAACCGCCCTGAAATATGTACCTTTTGCCTGTGTACCTACCTGAGGATCAGTCTCCTCAGCAAACGCCTCATTACCCCATACACACAGGCCAACAAGTGCAACTGTAAAAATCAAAAATTTCTTTAGCATCCTTCAATTTTTTTCGAACGACTATTTGACTGCAATAATCCCTAAAAGTTAAATCGTTCTATAAAATATTTTACTTTATTCTCCCAGGATTGGACTCCACAAACTGTGCCCAACTCCCTTTTCCTCTTCCCGACAGTTTCTTACCCCCACTCTGCGCCGCCACAAGGGGGCTGCTGATGTGGTAATGATGGCAAATGGCAATTGCCAGAGCATCAGTAGCATCCAGGTACTCCTGCGGAAAGTCTATCCCTAGAATCCTCTGGGCCATAAGGGCCACCTGCTCCTTTGATGCCGCACCTTTTCCGGTAACAGCCAGTTTCACGCTTCTTGGAGCATATTCAAAAATTGGGATATCCCTCTGCAGCGCTGCGGCTATTGCCGCACCCTGTGCCCTGCCCAACTTGAGCATCACCTGCACATTCTTGCCGTAGAAGGGTGCCTCTATTGCCAATTCGTCGGGATTATATTTCTCTATAATTTTTGCAACCTCCTCATGGATAGCCTTTAAGGTTACAAAATGGTCTGTTACCTTCTTCAGGTTTACAACACCCATATCCACATACTCAACCTTGGAGTCCAATACGTGGATAACCCCAAAACCCAAAATACGGGTTCCGGGGTCTATTCCTAGTATTATCTTGTCTATATTCTTCCTGGCCATTGGACTAGTCTATCCACTCAAAGCCGGTATACTCCCTCAATGCCGCAGGAATATGGATTCTGCCGTTCTCGTCCTGATGGTTCTCAATCAAAGCCGCAAGGATTCTTGGAAGAGCCAATGAACTTCCGTTCAAAGTGTGTGCAAGCTGTGTCTTGCCCTCATCATCCTTGTATCTGAGCTTCATACGGTTAGCCTGGAAAGACTCAAAGTTTGAAACCGAGCTTACCTCAAGCCAGCGCTGCTGTGCCTCTGAATAAACCTCAAAATCGTAGGTAAGTGCAGATGTGAAGCTCATGTCACCACCGCAAAGTCTCAAGATTCTGTATGGCAACTCAAGCTCCTGGATAATGCTCTCCACATGTTTAACCATACCGTCAAGTGCCTCGTAAGAGTTCTCAGGAAGAGAAAGCTGTACAATCTCCACTTTGTCAAACTGGTGAAGACGGTTCAAACCCCTTACATCTTTACCGTAAGAACCTGCCTCGCGGCGGAAACACTGTGTATATGCGGTCATCTTAATAGGGAAATCGGCCTTGTTCACAATGCAGTCTCTATAGATGTTGGTTACAGGAACCTCTGCAGTAGGGATCATGTAGAAATTGTCAAGACCTACATGGTACATCTGCCCCTCCTTATCAGGAAGCTGGCCAGTTGCATATGCAGAAGCCTCATTCACTACAAGCGGTGGCTGAACCTCCATATAGCCTGCCTTGGTGTTTCTGTCGAGGAAGAAAGAGATAAGTGCTCTCTGAATCTTGGCACCTTTATCCTTGTATACAGGGAAACCTGCACCTGTAAGTTTTACACCCAAATCAAAATCAATGATATCCAAAGATTTTGCAAGTTCCCAGTGAGGTTTTGCATTCTCAGGAAGTGCAGTCTTCACTCCACCTTCCCTAACCACTACGTTGTCCTCAGCTGTCTTGCCCTCAGGTACCAATGATGACGGGATATTTGGAAGCAAAACAAGAAGATCGTTCATTGCCTTGCTGTGCTCCTCCAACTGTGCCTCAAGCTCTTTAGACTGCTCCTTAAGCTCTGCAACAACCTTCTTCGCATTCTCAGCCTCCTCCTTGTTGCCCTGCTTCATAAGCATACCAATCTCTTTAGCCTTCTGGTTCTGCTCTGCAAGTGTTGCATCAAGTTTTGTCTGGGTTGCACGTCTGCTCGCATCCGCCTCAAGAATATCCTTTACAATCTGTGATGCATCAAAATTTTTTACAGCCAATCTCTCAATTACAAAATCCGGCTGCTCTCTCAATAGTTTTAGAGTTAACATATCGCGTGTATTTTATGTTCTTTAAATTAGAAAAGGCACTCCTTTGGACAAGGAATGCCTTTCTATTGCGTCTGTTAGGGCAATCCTTAGTTCTGATAAGGCATTACCGAAACATAAGACTTACCCTCTGCTTTCTTTTTGAAAACTACTACTCCGTCAATTAGAGCGTATAGAGTGTGGTCTTTACCCATTCCAACGTTCAAACCTGGGTTGTGTACTGTACCTCTCTGGCGAACGATAATGTTGCCTGCCTTGCAATTCTCTCCACCGAAAATTTTAAGACCTAGTCGTTTGCTATGTGATTCACGGCCGTTCTTTGAACTACCGACACCTTTCTTGTGAGCCATAAACTTCTAAATTTTAAAAATTAAGCAATTGATTCAATTTGGATTTGTGTCAAACACTGGCGGTGACCGTTCATTTTCTGATAGCCTTTACGACGTTTCTTTTTGAACACTAGCACCTTGTTGCCTTTTACGTGGTCAAG
>JAGBTG010000028.1 GCA_017631435.1 Bacteroidales bacterium | reverse complement strand
GTTGGGTTACCAGGGTTACAGATAAGGATACCTTTGGTTTTAGGGGTAATATGTTTCTCAAACTCCTCAATTGCAGGAAGTTTGAAGCCCTCTTTAATCTCACATGAAATAGGAACAAGTTTAACGTCGTTCTGAACTGCAAAAGCATTGTAGTTAGTGTAGAAAGGCTCCATTACGATTACCTCGTCACCTGGGTCGCAAGTTACAGCAAGTGCAAACTGTACAGCCTCAGTACCTGAAGAAGTAACGATAAGGTCAGCAACCTCAATATTGATGTTTACGCTAGCGTAATATTTTACAAGACCCTCTCTGTATGAAAGGTTACCTGCTGAGTTAGAGTACTCAATAACTTTAAGATCAGCGTTCTTAACAGCCTCTAGAGCTTGTGGAGAAGACTCGATGTCTGGCTGACCGATGTTAAGGTGATAAACTTTAACACCTCTTTTTTTAGCTGCATCTGCGTAAGGAACCAATTTTCTGATTGGTGAAGCAGGCATTGCCTGCGCTTTTTTTGATAGAGTTAGCATAATGTATAATTAACGTTAAGTTATATGTTGAATTTCTTCCAATTGTTACCAAGTTGCCAAAGATTTCATGAAGCCCTCAATCTTAGGCATCATGGTTGAAGTTGAAACCGAGAAGTTGTTTGTAAGGATGGCAAATCTTACCAAACCGTACTTCTTGCTTCCCTGAACATAACCTGCATAGCATCTTACATTAGACAATGAACCGCTCTTTGCATGGATTCTTCCCTTAAGTTTCTGGTCCTCCTTTTTCAACACGCTCTTTAGTGTACCTGGGCCGCCAGGAACAGGAAGGCTCTCAAAGAACTCTGCAAAAGCAGGGCTGTCCTGCATCTTGTCATAGTAGTTGCAGAAGAATTTAGGAGACACGTAGTTCTGGCGTGAAAGGCCGCTACCGTCTTCCTGAGTGAAACCTGTAAGGTCTACACCCATTCCCTCAAGAACTCTGTCTATAGCCACGAAAGAAGAATCGTAGCTGCCTACACCTGTAAGCTCTTTACCAATAGTCTTGAGGATTGTCTCTGCATACATATTGTTGCTTATGCGGTTTGTAACTGCAACAATTCTCCAAAGCTCAGGAGAATAGGTCTCAGCTACAACTTTTCTCTCAGCCTTGCAAGGATACTCAAGTGCATCAATAATCTCAGGAAGGATATCAATACCCTGCTCTACAAGGAACTCCCTGAAATGATAACCGCAGCTCAAATGAGGGAAACGGTTTGAGTTTGTTCTGTAAAGTACACCTCTGTCCACTGCAACTGTACCAAGATACTGGCTTGCACATTTCATGTCCTGAACATAATATGCGCTGTTGTTGCCTGTACCTGCCTCACCGGTTGTAAGCTCATTTACAACCTCCAAACCAGGAACCTGAGGATAGATTGCCTGTACTCTAACTTTATCACCTACATTCTTTCCAGGGATAAGCTTGAACTGCTGGCAGTTCTCGTGGAATGAAAGTCCGCTTGCAGCAGCACCGTAAGAAGCACCAAAGTTGCCCCATGACCATGAATCCGGCATCTGCTCGCGTACGAAGTAGCTGTCATCTACAACTACATTACCCTCAACTCTCTGGATTCCTGCAGCTTTAAGGCCCTGTGCCCAAACTCCAAAGATTGAATCAATTGAATAAGCCAAAGTATCTGATGAACCAAGTGTAGGGTCACCTCCACCAATGATTACAACATCACCGTGAAGCACTCCGTTCTTGATCTCGCCTGTATAGGCTACCTGTGTCTTGTATTTGAAATCCTTTCCAAGGGCATGCAGACCCGCACCGGTAGAGATGGTTTTCATTGTAGAAGCTGTAAGCAACGGCATCTCAGGGTTCCACTGTGCAATTACATTGCCTTTCTCATCAACTGCACAGATTGCAATTACTGCATTCCTGAAGTTGGGATCTGTCTTCATGTGTTTGTTGATATAGCTCTGCGCACCACCCTGTGCAAAACCGTACGCAACAAATCCAAAGACCATAAGTACTGTGAATAGTATTTTTCTCATATCTGTCTAAGTGTTTTGGAATAATTTTACAAACTTAGTAAAAAAAGAGCAAAAGAGTATCTTTTTTCAAATTTATTGCTCCTTCTGTCACAAATCTGTATTTTTTCAGAAAAACATCCATTTTCCCGACAGAAAAACCCTAAAAACACCTAATTTTTGAAAAAATTACCACAAAATTGACATTTATATACTGTCGGGAGTAGAATTTTAAGACAATATACATATATTTGCGAATAATAAGAATGTGAAAACCAACTGAATCATATGGGAAACAGCAGAACCAGGGCTCTTGAAGAGTTTGCAACCCGCAAGGCCGAGAGATTTTACAAGGAAGACAGACCAGTGTCGGAATATTTTGGAACCAATGTGTTTGACATGCCAAAAATGCAGCGCTACCTCTCTCCAGAGGCATATAATGCGGTAGTGCAGGCTATAAACGAAGGTGAAAAAATTGACCGTCAGATTGCCGACCAGATTGCACAGGGCATGAAGAACTGGGCAGTGAAGATGGGTGCAACCCACTACACCCACTGGTTCCATCCCCTCACAGATGCAACCGCAGAGAAACATGAATCGTTCGCAGACCCTATGGTTGGCGGCGGCGTATTTGAGAACTTCAAGGGAAGCACCCTAATCCAGCAGGAACCGGATGCATCAAGTTTCCCCAACGGAGGTTTGAGAAACACATTTGAGGCCCGCGGATACACAGCATGGGACCCTTCTTCCCCTGCATTCATCATAGACCAGACACTCTGTATCCCTACAGTATTTGTGGCATATACCGGAGAGTCACTTGACCTTAAGACCCCTCACCTGAAATCAATAGCGGCTCTTGACAAGGCAGCACAGGGCATCTGCAAGATGTTTGACAAGAACGTTACCAAGGTAAATGTAATGTTGGGCATTGAGCAGGAGTACTTTATTGTAGACGAGGCATTCTACAGGGCCAGGCCAGACCTTATGATCTGCAACCGTACCCTTATAGGACATACCGCTGCCAAAGACCAACAGCTTGAGGACCACTATTTTGGAGCAATCCCAAGCAGGGTTATGGCATTTATGAAAGACTTTGAAACCGAGGCATACAAACTTGGCGTACAGCTGAAGACCCGCCACAATGAGGTGGCTCCAAACCAGTTTGAGTTTGCACCGGTATACGGCGAGGCCAACATCTCATCAGACCAGAACCTGATGATGATGATCATAATGAAGAAGGTTGCCAAGAAACACAAACTGAAAGTGCTCTTCCACGAGAAGCCTTTTGACGGCGTGAACGGATCGGGCAAGCACTGCAACTGGAGTATGGTTACCAACACCGGTGTAAATCTGCTTTCTCCGGGCAAGACCCCAAGGACCAACCTTCAGTTCTTGAGTTTCTTCTCTGTAGTGATGAAAGCGGTATACGAGCACAACTATCTGCTTATGAGCAGTGTAGCCTCACTTAACAACATGTACCGCCTTGGCGGCCACGAGGCTCCTCCTGCCGTAATGAGCATCTTCATTGGAGAGACCCTTACCAAACTTGTTGAATCAATTGAGAACCTTACAGACAAGAACCTTACAAGTTCTACAGACAAAGAGGTTAAAGTAAGGTCAAAAATGCATATCGTAAACCAGATACCCGAGATTTTTGCAGACAACACAGACCGTAACCGTACCTCACCGTTTGCCTTTACCGGAAACAGGTTTGAGTACAGGGCTGTTGGATCTTCATGCAACGTTGCCTCATCAATGTTCCTTCTCAACACAATTGTAGCTGAACAGCTTGTGAAGTTCAAGGACGAGGTTGATGCCAACATGCAGAAAGGGCTTGCTCAGGACAAAGCCATGATGAAAGTTATCAGGCAGTATCTTGCAGACTCAAAAGTGATCCGCTTTGAGGGCAACGGCTACAGCGCCCAGTGGCACCAGGAGGCAGAGAGAAGGGGACTTAAGGGAATAAAGAATGCACCGGATGCATTCAAGGAGTACATCACACCAAAGACACTCCAACTGTTTGAGAATGTAGGTGTAATGAGCACCCGCGAGGCACAGGCCCGCTATGAGGTCCTTAACGAGACCTTTGTAAAGAAACTGCAGATTGAGGCACGTGTCCTTGGCGACATGATCACCAACCACGTTATCCCTACAGCGTTCTCATTCCAGAACACCCTCATCAATAATGTAAAAGGTATAAAGGAGCTTTTTCCCGACGAGTATTCAACAATGTGTACAACACAGTTGAACCTCATCCACAAGATAAGCGGATATGTGAACAGCCTTCACACACTTGTAGGTGAAATGATTGACGCCCGCAAGGTTGCAAACAAGATTGAGGATGTACCTGCAAAGGCACAGGCATACAACGATACTGTCCTCCCATACATGGCAAAGATCCGCACAATTGCAGACAAGCTTGAAATGTACATAGATGATGAGCTTTGGCCACTTCCAAAATACAGGGAGCTGATGTTCTTCAGGTAAAAAAGACCAAGGGCTGATCAGATAAAATAGGACAATCTGGAAACCGACACCGCACAGCAAAGGAGAATAAGTTCAATCCTGGCTGCTGCGGTGTTTATGTTTGCTGTAAAGTAATGCGACAATATCATGGCCACAGGGAGTGCAACCACCATATTTACAGGTTCGCTCCCATCCCCCCTGAAGAGAACAAATACTGCACTTCCAAGCACAAGACACATGAACTCCATCTTGAGGATATGTTCAGTTATGATACTGTTGTTATACAGTCGGGCAAACATATACGAAACTGCATGCAGCGAGATCCATGCAATACATGCCACCATAAACAGGGACGGAATCCCTACGGATGTGAAAGATGGGGAGAACTGCGTTGCAGAATGCAGATACCCGTCTATGAAATGTTTTACATCATTGGTAACCATAAACCTGTAACAAAGTAGATACAGGAATGGAATCACCATGCCTCCCAACGACTTCACCGTAACCCTTGGAATATCTGCTGCGCCAAAGATACTTATTACCAGCACCATAGGGAGGACACACAAAAGTGGTGGCCATAAAAGTGCCGACAGCGAAAGGAGGAACATTGACAGGAACTTCCGGTCTGTTATGAAGCTGTATTGCCCCCATACAAAGAGGAGTACAGCCGGATGCATTGGACTTAAATATACAGCCGACGGATTCAACAGCACTATCAGAAGGAAGAAAATGGAAGTTAGCGAAGGGTTGAAGACATTGTTTACACTTTTGGTATTAATGGCCATAAGGCTGAATGCTGTTGCAATGATAAAAAGCACACCACATATACCGCTTAGCCAATGGCTGTCTCCAAAAAGCCAAACCTCCCCCCTACCCGCATCCGGGATAAGGAAGGAGGTTACAGCAAGCACCGCCACAAGGCAGGAAAGCACCTTTATCCAGAATGAATACTTTCCCCGCACTGTTAGCCTTTATAGTTCAAAAGATCCAATCCAATATCTCTTCTGCAGTATTTGCCCTCATACTCTATCTTGGCAATCTCTGCATAGATTGTCTCCCTCTGTTTCTCAATACCTTCGCCATTCACAGTGATTGCAAGTACACGGCCGCCAGATGTTACAAGCTTGCCGTCTTTCATTGCAGTTCCTGCATGGAATACCTTTATCTTGCTGCAAGGAGTATTGCTGTAAAGATACTCGCTTCCTCCCATCTCAAGACCTTTTTTGTACTCCTCAGGGTACCCGCCGGATACACATACAACTGTAAGGGCACCATCCTTTGAAATCTCAATCTTCTCTCCGCTCAAATCACCTTTTGCAGCCGCTACAAGGTGTGAGAGAAGGTCTGAATCTATTCTGGTCATTACAGCCTCTGTCTCAGGGTCTCCCATACGGACGTTGTACTCAATTACGTAAGGGTCACCACCGCAGTTCATAAGGCCAATGAATACAAATCCTTTGTAATCAATGTTGTCTTTTGCAAAACCCTCTACTGTAGGTTTGATGATTCTCTCTTCAACCTTTGCCATGAACTCTGCATCTGCAAATACTACTGGCGAAACAGCACCCATACCACCGGTATTCAAGCCCTTGTCACCCTCACCAATTCTCTTGTAGTCCTTTGCCTCTGGAAGGATAAGGTAATCTTTGCCTGAAGTAAGGACAAAAACAGAAACCTCAATTCCTTTAAGGAACTGCTCAATCACAACTGTGTTTCCAGCCTCACCAAACTTACCGCCCATCATGTTGCGCAACTCAGCTTTTGCCTCTTCCAAATCCTCAAGGATAAGAACACCTTTACCTGCAGCAAGACCGTCTGCCTTAAGCACATATGGAGCCTCAAGCTGCTCAAGGAATGCATCAGCCTCAGTCAAAGTCTCTTTTGTAAAGCTCTTGTATGCCGCTGTAGGGATATTATGCCTTACCATAAACTCCTTTGCAAAATCCTTGCTTCCCTCCAGCTGTGCGCCTAGTTTGCTTGGGCCTACAAAAAGGACATCCTTAAGCTGCTCATCCGCAGCAAACATGTCTTTCAATCCAAATACAAGGGGATCCTCAGGACCGCATATAACTATCTCTATATTGTTCTCAAGCACACATTTCTTTATGGCTTCAAAGTCCTTTACACCAGCTGCAACATTTGTTGCAATCTGTGCAGTACCGGGATTTCCCGGCAAGCAGAATAGGTTTGTGCAGTTTTTACTCTGTTTAACTTTCCAAGCAATTGCATGCTCACGGCCACCTGAGCCAAGTACAAGTACATTCATTTAAGTCAAGTTTTTAATAATATCCTACTGTTTTCTGTTCCAAAGCTGAAAGGAGGTTGTTTGCAAGACGGCTCGCACCAATTCTGAACAACTCAGGTGTAAGCCACTCCTTTCCCAAAATAGTGTCTACAATAGCCAGATAGCACAATGCATCCTTAACTGTAGAAATGCCGCCGGCAGGTTTGAATCCAACCTTTCTGCCGCTCTTTTTATAATATTCCTTAATGCTGTTGCACATTACAATGGCAGCCGCAGGTGTAGCCCCGGGCTCCTGTTTTCCTGTTGAGGTCTTTATAAAATCTGCCCCGGCCTCCATTACCAACATTGATGCCTCATGTATTTTTTCAGAACTTGCAAGGGCCCCAGTCTCAAGGATAACCTTCAAGTGCCTCTCTCCAACAGCCTCCTTCATTGCAGCTATCTCCCTTGCAGTACCTTCACTGTCTCCACTCATAAACAGGTTCAAAGGCAACACCACATCCACCTCATCCGCACCGGCATCAGCCGCCATCCTGCACTCCAGAAGCTTAACCTCCAGAAATGTCTGCGAATGGGGAAATCCGCCAGCCACCACTGCCACCTTCACATCCTCCTTAAGGGCTTTCTTCACCGTTTCACCCCATTTGGAGTATACACAAATTGCTGCAGGAAGAGGATACTGCGGATACTTTTCCCTAAAGCCGTTCACTTTGGCTGCAAATCCCTCTACCCGGGCTTGGGTATCGGTAGTGTTGAGAGTTGTAAGATCTATACAACTCAAGCACAAAGCCAGGTTATGTGGGGTATTCCAGTTCTCCAGGTTATCGTGTACTGCCTTCAAAATCTTGTCCAACATCCTTACTCTCTGTTTTTAGAATCAATCAATATTGTAACGGGGCCGTCGTTGATGATAGTTACCTTCATATCTGCCCCAAAACGTCCTGTCTGTATCTGCTTGCCCAAATCCTGCTCAAGCTGGGCAATAAGTTTCTCATAGATTGGAATTGCAATTGCAGGTGGCGCCGCCTTAATGTACGAAGGCCTGTTCCCTTTTGCCGTTGCTGCCTGCAGGGTAAACTGGCTGATAAGGAGAATATCCCCGCCGGCATCCTTTATGCTCAGGTTCATCACCCCGTTTGCATCATCAAATATCCTGAGGTTTACTATCTTCTTGGAAATCCATGCAATGTCAGTATCATCATCCGCCGCCTCAATTCCAACCAGCACCATCATGCCGTTTCCAATCTTACCTATAACCTCTGTACGCTCCGCCCCCTCACAAGGAGCCACAGCAACATTTGATTCAATCACTCTCTGTATTACAACTCTCATCTCTAACCTCTGATTTGAACATTAAAGCCCTCCTCCTTGAGCGGACGGGCAATCTCCTCCATCTCCTCCACTGTAACCTTCTGCAGGTTCTTTGCAGGGGTCTCCCTGTCTATGGTATACATCATTATCTCCCTGGGTGCAAGTTCCCTTACCAGCTCCCTCCACTTCTCCACATGCTCCGCTGCTGTACAGTCAATCTGCACACCACCCTCCTCACCTTTGAGGAACATTGTCTGGAGTATGAAGTTATGGTTGAACAACTTTATATTCCCGATGGTCTCTTCCAATGAATATGCCTCATTGGGGATATTTATTGCATCCACCATCCATTTCAGAGGGGAATCTATCTTAAGGATAGGGTTGTCTATCTTCATGAGGGCAGCCCTCACCTCCTCCTTACCCAGTCTTGTGGCATTTGTGAGTACAGAAACCTTTGCCAACGGATACAGTTCATCCCTGAGTTTGAGTACAAATTCAATGATGTCGGGAAAATTGGGATGCATTGTGGGCTCACCGTTACCGGAAAAGGTAATGGTATCTACCGGGGTCCCCTCCTGTGCAAGCTGCCTCAACCTCCCCTCCAATGCCTGATAAACCTCCTCCTTGGTTGGAAGGGTAGTATCCTTCTTACCGTCCCTGTTCCATCCACACTCGCAATAAATGCAGTCAAAACTGCACCATTTGCCAAATCTTGGGAGAAGGTTCACTCCCAATGAACTTCCCAAACGGCGGCTCTTTATAGGGCCAAATACTATCTCGTTGAAAAGAATTGTTGCCATATTACACCAATCTTCTTGCTGTTGATTTCTCTGTAAGTTTAAAGTTTTCCCAATCTATATTCTCCAACAATACAACACCCGGTTTCTTGCCTGGTTCAAAGCTGCCCAAAACATCCTGTTTGCCCAACATCTGTGCACCGTTGCTGCATGCCCACCCAAGAATCTCAACAAGCGGGATCTGAGGGAATTTCTTGTGGATGCACTCAATCTCCTTAACAATTGAAAGGATTGTATTGCTTGAAAGGCTGTCGGTACCCAAGCATATCTTCAGGTTGTTCTCCCTCATAAGGTTGAGAGGAGGAAGAGCCCTGTGGATAAATATGTTTGACAAAGGGCAGATTGCAAAATAAGGGTTTGCAAGGTGCTCCTTGGCATAATCAATGCTCTCCTGGTCAATGGCCACATTGTGCACAAGCAGCACATTGCCCTCTACCGGAGATTTTGAAAAACTCAATAGTCTGTCTATAAAATATGTAAGTGCAGGTTTGCCTGTAACTGGAGGTGTACTCAAACCTCTGCCCTTATAGTTCTCGGCCAAGGCACCTGTACCTGTCCTTATAAGTTCCTCCTCCTCATGGCTCTCCTGGCTATGGTATGAAAGGAATCCACTCTTGAGTCCCTCCTGTGCAGCCATAGCAAGCAGCTGCGGGCTCATTGTATAGCATGAATGCGGAGTGATTGCGGCATCAATGTCATACTCCTTTGCAACCTGTGCCAATGATTTGCCGCTTTCAAGCACATCCTGCGCATCCTTTGGCTCACTGCCAAACAGCTCAAGGAATGTTCTTGTATACATAGGGGACTTGCTCTTGCACTCAAAACTCTCGCTGCAGTTGCTTATATCAGCCATTGCACTCACTCCTTCCCTGTACATCTTGTCCATCTGCGCCTCAAGGGCCTTTATCCTTCCCTCCTTGCCCACATTCTCTCTCATGGCATTTATCTGGTTGATAAACCCGCTCATGCCGGTAGCCTGCTCAAACATCCCTACAAGATGAGACAGTTCCACATGACAATGTGCATTTACAAATCCCGGACACAAAATTCCGCTATAGAACTCGGTATCCTCACACTCTTCTGTGAGTTCACCTACCTCTACAACCTCATTATCAGAGTTCAAGAGAACGTAACCCCTCTTTAACACTGGGGCGTTTGCGTCTAGAGTTATCAAGTAATTTGCGGCTAACTTTCTCATCTTTCTTATCTGTTATCTTGTTTAGTTTTTCGGTTTTTTCAGCATCCTGGGCCTCTGCAGGTTCCTCCTCCACATATGCATCCTTGAGGAAATGGTCCACAAACTTCCTGCTCTGGGGAACCATATTGTAATACCACCATATACCGTTCTGCGGAAAATCTGTCTCAAGGGAATCCGTGAACTTCCAGTCACCCAATTTCTTGTCACCCATCACCAGCCATCTCACTGCCCTCAGATAACTGTCATATCTCAAGTCTATGGCAGGCATGCTCCTTACAGAATCCACGGCCCACCACTCTGTGAGGGTCCTCGACTCCCTCTCTTCCACATTCTCCTTTATCAATCTTGCAACAGCACTCTCCTTGGCATAAAGGATCTCCTTCACTTCCCTCAAGATTTCAAGATAGCTTTCACCATCATCGAGATAATATCTCATCGACTCCTCAAACTGCTCCACCGGAACACCGTGCTTGAGCATAATTGGAGGATAAACCAACATTGAATCCTTCTGCACAAGAAGATCCGGTTTGATCTCCAGAGACTGGTCTGCAATGAACAGGTCAACCAGCAGGTCAACCATCTTGTCCTGCGGCACTACATCCTCCTTGCCACACCCCTGTACCAGAATCAAACCAATGGCACACAAAGCTGTTTTAAATAATAATCCTATACTGCGCATAAGCTGAAATATATTTCGCAAAGGTAATTTTTTATTATTACTTTTGCCAACGTAAACACTGCAAATATGAGAATCAAACCTCCAAAAATCATCAGAAAACTGTTCCCCACTTTCATCTGGAATTTTCCCGACGAAAAGGATGGAATCTTCCTCACTTTTGATGACGGCCCAAGGCCGGAGGTTACCCCATGGGTTCTCGATCTTCTCGACAAGTACAATGCCAAAGCCACATTCTTCTGTATAGGAAAGAACGTGGAGATGTTCCCCCAGCTGTTTGAAGAGGTAAAGCGCCGCGGACATGCTGTAGGCAACCACTCATACAGCCATGTGAAGGGATGGGGTATGAACACAGGTGACTATGTAAGGGATATAGACATTGCCGGTGACATGATAAAATCCAATCTGTTCCGCCCACCATATGCCCGCATAGGTCCCAACCAGGCAAGGGTACTGCACGAAAGGTACCACACAATAATGTGGAACATCATCAGCCGAGACTATAACCGCAACATCAGCGGAGAGGCCTGCGCCCGCAATGTAATCCCGTATATTGAACCGGGTGCCATAATTGTATTCCACGATTCCATCAAATGCTCACCCAACCTCTTTGTTGCACTTCCCCAGGTACTGGAAGCCATCAAGGAGAAAGGGCTAGTGTGCAAACGGATTGAGCTGTAGGGCCATCTGCCGTTTCCAATTATACCAATATGCGAAAAGCACAAAGAGGGTGACTCAAAAGCGTCTCATCTAAAACAAACACCCCCGCCAGAAAGTACTCTAGCGGGGGTGCCCATTCATAAAGGCTACTTTTGGGTCAGCCTCCTGTCTGATTTTTATCTGTCGGGAAGATTATCTCAATGTTGCTCCATGCTTGTGCTGGAATGTTGCAAGGAGTTTGCCCATTACAGCCTCTACAGCCTTGTCATTCAAGGTCTTCTCCATATCCTGAAGCACAAAGCTCAACGCATACTGTTTCTTGCCCTCAGGGATCTTGTCACCTTTGTAAACGTCAAACAACGTTACGCTCTTAAGAAGTTTCTTCTCTGTAGAAAGGGCACTCTTGCGCAACTCTGCAAATGAAACGTTCTCATCAAGCAACAATGCCAAGTCTCTCTTAACCTCAGGGAACTTAGGAAGTTCTGTGTACTGTACCTTGTTCTTCTTAACTGCTTTAAGAAGTGTATTCCAAGAGATCTCAGCTGCAAATACAGGCTGTTTGATGCCAAACTGTTTAAGCCTTGCCTTTGATATTGTACCCATAACTGCAATCTCCTTGCCGCCGTTCATCTTGTATACCAAGCCCTCTGCAAACAGATCAGATGGTGCAGCCTCGTACTCAAGGTTGGCAAGTGTAATGCCGAATTTTGAAAGAAGCAGCTCAAGGTAGCCCTTCAATGCAAAGAAGTTGCCTCCTACTGTCCTGTTTCTCCAGCCCTGGTAGCCGTTACCTGTAATGAACAAAGTGAACTTAGGCTCCTCCGAGTAAGCTTTAAGGGCATCGCTTCTGTGGGCAAGTGCCTCCTCAGGGTTTGAGGCATCAAACTCTGGAGCTTTGAAATCAGGATTGAAGCTGTACACGTTACCGTACTCGTAAAGCTTCAAATCGTTCTGCTGACGGTTGATATTGTATGCAATAACCTCAAGTCCGTTCAAAAGCAGTGTCTGTCTCATGCAGTTAAGGTCTGAGCTCAAAGGATTCACAACCATAACGCATTTCTCCTGCGGATAAGTCTTAAGGTTTGCGTAGTAATCGCTCTTTGTAAGGGAGTTGTTCATCATCTCCATAAAACCGTTTGCAGTCATGAACTCTGAAGCCATAACCTTAACCCTCTCAGGATCCGGTTTAGGGGTAGTATTGATTGACGCCCTCATGTTTGCAGGCAACTCAATATTGTTGTAGCCGTAGATTCTTAGGATATCCTCTACAATGTCGCACTCCCTGTATACGTCAACCCTGTATGTAGGAACCTTAACGGTGCAGCCTGCCTCGCTCTCGCTTACAAACTCCATCTCAAGGTATCCAAGAATATCTTTGATTGTCTGCGCACCAATCTCCTTGCCAATGAATCTCTGGATTCTCGCATAATCCAGCTCTACAACCTTCTTCTCTACAGGTGCAGAAACTATATCCACAACATCACCCACAATCTCACCGCCTGCAATCTCAGTAATCAAAAGTGCAGCACGTTTAAGGGCATATAGGGTAACCTCAGGGTCACATCCTCTCTCATAACGGAAAGAAGCATCAGTCTTGAGGGTATGTCTCTTTGAAGTTTTTCTTACAGATACCGGATTGAAATATGCACTCTCTAGGAATACGTTAACGGTATTCTCAGTAAC
The DNA here is from genome assembly GCA_017631435.1 of Bacteroidales bacterium. GTDB lineage: Bacteria > Bacteroidota > Bacteroidia > Bacteroidales > UBA932 > Egerieousia. The sequence continues at coordinate 5,925 of JAGBTG010000028.1, read as the reverse complement.
TCCGCTCTTTACACCGCCAAATACACCGGCAATGCACATAGGCTCCTTGGCGTTACAGATCATAAGGTCCTGTGCAGAAAGAGTTCTCTCAACCTCATCCAAAGTAACGAATTTTGTACCCTCAGCACAGAAATCCACTACCACCTCGTTACCCTCAATCATATCTGCATCAAAAGCATGCATTGGCTGACCCATCTCCATAAGGATGTAGTTGGTAATGTCAACAATGCTGTTGATAGGACGCAAGCCTATCATCATAAGTTTAGATTTCAACCACTCAGGAGACTCGCCCACTTTAACACCTTTGATTGTAAGACCGCTGTATCTTGGAGCAGCCTCTTTTGCGTTTACAGTTACTTTAACTGCACCCTCTTTCTTGGCAGCAGCCAATTTTGCCTCAAACTCCTCCACAGAAGGAAGGGTAAGCTCACCGCCCATATTGTTAGCCTTCAAATAAGCGCTCAAATCCCTTGCAACGCCAATGAATGAAGCGGCATCAACACGGTTAGGGGTAAGTCCTATCTCATAAAGAGTATCGGTCTTCAGGCCAAGATAATCCTTGGCAGGTGTACCGGGAACAGCCGAAGGATCCAAAATCATGATACCCTCGTGGTTGTGGCCAATACCCAACTCATCCTCGGCACAAAGCATTCCAAATGACTCAACACCACGGATCTTTGATTTCTTTATCTTAATCTCCTCGCCGTTGCTGAAAGTAAGTTTGGTATTCAAAGTTGCAAGCATAACCTTCTGTCCTGCAGCAACATTAGGTGCACCACACACAATCTGCAAAGGCTCGCCAGTACCGGCATCCACTTTTGTAACATGAAGATGGTCTGAATCAGGATGGTTCTCACACTCAAGCACATGTGCTACCACAACACCTGCAAGGCCACCTGGAATCTCCTCAACCTCTTCAAAATGTTCAACTTCCAATCCAATTGAGGTAAGAATCTTCTCAACCTCTGCAGGAGCAAGATCAAACTTCACATACTCCTTAAGCCAATTGTACGAAATATTCATATTGTAAACTCTTTAATATTCTTCTCTTTCTTCCCGACAGATATCCTGTCTCTACAAGTATCGGGAGACTACTTCTTGAACAATGATGCCACAAACTCCCTCTTGTTGAAGATCTGCAGATCCTCAATCTTCTCTCCCACTCCAATGAACTTCACAGGAATCTGGAACTGGTCTGAAATGCCAATCACCACTCCACCTTTTGCTGTACCGTCCAATTTTGTAACTGCAAGGGCAGTAACATCGGTTGCCTTGGTAAACTCCTTGGCCTGCTGGTATGCATTCTGGCCTGTAGAACCGTCAAGAACAAGAAGCACCTCGTGCGGAGCATCCGGAACCACCTTGCGCATCACATTCCTTATCTTGGTAAGCTCATTCATAAGATTCACCTTATTGTGAAGGCGGCCTGCAGTATCAATAAGCACCACATCAGCATCCTGTGCAACAGCAGATTTAAGGGTATCATAAGCAACTGAAGCCGGATCAGCTCCCATACCCTGCTTTACAATAGGAACACCTGCCCTCTCACTCCAGACAACAAGCTGGTCAACAGCTGCTGCCCTAAAAGTATCTGCAGCACCAAGCACAACCTTCTTGCCGCTGTTCTTGAGCCTTGATGCAAGTTTTCCTATAGTAGTGGTCTTGCCAACTCCATTCACTCCCACAACCATAATCACATACGGTTTCTTTGAGAAATCAAACACCTTCTCCTCCTCAGAGCCGTCAGACTCCTCTGCAGGATTGATATCAAGAAGTTTCTCAATCTCCTCCCTAAGGATTGAGTTGAGTTCCTCAGTATTCATGAACTTGTCTCTGGCAACCCTCTCCTGAAGGCTGTCAATGATTTTCAGGGTTGTATCCACTCCCAAATCAGAAGCAATCAACGCCTCCTCAATACCGTCAAGCACATCATCATCAACTGTTGACTTGCCCACAATTGCACGGGAAATCTTCTCAAAGATTCCCATCTTGGTCTTCTGCAAACCCTGATCCAAAGACTCTTTCTCTTCTTTGGATTTCTTTCCGAACAATCCGAAAAATGCCATATTCTATAAGTTTATATAGTAACTTGCAAATATAATCAAATTCCTGCAACTAAATTCTTTATTTAAGCGCATAAAAATTACAATTCCACGCAGATTTATGCACAAATTTTACCGGCGGCACCCACTTTGCGCACAGAATACCCTTTTCGCAGACGAACTTCCGCAGAAGCCCGGCTAAGGCCGTGTATCACGGAAGGCCGGGAGCCGCCTGGCGGGAGCCTGAAAAAAAAAGCGGTAACCCGTTAGGATTACCGCTTTTCAATTATCTTGTCACAAAATTATTTCTTTGTGAAGAAGTTCTTAACCTCTGCAGTTGGAACCATCTCCTCGTTGAATACGTAAGCGCCGGTTCTCTCAGATTTTACCATTTTGATGCATTTCACAACGTTTTTCAACTGTGATTTGTCACCACTAAAGGTTGCTACCGCTTTCTTTGCCATTTCTTAAAATCTTTAAAAGTTTTTAAAATTATTTAATCTCACGGTGCACAGTCACTTTCTTTAGGAAAGGATTATATTTTTTGCGCTCCAATCTTTGAGTTGTGTTCTTTTTGTTCTTAGTGGTAATATACCTAGACATTCCTGGTACACCACTCTCTCTTTGCTCAGTACACTCTAGAATTACCTGTACTCTGTTACCTTTCTTTGCCATATCTAAATATATTATTATACCAAGTTAATAAGACCTTTCTGCTCAGCAGATTTTAGTGAAGCAGCCAAGCCATTTTTATGAATGTTTCTGATACCTGCAGCAGAAACTTTAAGGGTTACGAATCTACCCTCCTCCTCCAACCAGAATTTCTTAGTTCTTAGGTTTGGAGCAAACTCACGTTTGGTGCGGCGTTTAGAGTGGGAAACGTTGTTTCCTACCATCCTCTTTTTACCTGTTATTTGACAAACTCTTGCCATCTTTTATATACTTTTTTAATATTATTCAAATTACGAGGGTGCAAATATCCCTCTTTTTTTTTAATAATACAAATGTTTTTTAGACAAACCTGAATATCCTCTTCCACCTTATGTTTGAAGGGAATGATTTGTACTTATCTGTTGAGAACCAAATCACTGACGGTGTTCCAACAATATGGTCCTCCGGAACGAATCCCCAGTAGCGGGAATCAAGGGAGTTGTGTCTGTTGTCGCCCATCATAAAGTAATAATCCTGCTGGAATGTATACTTGTTGGTCTTCTCTCCGTTTATGTAAAAATCACCATCCTTCAACTCAAAATTGTTGTGCTCATAGGCTGTAATGATCCTCTCGTACAACTTGTAGTTTATGGTGTCCAACTCTATAGTTTTGCCCTTCTCAGGGATCCATATAGGGCCATAATTGTCGCGGGTCCATTTGAAGTCTTCACTGAATGGGAAGAGCATCATTGGCGAATCCGGATAATCTGGCGGATATATGTCTACATTCTGTCTTATCTCAACTATATTTCCCAAAGACTTCACTTTCTCAAGCTCAGACTTTGTCAGGGGAAGTGCTGGATAACCCGGCATCTGCGGATCGTACCATATCTCTCCCTGGTTCATTCCAAGATCTGCAATGATTTTGGAATTTATAGCTGTTCCATTTGTGTAAACGGCGTAGGTGTTCTGAATTCCCTCAAACTGAGGTTGCGGAATACCATTTACTATCACCTCACCGTTGACTACTGTCAGTGAATCTCCTGCTACTGCCACGCATCTTTTGACATAATTGTCTTTCTTGTCGTCGGGCCTTACAACTACGGGGCCATACATCTTCTGAGTATACTCCCTTCCGTTAAGCCTTACGTGAGTGTAGTAGTCATCCATCGGAGCTTTCCTGAGTATAGTATCACCGTGTGGAAATCCGAATACTACTATATCATCCCTCTTTACCTCAGAGAATCCTTTTAGCCTCCTGTAATCGTTCTGGATAAGCTTTGAGTATGACTCTCCTCCTGTGATGGGCATAACATTATGCACCAACGGGAATGATATTGGGGTCTGAGGCACTTTTGGTCCGTACTGCAACTTGCTTACGAACAGGTAATCTCCAACCATCAGTGTCTTCTCCATAGAAGAAGTTGGGATTGTATAAGCCTCAAAGAAGAACATCCTTATAAAGGTTGCAGCAACCACTGCAAATACAAGTGCATCAAACCATTCAATGATACTGTTGCCCTTGCCGCCTTTATCCTGTTTCTTTTTCCAGAAGTTCCATTTCACTTTCTTGGTAACATATACATCAAAAATCACTGCAAGGCCCAACAGCCACCAATAATTTCCAAGCCATATTACCCAAAGGAGATAAAGACCTCCCCAAAGTGCAAACTTAAACCATCTATTTTTTAAGAAACCAGTGTTCAACCCCTGTAAGTATTGATTTATATAAAGTCTATAAAACTACGTTTATTTTACAGAATTGATGATAGCCTCAAACGCCTGTGGGTTGTTCATTGCAAGGTCAGCTAGAACTTTACGGTTAAGACCTACGTTGTTCTTAGCTAGTTTGCCGATGAACTGAGAGTAGTTCATACCATGTAGGCGTGCAGCAGCGTTGATTCTCTGAATCCACAATGCGCGGAATACTCTCTTTTTGGTCTTACGGTCTCTGTAAGCGTAAGTCAAACCTTTCTCATAGGTGTTCTTGGCAACTGTCCAAACGTTAGCTCTGGCAAGGAAGTTACCTCTGGTCTGTTTAAGAATTTTTTTACGGCGAGCTCTTGATGCTACCGAATTTACCGATCTTGGCATACTTTAATGTTTTGTGAATGTCAGCGTTCTTCTCCAATAAGAAACTTATCCTGCTGATCACTCGGTTAATAAATAATTAAGCTAAAATTAGTTCTTTTACTCTCTTCTCATCTGCGCTAGTCAAAACAGCAGAGTAAGTAAGGTTTCTTTTTTGCTTAGTTGTCTTTTTAGTCAAAATGTGACTTTTGAAAGCGTGCTTTCTTTTTACTTTACCCGATCCGGTAAGCTGGAAACGCTTTTTGGCACCGGAATTGGTCTTCATCTTAGGCATTGCTTAAATATTTTTAGTTAGTAATAAAATTAAAGTGTCTTATTTCTTTTTAACGGGAGCAATCATCATGATCATCCTCTTGCCCTCAAGCTTAGGCATCTGCTCAGCTTTACCGTAGTTCTCAAGCTCTACCGCAAATCTCAACAGAAGTTTCTCACCCTGCTCCGAGAAAAGGATTGACCTTCCTTTGAAGAATACATAAGCCTTAACTTTTGAACCCTCCTCAAGGAAGCTCTGCGCATGTTTCAACTTGAACTGGAAATCATGCTCATCTGTGTTAGGACCAAAACGGATCTCCTTGATTGTTACCTTGCTGGCATTGGCCTTCATCTCTTTGGCCTTTTTCTTCTGCTGGTACAGGTACTTCTGATAATCAATTATCCTACATACCGGCGGCTCAGCATTTGGAGAAATCTCTACCAAGTCAAGTTCCATCTCAGCAGCCATCTTGAGTGCCTCCTGCAAAGGATACACTTTCTGCTCCGGAACATTGTCACCAACGACTCTCACTTGTGGAGATCTGATCTCCTCATTGATTCTTGGGCCGTCATCTTTCTTTCTTGGACCCTGCTGTCTTGAGCCGTTATTGTCAGGGGCATTGTTTGTCTTCTTGACAAATCCCTGTGGACGAGGTTTAAATGGTGTTGCGATAAATTTGTCCTCCCGCTAAATTGTTAGTTATTCTATAGTCTAAAGTTTCTATTTTGCCAACTGTGCCTCAATCTCGGCTTTGATGTATGCAACGAACTGGTCAACCTCCATTGCACCCAAATCTTCACCGCCCTGTTTACGCACAGAAACAGAGTTTGAAGAAGCCTCTTTCTCGCCTACAATAAGCTGGAATGGCATTCTCTTCAACTCGTTCTC
>JAGBTG010000027.1 GCA_017631435.1 Bacteroidales bacterium | reverse complement strand
GCATAGCCCGATAAGAAGTAAAGTAAGCAGTCCCATTCCAAATGGACCACCTTGCAAAAAGTAAGAATAAGCAATCATAACTGTAAAAATTTAATTGGTTAAAAGCTTCTGCAAAGTTCATCCAAGGGCAATATTTTTCCAATTTTAAAACCCCTCCATCCGGTGCAGAAACCCTTTAATCCCCTCTTGGTATGCCTTTCCCGACAGATTTTCACCTATAAATTTAGGAAATATGGCTAAATTTGAGAAAAAATAATAGCACAAGAATGAACCGGACCATTGCATTTGATATCATATTTTGGATTGCAGGAGTTTTGGTAATCAGCCTTATTTATATGAGCGGTTGCGATTCTTTTGCAGTTGCGTTCCTATACTCGTCGCTGATGTTGCCGGCTATGCTTATGGCAAATATACTGTATAAGCAGATATCCTTTGAGAACAGGATGCAAGGAATCAAGAATGCCATATGGCTTGGCTGTGCAGTTGTGGTAACTGCATATTTTGGACTATGCTTGAGTGGATGGTATTTGGACAAGTTTGCTGTCGGGAATATTTTTATGCTTAATCCTGTTCTTATCATTTTCAGTATAGGTTCCCTTTGTGCACTGAATTATTTGTTGAGGGAAAAGATCTTCAAGAAAAAGTTGGAACAAGATGCGGAGGAATCAGTTGAATTTACCTCGGAAAGACGAAAGATTTCATTGCAAATTTCAAAAATCAAATACATTGAATCCAATGACTCTGAGGTATGGGTGCGCTGCATAGGTGGTGAATCTTACCGTACCAAAATGAATATTTCAAGATGGGAAGAATTTCTTAGTCCCAAGTTTGTAAGGGTGCACCGCTCATTTTTGGTTAACAAAGCCCATATTTTGTCATGGGAGGCTACCCAGGTGCATCTTCCTAATGAAGCTATTCCAATTTCAAGGAAGTACCGGGAAATATAGAGAGACTGAACCGTCACATGCCTGGTCCTGTAAATTAAAAGACAGAAGCCGGCAATTTTTCTGCCGGCTTCTGTTACTATGATGGAAGTGGAACTACTCCTTAATTTTTGCCTTTAACCTTGAGACCCTATTGTAAACGACACTCTTGTCTTTTTGCAGTAGCACAGACATCATTGTAGGTGTAAATCCGGCTTGTATGTAGCAGAACAGTTTAATCTCTTCTTCTTTAAGTTCAGGATGGGAGAGCCTGATTTTTTCAACTGCATTGTTTTGAGTTGCATTGAGCCACTGTTCCAAATCTTTCTGTGTCTGCTGGTCCTTCCTGAACTCATTTACAATCTCCTTAACTTCCTGAATGATTTTCAGCTGAAATTTATCGGTATTCTCATACACATAATATTGCTCACAGAGCCTTTTCAATATCTGAAAATTGTTGCTGTCGGGTAAATTGGTCCTAATTTCTGACTCTGCATTTACCGTTTCATTTGATTTGCAGAAATTGTGGAAGTCTGTAATGAAAAGTTTCACATCTTCAACGGAGATTTCCTTGTAGATTCCTAATCGTGTGTCTCCAAATAATTTGATGTTGAAGAGACGTGCTCTAAAAATGTTGAATAAATTTAATGTGCCCATAATTTTTGTTTTTGTTGCACAAAATTACTGTGGCTTAAGCAATATGTTGCTGTCCCCTTCTTGGAAAATCCTATCTGCGTAATTTGTAAGTATTTGATTATTTGTAATATATACAGGAGGAGTGAGGGGATTTCTATCTTTAATTCTGCTGCTCTATCTATACTGTAACGGAGATGCATATATTGGGGCTAATTGTTTAATAACTTAAGCTCATGATTCCGGGGATATTGTCTGAGATCTCATCATATGTCCGGTTGGGGATGATGGAAGCGCAAGACGACGGCACGCCCAATCCCATTCAAATACCCATTTGAGCCATATCACCTGTGCCACCCGTTAAGAAAACATACGAATGGCACGCAACCCCCAGGCTGTAGATGCCTGAAATGCATATTGGGCGTTCCATCATCTTGGCAAAAGGGGATTGCCATCAAACTCAATATTTTTTCAAATTTCCGTTGATGTACTCCACCATCTTTTGGGGATTCTTGCATCCGAGCATGTATTTGCGGCCGTCTTTAAGTTCTACAAGGAAGCAGTCACTTGAACGGCCGTAGTAGGCAAAATATTTGCCCAGGTCACGTTCCTTGAACCAACCCCAGTAGCCAAAGAAACCGCCGCTGGCGCAAATGCGGATTGCTCCCATTGTTGGTGCGCACATTTTAACGGACAAAATGTCCGGCACAGGAATAGCTTTTACCCTCAGACAACGTTTAATGTATATTGCATTTTTATCGGCTGAAATGCTTGTTGGCATGTAGAGCAGTGATGCAAAGACTAAAATACCCCACATAACGGCAAGCATTATCCTGACGTTTGCCGGAGGATTATTGTAAAACATAAGGCCTATCAGCAGCACATTGCTGACAATTGTTACAATAAGGCTGTATTTGCTTAGAATGACCTGCTGTTTCATAATGTCGTTTTTTACAAAGTTATGTTGTTTTGCTTGATTGCAAATATACATAAAATTGACTTCCAATACTTTCTCCGCCTACTAGTTTCCTCCCGCCGGGGTGAATTGCAGGAACTCCCCAACAGTACCCAGCCACATACAAGCCGCGCATCGCACACAAAAACAAGTCCAGCGCCCTCATCTTTATGTTACAATTCTATCTTCCAAGTGACCATTTACTATAAAAAAAAACTACTCCCGATAGTTGTATAACTAAAAAATATAGTTACATTTGTAGAAAATTTAGTTGATATGAAAAAGCTGACAAAAAAGGAAGAGGTAATAATGAACCATTTTTGGGAGCAGGGCCCATTGTTTGTAAGGGAACTCAGAGAACTTTACCCCGATCCCAAACCCCATTTTTCAACATTGTCCACCCAGGTAAGGATGCTGGAGGAGGAGGGATTTGTAGATCATAAGGCATATGGCCCAACTTATCAGTATTTTGCCAAGGTTACTCATGAAGAGTACAAGCAGCGTTCCTTGATGGGAATCATAGACAAGTATTTCAACAATTCTTACATGAGTGCAGTATCTGCATTGGTTAAGGAGGAGAAAATTACCTTGGCCCAATTGAAGGAACTCATAGAACTTATAGAGAAAGGGGAACAGAAATGACGGATTTTCTTTTGTATGTATGCAAGGCTGCGGTTGTGCTGCTGGTATTCTACCTGTTTTACCGGGCACTGCTGAAGAAGGAGACTTTCCACCGGCTCAACCGGATTGTGCTTGTTGGTACTGCAGTGTTTTCCTTTATATTGCCGCTGTGCATTATAACGGTCCATCTGCCTGCGGAAAGTACAGTATCAGTTGGCGCAGTGGAGACTTTTGCCGGAACATTGGCAGACGAATTTCCGGCAGCCGGTGATATTTCACCGTGGTGGCACATGGCATTGGTTGTAGTGTACCTGGTGGGAGTATTCTATGTGCTTGCAAGGGTATTGGTGTCAGTGGTTATGATTCTTAAAATTGTCGGGAAGGGGAAAATTGTTATGGAGGAGGATGGATGTAAAGTTGTTGTTCCCGACAGCGGTAAAGGACCATTCAGCTGGATGAGGTATATTGTAATGTCTGAGGAGGATTTTATGGAGAACCCTGATGCAATCCTTGCCCATGAGAAGGCCCACATCCGTTATGGACACTCGGTGGAGTTGCTGCTGGTGGATGTGATGGCTGCGTTCCAGTGGTTCAATCCGGCTATTTGGATGTTGCGTTCAGACTTGCAGGATCTGCATGAGTTTGAGGCAGATGATGCAGTGCTCCGTTCAGGTGCAAATATTAGGGAGTATCAATATTTACTTATAAAAAAAGCCGTTGGCAAGAGCGGCTACTCAGTTGCCAACAGCTTGAATCACAGTATCCTTAAAAAACGTATTACTATGATGACAAAATCAAAATCACCTCTTTCAAGAGTCTTGCGGCTGGTGTATATCCTTCCGCTTGTTTGCCTGTGCATTGGTTTGCAGGCACGTACGGTTTATCAACCGGCACACAAAATTAATGAAAATTCTGCAGAGTTGGTTGCTCCGCAAGGTTCTCCTGTATACATTCTGCGTTATGTATGGGGAGAGGAGAAGCAGATCTCCAAAGAAGAATTTGACAAGATTGCCCCTCAGCGTATCAGTGCAATTACAGTGTTGAAGAATGATAAAGCAAAGGAGAAGTATGGCGATAAGGCTGCGAACGGCGCTATAGTCATCACTTTGAAGGTGCAGCAGGAGATGGATCCTATTACTGTTGTTTCATACAGCGATGAGGTTGTGAATAAAGAAAGCTTCTATATGGTTGAGCCTGATGTTATGCCTTCTTTCCAGGGGAAAGGTATGGAAGGGTTCTCCCAATGGCTGTTTTCACAGATTTACAGGCCAAAGGGATGCAAGCATACCGGCACAATGAAAGTGTCATTTGTTGTAGATAAAGATGGTTCTGTAAAGAATGTTACAGTACTTGACAGTGTGTGTGAATCTTTGGACCATATGGTGGTTTCTATTATTGAGAAATCGCCTAAATGGGAACCGGCTACATCGGGAGGCAAACCTGTAGAGCAATGCTTGAGGATTCCTATCGTGTTCCAGATGAGATAATGCAATCAATGTAAATATTGATGCCTGAAAGCCGGTGCAGATTTTTTCTGCTCCGGCTTTGTGATTTTATTTGTTTTGCTGTGCCATCAGATATTCTTCTACCTCCTTTGCAGAAGGGTTGATCTTTACAACAATTCCATCAGCATTTATGAGAAGGGTTCTGCCGGCTGCGTTGGGTATGCCGTATTGCGCCCACAGACTGTGGTGTTCTTCCATAGCAACCAAATTGGGCCAGGGGTAGGTATCTGTCTGAATGGCATTCTTCCAGCTGCCGGCTTCTTTGTATTCCCTGGCAATACCTACAACGGTAAAGCCATTGTTGTGGTATTTTTTATACAGCGGGATGAGTGATTTGGCATTTGCCCTGCATGAACTGCACCATGAAGCCCAAAGTTCAAGAACTGCCACTTTCCCTTTAATAAGTTCTGAGAGGGTTTGGCTGTTGCCGGATCTGTCGGGAAGAGTAAAGTCTATGAAATGTCTCCCCTCTATCATTGCAGTAGCATTTGCTGTCTCTGAAATGAGATTGTGCATCCTGTCATTTGGGAAGAGATTCTTGTATTTCTCTTCGTAGAGGTTCAACCATTTTGATATGTCTGTGGAATTGGACTGTGATATGCGGATATTGTCCATTATCATGTAAAGAGAAGTCTTGTCGGGCTGGAATTGTTGCAGATGACGGTAGTCTGAGTTCTGCTTTTCTGTGCGGTAAGCAACCCACTCCCTATGCCATGCCCTTCCGGCTGGCGTTCTGTGATCTCCACTCATTTCCAGTTTGTTCGCTTCGTTTCTCAAGCTATCTTTCACTTCCTGTGACAGTTTCTTGTCTCTCTGGGCATCCCACATTTTCTCCCATGTATGGTTGTACATCAGTTTATTATTGTGCAGGCTGTCCTGTGATGCCATAAGTCTGGTGTACCAATCCATGTAGATTTTGTCTCTAAGGCTTTTGTAGCTGTAGTAAGTGTTGTTGTCTCCTTTAGGATTCTCAACAATGATCCTTTTATCATCAGCAAATGTCTCCATTCCAAATTCCACACCATCCTTGTGGAAGAAGAAATGTGCTGTTTTGTAGGAAGACCACTCTCCAGGGAAGTTGGGAATGCAGATTTCATATACTTGGTTTGTATCAAGGACCACATCTGCCTCAAAACAGCCATCCTTTGCATCAATTTCCTGATAGTTGTCATCAAAACGAAAATCTGTCCATGCCAGATGTATTCTTATATTCTTGGCGTCGAATCCTTTTCCGCTTATTTTGCAGATAACTTCATGTTCAGAAAGAGCCGGCTTGCCGTTACATGCAACAAGCAAGATTATTGCAGCCAGGTATGAGAGGTGTTTCATGTGGTTTGGATTGGGGCTAGTTGTTCAATACTGGTGAAAAAATACAGATCCATTCAAGCAGCTCGTCATCATCGTTGTCAAGGATTCCGTGATAGGTGAACTGATACTTTGTGGAGCCGTCTTCAAGTTGGCGGTATTTTATCTTGTCAAGGGCTATTTCCCCCTTTTTGTAGCGTTCATAAAGTTCTGGGTTGGTGCTCATGACTTTTTCTACCATCTCTTTATTGTCCAGGCTCATGATTGCCCATTTGGGTGTAGCGCATGATGCCAGAAAAGTTATACTGACAATAACAGATAAAATGATCCTTTTCATATTATGAAATTTTAATAAATAATAAAAAAGCGTGGAAGGTTTAATCTATTCTTCAGAGGCCCTGAGAAAGCCTGTGTACTATAGATGAACTCCGTCCACGCAAAGCGCAGACGTTTACTGAGTCCATCGGCAGTACTGGTGAAATTTCTCAGGTTTCTGAAGTAACCGATAACTTGCAAACGCTAATATGTATATGTGAATCTATATATTTTCAACTCTTGATAACAAATATAAATATAAAAATGCCAAGTTGCTCAAATTATTGGTTGTAATCTCTTTTATAAGAAAAGTTATTATAATAAATGTTATAATGATGTTGTCTTAAATTGTACTGGACCATGATGAGTTTAATGTAAAATAATTTTATTATAAAACGGAAAATCATCCTAACTTTACAAAAAAGTAATTTATGGCAGGGAAGGCTACGACAGTTGAGGAACAGATTGAGTTGTTACGTTCTCGAGGAATGACTATTGAAGATGTTGATAAAGCAAAAGAAATTTTGCTGGATGTTGGTTACTACCGATTAGGTTTTTATTGGTATTGATATAATTTACTATATTTGCACCACTAAAGTGCTCTTTATGACTTAGTCTCATACTCAGCACTATAAATGGAAAAAAAGAAGCCGGCATCTTATCTGCCGGCTTCTGTTCTTTGTGGCCTCTAAATTCGGGGTATTCATCTCATTATTCATTACCGAAAATCTATCAATAGAATTTGAGTATTTTTGCATAATAGCTGTAGTTTTTTGAAGGGTTTGTTGTTTAACGTAGAAAACAAATCCACACAACCTGATTTATGGAAAACAACGAGAGAGAATTTGCGCGAATTGTAAAGGAGAACAAGAGGAGGATCTATACGGTCTGCTATATGTTCTCAAAGGATTCGGAGCAGGTGAATGATTTGTTCCAGGATATACTTATAAATATATGGAACGGCCTCAAGTCTTTTGAGGGGGACAAGCATCTGAGCACCTGGATATGGAAGGTGAGCCTGAATACCTGTATCAATTATTCAAAGAAAAAGAAGAAAGAGGTGCCTACTCTGCCTCTGGATGTAAGCTTTAATCTGTATGAGGATACCGATGACGATTCCATGCAGATAAAGCAGCTCTACAACAGAATCAATAAGCTGGGATTCATTGACAGGAGCATCATACTTATGTGGCTGGAGAATATGAGCTATGAAGAGATTGGAGCAATCTTGGGAATCACAGCAAACAATGTTTCCGTAAAGCTGGTAAGGATTAGGGAGAAGCTTAAACAAATGTAGAACTTCAAAAAACAGAGCAAGATGAACAATAAAGATAATTTTGAAATATCTCAGGAACTGGAGCAGATGAGGAAGCAGTTCAATATCCTTTCAAGGAAATTGGATGAGCAGAATATTGTTACAGATGGCATTCTCCGCTCTTGTGCCAGAGAAAAAATGGAGAAGTATGACCGCCGTGCCATCTGGACTCCAATGATCGCATGGATAGTATTAGGAGGTTGGCTTATCTCCAAGCAGGCAACAGACTATGGTATGGCACAGTGGTCAGTAATGTTCTCAATTATAGCATGTGTAATTGAGGTTGGGCTGTATGCTTTTAAAAAGTTCCAGCAGTCCAGAACTCTGGATTTTAATGGTGATATAAAGGAGTTTTATGCACAAGTAAAGTCACTTAAAGGTTCACTTTTGAAAACTACCCTTCTTTCTGTTATTGTAGGTTATGTGTGGATAGGAGCCTTTTTATGGGAATTCTTCCGTGTACACCCAATAAACTCCGCTAAAGGCCTTTTCCTTCTGGTTGGCTATGTTGTAATTATGAGTTTTATCCACTTGCGTGCAGAAAAGAAAGCACTTGGTATTTTGGATGAGATAGCTGAAGAAATTGACAAATAAATTGAGTGAGATGAAACGTATATTGTCAATTATAGCTTTTGTTCTTCTGGTTGTCCCATCTGCCAATGCCCAGCTTTTATGGAAAATATCGGGAAGAGGTACAGAGAAACTTTCATACATTTTAGGCACTCATCATGCAGTTCCATTTACTTACTGTGATTCCATTCCCGGGCTTATGAAGGCTTTTGAAGAGGTGGATTTTGTGATTGGGGAGTTTGATATGGTTAAAATGGGTGAGATGACTCCTGTCCAGATGCAGAATATGCAGAAAATGATGATGATGCCTGCAGATACAACGCTGTTGTCATTATTCAGCAAGGAAGAAAAAGAACTGTTGGATGCATATTTGAAGGAAACTGTTGGTGCAGAGCTGCAGATATTTTCTGCAATGAAGCCTATGACCATAATGGTTACTGTGCAGAACAAGATCCTTATGGATATTATTCCCGACATTGCATCAATGACAGGCATGGACAAATACATGCAGACATTGGCAGTAAGTAAGGGAAAGAGCGTTGGCGGACTTGAAACCATGGAGTACCAGATGAATCTCCTTTATGGAAATTCACTTGAAGAGCAGGCTGATGCCTTATTGGAGATGGCCAGGGGCGGCAATTCCAAAGAGCTGATGACTGAACTTACAGCGGTGTACAAGTCACAGGATCTTGATGCATTGTGGAGTGTTTTCAAAGATCAGATGACACGTTATGAGTATGACGCTCTTGTATCTGAGAGAAACAAGAACTGGAAAAAGCAGATTGTGGAACTTCTTCCTGTACAATCCTCATTGTTTGTTGTTGGATCTGGGCATCTTCCTGGAGAAAAGGGTATGATAAAGCTTCTGAAAAAGGCGGGGTATAAGGTTAAGCCTGTGAAGAAATAATATTTACCTTTGCAAAAAATCAAAATCAATGGATACAGCACTTCTACAAGAGAAAAATGACCCTATGGGCAAGGCAATAGCAGACTACTTTGCAACCGGCAAGGCTGGCAAGTTGAGAGTATTTTCATCCCAATTTGATGAGGATGAGATTCCGGTGAAGCATCTGTTCCGTACATTCAGGGATATGGCTAAGCTGGAGCAGACAGCACTTAAGCTGGCTCAAGGGAAGATTCTGGATTGTGGTGCCGGCAGCGGGTGCCATGCGCTGGAACTGCAGCAGATGGGCAAGGAGGTGGATGCCATTGACATTTCACCCCTTTCAGTGGAGGTGATGCTCAAGAGGGGAGTGGTGAGTGCTGCCCAGGCAGACCTTTTCAATATGGCAGCGGTGCAGGAGTATGATACTGTGCTGATGCTGATGAACGGCTCGGGAATCATCGGGAAGCTGGAGAATATGGAGAAGTTCTTCATGAAGATGAAGCAGATTCTCAGGCCTGGCGGTGTTGTATTTATGGATTCCAGCGATCTCAAATACCTGTTTGAGGATGAGGACGGCAGTTATGTGATCAACCTGGCCGGAGATTATTACGGGGAGGTGGATTTCAGGATGCAGTACAAGCAGGTTAAAGGCAATGCCTTTGACTGGCTTTATATTGATTTCCAGACACTCTCCCTATACGCCTCAAAGTTCGGGTTCAAGGCCGAGCTGATTGAGGAAGGTAAGCATTATGATTACCTTGCGGCATTGAGGATGCTTTAAAACATCTCCTTTGCACTCTCTACCCTATTCTGGGTATCGGCAGGCAGGGCAGGGAAGAAATCTATGCCGGTGATAGCCTCAACTTCGTCTATTGGTACCAGGTAACTTTCAAGCGGCCTGTTTACAGGTGGCTTGGTGCTGATTTTGGATTTGCGCAGTGGCGAGTTGTGGAAGATGAACCCTGCACCACGGTATTCTCCGTTGATGCGGGCAAGGACAACCTTGTAGAATTTGTCGGGAATAATAACCTCATTGGCACCTATTGTACCATGCTCATTGCCAAGGATTATTGGGCCGCAGGCAATGTAAATGCGGCCGTGTTTTTCTGCCCATTTGCGGCATTTGTCTTCAAGTTCCTTCCAGTCGCCGCCGTTGAGTTGGGGGTTCTGGGGGCAGATGTTGGTGAAGTAACAACTCTCGCCCATGGCCTCGGCATCCCATTTCATGTCTGCAGCGGGGGCCATATGACCGCGGTCCCAGCCGGAGTTGCGGTAATCTTCCTTGTTGGCTTGAGGGCCATTGGCAGCGGGGTCGGGCCTGAACTTGTCCTTGCGTGGAAGGTCTCCTGCTACCTCAGTGGCAGTAAGTTCATATGCCACCCAGTTAGGGAGGCGGGTATTGTTGTTGTATGAGACTGTAAATCCTTTGTATGAAAGTATCTGGCTTGGGGCCTTCTTTCCCAGTACGGGAATCTCCAGCTGGGCAACAGCCTCAGACTTCTTTTGTGTTTTGTGCTCTTTTGGGGTAGATGGCTGTACAGGGGTGGCTGTTTTAGCAGGAGTCTCAGTCTCAGTAAAACTGATCTGGGCAACCTCTATAACGTAAAACAGCACTGCCGCAATTGTGAGCAGCAATGCCCATATTCCTTTTGATTTTCCTTTCGGACTCTTTTTATTTGATTTCTTTGCCATCTTTTCCAATTTTCTGCAAAAATAGCAAATACCACAAATTAGTTATTCCCTGTGGGGCGGTTAATCCATATATTTGCACAGTAAATTAGAATATTTGTGCACTCATGGCATCCGATAATATAAATGTACTGGCTTCACTTGTCCCTGGAGAGGTGGGAATCATAACCAAGGTTAAGGGTTACGGGGCGTTCCGAAAGAGGATAACCGAGATGGGTTTTGTTCCTGGAACCGCTGTAAAGGTAATAAAGAAGGCACCGTTGGGAGACCCTATGGAGCTTGAGCTTATGGGGTACCGTATCTCGCTGAGGAAGAATGAAGCCAACCTTATTGAGATTGTATCCAAGGAGGAGTACAGGAATATGGAACATCCGTTCCAGGGGGGGACTATCCCTTCAGACGAGGCGCTGATGGAGCGTGTGCACAAGGAGATGAATACCATAAATGTGGCATTGGTGGGAAATCCAAATTGCGGAAAGACCACCCTGTTCAACACTGCGGCCAACAAGAACGAGAAGACCGGCAACTACAGCGGAGTTACGGTAGACCTCAAGACGGCGCAGTTCTTCCACAACGGCTACACCATCAACATCACAGACCTTCCCGGCACCTACTCCCTGAGTGAATACACCCCGGAGGAGCTGTATGTGCGCAGACACCTGTTGGATAATCTTCCCGACGTGGTAGTGAATGTGATTGACGCCTCCAACCTGGAGCGCAACCTCTATCTCACCACCCAGCTTATTGACATGAACATTAAGGTTGTTGCAGCCCTGAACATGTATGATGAACTGGAACTGAAGGGCGACAAGTTTGATTACACCCTTTTGGGCAAGATGATAGGTATTCCGTTTGTACCGGTGGTGGCTACCAGGGGGCAGGGAATGCAGGAGCTGCTGGAGCGCATCATTGCCATCTTTACCGATGCCGAGCAGGATTACCGCCATTTCCATATAAATTACGGTACCACCATCAACAATTCGTTGAGGGAGGTGAAGCAGCTCATCAAGGCAAATGACGAGGTGAAGAGCAAGATACATCCGCAATATGCTGCCATCAAGTTGCTTGAGGGGGACAAGGTGTTTACGGAGCGCATTGCGGCAATTGAAGGTACGGAGAATATCATTGCATGTGCGGCAAAACAGATAAAGAAGATTGAGAAGGAGTACGAGGATGTTTCTGCATCAATTATTACTGATGCAAAATATGCCTTTATACACGGTGCTCTGGAAGAGACTTATACCCACGCGGAGGGCAATCAGCAGGGAAGAAAATACAGGCTTGACAAGATCCTTACCCATAAGTGGTTCGGGTTGCCGCTGTTTTTCCTGTTCATGTTCCTCACTTTCCAGCTTACATTCACTATAGGGCAGTACCCTACGGAGTGGATTGATGCCGGTGTGGCCTGGTTGAGTGAAACTGTCGGGAAGATGCTTGGTGAGGGGATGTTGAGGGATATGGTGGTTGACGGGGCCATTGCGGGTGTGGGAAGTGTGATTGTGTTCTTCCCCCAGATTATGATTCTGTTCCTGTTCCTTTCGTTTATGGAAGATACCGGTTACATGGCCAGGGTGGCTTTTCTTATGGATAAGGTGATGCACAAGATTGGGCTGCACGGCAAGTCTGTAATTCCCATAATTATGGGATTCGGATGCAATGTGCCGGCAATCATGGCTACCAGAACCCTTGAGAACCGCAAGGACAGGCTCATTACCATTATGATGATTCCGTTCATGTCTTGCAGTACAAAGTATCCTATATATATGCTGTTTGTAACGGCGCTTTTCAGTGCATATCAGGGGGCCATCCTGTTCTCGGTCTATTTTATAGGTATGCTTATGGCGGTGTTTACTGCGTTTGTGCTCAGGAAGTCGTTCGGGAGCAAGGATGATGTGCCGTTTGTAATGGAGCTTCCTCCGTACCGTATGCCAACCGTGAGGAATGCCATGAGCCATATGTGGGGGAGGAGCCAGCAGTATCTGAGGAAGATGGGTACCACAATCCTGGTGGGTTCAATATTTATTTGGGCTCTTGGGTATTTCCCTCATAAGACGGAGTTTACCAAAGATTATCAGGCACTTGCAGCGCAGGTGGAGATGAGTGACATGCCGGTTGTACAGAAAACTTCCGCTTTGCTTGAACTGGAGGCCCAGAAAAAATATGAGCAAATTGAGCAGTCTTACATTGCACAGATAGGACAGTTTGTGGAGCCTGCATTTGCCCCGCTGGATTATGACTGGAAGATAGGGGTGAGCCTGTTTACAGGTATAGCCGCAAAGGAACTTATTCTCAGTTCAATGGGTGTCCTTTACCAGTCTCCCGACGATTCTGAGGTAACCCTGCAGAACAAACTGGTTGAGCAGACTTATGAGAGCGGTGACAAGATAGGTGAGAGGATATTTACACCGGCAGTGGGGTATTCCATTATGCTGTTTATCCTTATCTATATTCCGTGCATAGCGGCAATAGCGGCAATAATGAAGGAGGCCGGATGGCGATGGGCTCTGTTCATGACTCTTTACAGTTGTGCGATGGCCTGGATTGCCGCGTTTGTGGTAAAACTTATAGGGGCTCTTCTGTAGAGCCCTTATTTTTACACTCTCAAGATAGTAAAAGGGGATAATATCTCCCGGGAGAACAACTTTAGGAATAAAGTTGTATATTTGCGGATTATTTTCCTAAACTTATACTGGAGAGTGTTCTCCCTATAACAAAAACTAGAATGAAAGAACAGTTAGAAGCTCTTAATAGCTTGTCAATCAACTTTGGAGAAGGCGGATTGGCCATTGTTAACATTATCCTTGCATTTGTAATGTTTGGTGTTGCGCTTGGAATCAGGTGGCAGACATTCAAGGATGTATGGAAAAATCCCAAATCGGTTATAGTAGGTATCCTGCTTCAGTGGGTAGGACTTCCTGCAGTTACCTTTGCAGTGGCACTTGCACTTTCACCGCTTATTACCCCAATGGTTGCGCTTGGAATGATCCTTGTGGCATCCTGTCCGGGAGGAAATATCTCAAACTTCATGTCTTCCCTATCCAAAGGAAATATTGAGCTTTCAGTATCGCTTACAGCAATCACCACTGCATTTGCTCCGCTGGTTACCCCGTTCAATTTCTTCTTCTGGGGATCCATGTACAGCCAGATCATTGCAATGAAAAGCAATATCCCTACATTGGTGATTCCGTTCTTCCCTATGCTTGAGCAGATTCTGCTCCTTTTGGGTGTACCAATCGTATTGGGTATGCTTTGTTCAAAATATTGCCCTGGCATTACTAAAAAGATTTCAAAACCAACACAATATCTTTCAATTCTGTTGTTCCTTGCAATGGTGGTTGTTTCGTTCTCTCAGAACTGGAAATTGTTCATTGAGCACCTTCACTTCATCTGCATTATTGTTCTGATCCATAACGGAGCTGCTTTGGCAACAGGATATTTTGGCGGAATGCTTACCAAACTCCCTATAAAGGACAGAAGGGCACTTACCGTAGAGGTAGGTATCCAGAACTCCGGTTTGGGACTTGTGTTGCTGTTCAATCCATCCATTTTCCCTCCTGAGATATGGCATGGCCATTATGGCGGAATGCTTATCCTTACAGCATGGTGGGGAATCTGGCATATCATATCGGGATTGACAGTATCATACCTGTTCCGCAGGACACCACTTAACGCTTAATTATGGCTAAAAGGAAAAAAGAGAAGAAAATACAGGATTATAACAGGGCTTATGCATTTCTGCGTCATTATGTAGATGCAGTGCTCAAGCTCTCGTATAAGAGAATCAGATATATAGGAACAGAAAATGTACCTTCGGACGGAGCGGTGATATACGCACCAAATCATGCCAATGCCCTTATGGATGCACTTATCATCCTGGCAATGGACCAAAAGCCAAAGGTGTTTGTAGCCCGTGCCGACATTTTCAGAAATCCGTTCCTGGCAAAGGCATTCAAATTCCTCAAGATTATGCCCATCATGCGTATGCGTGACGGCATAAATGAGGTGAAAAAGAATAATGAAACCATTGAAAAGTCTGTAGATGTACTCAAGGATAAGATACCTTTCTGTATTTTCCCTGAGGGCCAACATCTTGCAAAGCACTCTGCACAGCCGCTTTCAAAAGGTATTTTCAGGATTGCATTCCAGGCAATGGAACTGATGGGAGATACCCCGTTGTACATTGTTCCTGTAGGTTTGCAGTATGGCAACTTCTTCCGTTTCCGCTCAACCGTAAGGGTTGAGGTGGGAAAACCTATCAATGTAGGGGAGTTCCTTAAAACTCATGCAGAACTTACCCCTCAGGAGCAGATGAATGTGTTGAAGGAGGATCTGTCGGGAAGAATAAAATCCCTCATTACCTTTATTCCCGACGATGAAAACTACAATGCCACCTACGAGGTGTGTGCTGCAGGTATGAAACCGCAGCGTATGGAGATGGTTAAGGCTGCAAAAGTGAGAGGATTGAACCGCAAGTTTGCCCATTTCCAGGCCAATAAGGCGCTGCTTGAGAAGATTGGGGCCATGAAGGAGAACCAGCCGGAGAAGTTTGGCAAACTGATGGAACTTGGTAACGAGGCATATGCGGAGCGTACTTCCAAGGAGATAAGCCTCTCTTCAATTACAAACAGGTTCGGGTTCAAACAGAGGAGACTGGGATTCCTTTTCTCACTGTTGCTTCTTCCGTACAGCATTCCGGCATCTTTGCTTGTGCTCCCTATAAACCTTGCATGTGCAAAGATTTTCACACTGCTTAAGGACTACGCATTCCGCAACTCCATAAGATTCATTTTCAATCTTATTGTGTGGCCTTTGCTCATGATTATCTATGCCGCTGTAGCATTCTCGCTTGCACCGTGGGAGTATGCCCTTGCGGGTGTGTTGCTCTTCTTGCCGGCTCCTATTGTTGCCCACGAGATGTGGAGGATGTTCAGACTTGAGAGATCTGATATGAAGCTTATGCGCAACAAGAAGTTACGCGGTATCTATGACCAGATAAGACAGATGCTGCAGGATTAATATTGAAAACAACTAAAACCTGATATGATGAAAAAGACTGTTTTTGTAATGTTGCTTGCTCTAATGTGCGCATTCACTGCAATGGCACAGGAGGCAACTGAGAAAAAGGAGATTGTAAAGAAAGGATACAACTTTGGTCCTCTTCCTGCAGTTGCATTTGATGCAGACAAAGGATTCCAGTTGGGAGCGCTTCTTAACATATATGACTTTGGAGACGGTACAGTATACCCAAATACCCGCCAGCAGTGGTATTTTGAGGCATCGTTCTTTACAAAAGGCTCACAGCTTTTTGTAGTGTCATACGACAGCAAATTCCTTATCCCGGGGATCCGTTTCTCAACAGCCCTTGCGGTTACCAATGATAATGCAATGGACTTCTACGGATTCAACGGATACCAGTCGTACTTTGATTATGAGAAAGTGGATGCCGGCAAAGACGGTGATTCATATATCTACACCCCATACTACCGTACAAAACGCCTTGCAGCGCTGTTCAAGGCAGATTTCATAGGTAATCTTTGGGACAACAAACTCTTCTGGGAGGCAGGCTATCACTTGAGCCATTTCAAGCAGGATGCAATTGACCGCGAGAAGATAAACAAAGGCAAGGATGATTCCGAGAAGTTCCCAGATGACCAGACAACCTTGTTTGAGCAGTACCGCAAATGGGGTATTATCCCTGATGATGTAGCCGATGGCGGTACAAACAGCACAATCCGTTTGGGTTTGCTATATGACACAAGAGACAAGGAGGCTGCCCCTTCATCGGGTATCTGGGCTGAGGCACACGTAACCCTTGCCCCTAAATTCTTGGGAACCACCAACCCTTACAGCAAATACTCGGCAACTTTCCGCCATTACATTCCAGTGGTGAAAGATGATATCCTTACCTTGGCATACAGATTGAACTACCAGGGTACATTCGGCAAGGATGCCCCTTACTATGTCCTTCCGTACATTACCACAATGGGCCAGTCATACGACCGCGACGGTATGGGCGGTTTCCGTACAATCCGCGGTATCATGCGTAACCGTGTACAGGGCTTGGATATGGCATCATACAACGCAGAGGCAAGATGGCGTTTTGCAAGATTTACAATGGGTAACCAGAACATCGCCCTTGGCCTCAACTGCTTCAGCGACGGTACAATGGTAACCAAGGATTATGACATGTCGTTCGGCCGTACAGCATCTGATTTTGCTTCCGATGCAGATTACAGATACGCCATGACCGAGTACAACGAGTACATGAAGAAAGGCCTTTCATCAGACAAGCTTCACGTAACTGTAGGTGCAGGTTTCAGATTCATTATGAACCAGAACTTCATTGTTTGTCTTGAGTACGGCAAGCCTGTTGGCAAATACAGCAAACAGGACGGCAACGGCGCATTCTATATCAATACCGGATATTTGTTCTAGAAATTGTTAAGAAAACACTCTGCCCGGTAAAGGGTACAATCATAAAGGAGAGCAGCTCAGATTTAGATGGGTTGCTCTCCTTTCATTTTATATATCCTCCACCTTCCATACACAAGCAAGGTGGACAAAATGGCCTTCGGTATGGCTAGCAATCTATTCCATCTGAGACACAATTTCCTAACTCGAAAATGCCCAGTTTATCTACGAAGAGGAATTTTCTCAAACACACGGAAATTTATGTCTCATCTGAAATGATTGCCTACGCCCCTTAGGATATTTTGCCCACCTTGCCTGTTCTTGAACTGTCAGAAAGCACTCCTGCTTTCATTTTGGGTGGATATGAGGGAGATGATTGTGGAGGCGTGTCCACCCCCGGACTCGGGTAGGGGGAGGGGCCGGAGTGTGCGGAGCGAACGGAGTCCTCCACAATCATCTCCCTCAGATAGGGGAAAAGAAGAGGGGTCTCAATATTGAAACCCCGTTTTGTACTTTAGTTTTAAAGTATATCAGCAGCAAGACATAATTCTCTAGCTAAGTATATCAATAGGTGCGGGTCTATTGGACACGGCAAAGTCATAAATGGCAGACAAAATTCTCCATATCTTCTATCGCACTCATCTTTTATTACAAAGTATGAAAGAAGGGCATCTTCATCTAGTATTTTGGGGTTAGTAACAGATGTGACAAACTCTGTACCATATGAATTCTTGTTAATATTAAAACTGTTAAAAGTATCTTGAATCATTTTATTGTCTTCTATCAACCTCTTCAACTCCTTCTTTTGCAATCTGGTTAAACGTTTTTGCAGTTTTAATGTTTCAATTTTTGTCTCTTTATCAATATTCTTGATATATAAAATATTGGAAATACTGTCTGTAATAACCACATACTCTTTATATATGTTGTTATCATTATAGATAATGTAATACTCGCGACAGCTCTTTGGATGTAGTAACTCCGGATGTCCCGTCCCCTCAATTGAGAACAGAATTTTCATGCCTTTAATACTATCCAACTTGGATAAAACCATATCTGCATTGATCCTATAGGCTAATGCTGAGGAGTCCTTTGAGACCCACACATAATCCTGGGCATAGGAACAAAGGGAGATTATCAATAAAAATGACAGTAAAAATATATTTTTCATAGCGAGCAGAAGTATTTACCAGTATATCTCCGGCTCTTTGCGGGGAGTGGTGAAGTTCTTCTCCAGAATTTCCTTGTGCTCCAGGTAGGTTGGGTCAATGAAGTATTTGGCTTTGGTCTTGCATTTTTTTATGCAGGCGCAGCATTTTATGCAGATGCCGGGTACTTCGGCGCAGTTTGTGGCGTCTATGGCTCCCATTGGGCACAGCATTGCGCACAAGCCGCAGTTGTTGCATTTTTCCGGATCGGTCTGGGGTTTTACCTTGCGGATATCTATGCTCTTGTTTTCTGAACTTTTGGCATTGTAGAACCTGTATGGGAAGTTGCCCGGTACCTGGATACTGTCGGGAATAATATAGCCGGAAAGTATCTTGCCGGCAATTTCCTCTCCGTAGGCGGTTGCTTTCTGGAGGTCATCAGCATCAGGCCTTCCACCACCCAGGGTATATGAGAAGGAGTGCTCTCCAATGAATGCGGCCGCGCTGATGCATCTGAAGCCGTTGGATTGCATTATGTCCTTGAGTTCCAGCAGGGCGTCGTCGTATGCCCTGTTGCCGTATACCACTACCGGGATTCCTATGGCTCCGTTGCCCTGGATTGAGGCAAAGTAGTCCCTGATGAGGTTGGGTACCCTGCCAATGTATACCGGTACTCCAAATACCACTATATCATCTTGTGTGAAGGACGGAGTCTCCTTGCGCATCATTGGGGTGGTTACGTTTATGCTTTTGAAGCCGCCGGCAGGTTTACCGGCAGCTTCAAGTGTGCTGTTGATGCTTTTTGCTATTGTTTCAACCACCGTGCGGGTGGTGTATGTTGGGCTGAAGTATAATGATGCTGTCATTTGCTTACGGTGTTTCCAAGTTTTTTCCAGCAGTATGCTATATATGCGACAACGAACGGTACCATAAGTGAGGCTATGGCCATTGCGGTAAGGGTGAACTGGCTGGATGAGCTGTTTGCAAGTGTGAGTGAGTCCTGCAGCGATACTGTTGAAGGGAAGTATGCGGTGTTGTTGAATGCGGCGCATATGAGGATTGCCCATACTGCAAGGGTGATTCCTCCGCCTGTGATGTAAAATGCCGGCATTGTGAATTTCCCTTTTATTATGGCATATCCCAGTCCGTACAGTACAAGTACAACGCCTGCAAGAAGCAGTACCAATGGCCATACAAGGGTGATGAAGTTATTGAAGTATTTGTAAGGAACCTCATTGATCACGCCATTTGCAGGGTTGGCTTCATATCCTTTCATGAGCATAAGTACAGCAAGGAACACTACAAACAGCAGTACAAATGCCACAGCAGAGAATGTGAAGTGTTTTTTTGCCCTCCCGATAAATCCTGTGAATGTAGCGGGAGCATTGCATAGGGTATAATACAGACCCATTGTTCTTGCAGCCAGCAGTACCACAACTCCAAGAAGAAGGTTTACAGGGTTTGCAAGGCATTCAATGCCTCTCCAGCCGTTTGCCCAGTATGAAACGGTTGGGGCAATAACATTGGTGATATTGGCCTTGTTCATGTAGTAAGCACCGCCTGTGTACAGTGTTCCTACGGCTACACCTATGAGGAGTGTTCCCAAAAGTCCGTTGAGGAAGAGGAATGTGTCATAGCTTTTCTTGCCAAAGAGGTTTCCCTGTTTGTCGCGGAATTCATATGATACAGCCTGCAGCACAAAGAGGAAAAGTATGAGCAGCCATAGCCAGTATGCCCCGCCAAAGCTGGTTGAGTAGAATAGTGGGAACGAGGCGAAAGCCGCACCGCCAAAGGTTACAAGGGTGGTGTAGGTGATTTCCCATTTGTGTCCCAGGGTGGAGATGATGAACCGTTTTTCATCTTCATCCTTGGCTATTCCAAAAAGGAGGGTCTGGCCTCCCTGAACAAACATGAGGAATACAAGGAGTGCACCAAGCAGCGAGACTACTGCCCACCAGTATTGTTGTAGAAAATGTAAAGTTTCCATTGCCTGAAGTTTTAAGTGTTATATTATTGCTCCTCCTGCGGACCTTTCTTTATCTGTGAGAACATGATCTTGAGTTCTGCAGCCAGCAATGCTGTGAAGAGGACAAAGAATATGATCATGGTTACTGTAACGTTGGATGCGGATACACCTGAAACCGATGCCTGTACAGGAAGAAGGTCCTGCACTGTCCAAGGCTGGCGGCCAACCTCTGCTACAATCCATCCGCATTGTGAGCAGATATAAACCAACGGAACACATATTATTGCGCCGTAAAGGAGCCATTTGCAGCTGTCAAGGCGGAAGTTCCCTTTCTGCTCTTTCCAGATGCCCCAGATCATTGCCATAAACAGCAGTACAAACAGGCATCCCAAGGCTACCATTATCCTGAACGAGTAGAATGTGAGGGCAATTGGAGGGATGCTCTCCTGCGGGGTCTTGAGGTATCCGTAGCCGAAATATTTGTAATCGTCGGGATTAATCTCCTCCCCGTTCTTAAGGGATTGGATTGCTGCGGTTCCTTTGGCAACCTTCTCCTGGAACGGAATCATCACTGTGGTGTCGCCCGGTGAGTTGGAGTATTCAACTCCTTCTATGATGTTGTTGATGCCCGGTACATATGCATCCAGCTGCTTCTCTGCCAAAATGGAGAGGGCATATGGGATATCTACCTTGAACAGGAACGGATCTTCATTGTTGCCGTATTCTTTCTTGGGGTTGAGGATACCGAATGCGGTAAGGGCTCCCCCGCGCTCACCTTCATACAGTCCCTCCATTGCGGCAAATTTCATTGGCTGGTGCCTGTACACCTGCACTGCAGAAGAGTCTCCTGAGAAGATGAGGATGGCGCTGGATACAAGGCCAAAAATTGCAGCTGTCCAGATTGATTTGATTGAGAACTCCCTCTCCCTTTTCTTCAGAAGATACCAGCACGAGATTCCAATCACCACTACTGCTGCCAGCACAAATCCGTTGGTTACGGTATGTACAATCTTGTTCACAGACATTGGGGAAAGGAGGATGGCCCAGAAATCTACCATCTCGTTGCGTGCGGTCTCGGGGTTGAACTGTACCCCTACAGGGTATTGCATCCAGGCATTTGCCGTAAGGATCCATAATGCCGATATGTTTGTACCAATGGCTGTTAACCAGGTACTTAGAAGGTGGAATTTCTTTGAAACCTTGTCCCATCCAAAATACATCACTGCAAAGAAGGTGCTCTCCATAAAGAATGCAAGTATACCCTCAATGGCCAGCGGCGCACCAAAAATGTCACCCACAAACCAGGAGTAGTTGCTCCAGTTTGTACCGAATTCAAATTCCAGGATGATTCCCGTTGCCAGGCCAATGGCAAAGTTTACCGCAAAGATGCGCATCCAGAATTTTGTCATCTTTTTCCATAATTGGCTTCCCGACAGATAATACTTTGTCTCCATTATTCCAATTAGGATTGAGAGTCCCAGAGTGAGGGGGACAAAGATCCAGTGGAACATGGCCGTTAGGGCAAACTGCAGCCTTGAGGCCTCTACAAGATTCAATGAAAGTGTCATAGTGCTCTGTTTTTGTACATGTAAATATAAAAAATTGCTATCTTAGATTCAAATTTAATATTAAACAAATGAAGAGGATTTTTGTATTGGCGTTGGCCATATTGGTTTGCGCAGCAGGTTTTGGACAAGATAAAGATATGGATATGAGCAAGTACCTTGCCCAGGATGCCGTGGTTATGAAAGACGGTAAAGTTGTATTTTCAGATGCGGTAACACTTGTACAGGGATGTTCATACCAGCAAGCCCGTACCATTGCTATGGAGTGGTTGGGAAAATATCTGGAACAGGAGAATAAAGGACGTAACAGAATAGTGACTGATGAGGGAGAGAAGATTGTGGCTGTAGCCCATAAAGAACTGATATTCCAGAAGAGTGCATTTGCATACGACAAGGCCGATATGGAGTATGTCCTTACACTCTACATAAAGGATGGTGAGTGTGTTCTGGATATGGAGAGGATAAGGTACAATTACAATGACGGTACCGGAAATGAGACAATTTTAGCCGAGGACTATATCACATACGCAGATGCGGTTAACAAGAAGGGGACAAAACTCCTTCCAATTACCGGTAAGTTCAGGAGGAAGACAATAGATGCGGCCCAGGAGGCGTTTGCCTCTTTCAGGGAAGGGATGAAGTATTGCAGCGTTGAAGGTGTGGCGGAACTCTCCAAGGTGATGCCACAGATTGCGGCAACTGCACCTCAACCGGCAGCATCCCAACCTGCAGCACCCCAGCAGACAGTTGCTCCGGCAGTGGCAGTCCAGCAGCCTCAGCAGGTATATCAGCCTCAGCAGACCGCCGCAGTCCCAGAGAATCAAAGTTCAGGAATGGAAGGGTACAGGAAGATTGCTCCCGACAAAATCCCCGGCAATGTAATGAAGATGATTTCACAGGACTGGATGCTCATAACTGCTGGCAACAGGGAGAAGTTCAATATGATGACAGCCAGCTGGGGAGGTTTTGGAATCCTGTACAACAAGCCGGTGGCAATATGTTTTATAAATCCTGCAAGATATACCTATTCTGTAATAGAAGGTTCAGATACCTTTACACTTACTTTCTATACAGAGGCTTACAGGGATGCCCTCCAGTATTGCGGTACCAAATCCGGTAGGGATGAGGACAAGGTAAAAGGTTCCGGTCTTACCCCAATGGAGACTGAGAATGGTGCAATGGCATTCTCACAGGCCTGGATGGTGGTGGAGTGCAGGAAGATGCTTTCACAGTCCCTTTCACCGGATGCAATTGCAGATCCTGCAGAAAGGGCAAAAAGGGCAGCGCAGCCAATGCACAAGATGTACATAGGCGAGATACTCAACGTGTGGGTGAAATAAACTGTCGGGATGAAGGATATTTATGGCTGGAGTGCAAAGTAGTCTGCCTCCGGCCATTTTTTTACTTTGCGGAGTGCTTGGGTAATCTCCCTGTTCATTTGGCGGGCCAATCCCGGGCCAATCCATGAAGAACTGTTGGAGATGAATACCCAGGAGTATCCGTCTTTCTGTGCCTTTATGAGGGCACTTGTTCCTGACATCGATCCGCTTCTGAGCCAGAATTTTGCACTTGAGCTGGCCCATCCTGCAGGTTTGGCATTTTTGCCGTATGGGGTCATGAAATCTATGCTTTCTGGTGTAAGGAAATCTTCCCTTACGGGGCATTTGTTTATTGCAGAAACCAGTTTCAGCAGCTCCACCGGTGAGGCAACCCATCCTCCGGCACCATACAGGCCGCGGACATCGTTGCCGCCTAGGCTTTTCATCACTAAAGTATCTGTACCGTCATATGCCGGTACAAGTTCTGCCTCCTTAACCTCATAGTAGGTTACTTCATTCTCCCTGAACCCATCTGAATAGTTGTTTGCAAGATGAATGTCATAGCACCCTATAGGGGCCAGGATGCTGTCTTTAATATATGTTTCGTATGGTATGCCGGATACCTTCTCAATTACTTTAGAGAGTACAATGTACCCAAGGTTTGAGTAGTTGAATCTTCCTCCCGGCATGGCTCTGAGCTTGTTTTTGGATGCGTACAGTACCATGTCATCCATACTCAGTGGAAGGGGTTTGTCCAGGAACTTGGCTACAAGTTCCATATTGAAGGCTGCATCTCCGTGGGGGTTGGAGAAGCCGCTGGTGTGTCTGAGCAAATGTTCAACGGTAACTTTCTTTATTTTTTTGTCGCGGTAATCCAGGAACAGTGAATCGTTGAGTATACCCTCCTCTCCAAATACAAAGTCCTGTGTTGAAAGCTGGCCTGTCTCCTCAAGGTGCATTACGGCCACTGCTGTGAGGAGTTTTGAAACAGATGCAACCCTGAATATGTTCCTCACTTCACATGGGATGCTGTCCTGCATGTTGGCAAAGCCGTATCCTTTGGCATACAGAAGGCTGTCGTTTCTCATGAGGGCAAAGGAACCGCCCCTGATTCCCCAGTAGCGCATGAAACGGTTTATGGATGCATCAAACCTCCTGGTCTCCTCATATTCGCACAGTGAGTTGTCCATAAGGTGATGCAATGGGGTAGGAGTTTCGGGCTCAGGTTCCACCTCATTGCTGCATCCGGCTTTGGAAACGGACAATACAATAGCCATCACCGCAATTGCAGCAGTGATGGCCATGTATGTGATATGTTTCCGTTTAAGGTTATTCAATTTCCTTTACAAGTTTTTTAATGTTTGTGATCAGCTGAGGAACATCCATTCTCTGTGGGCATACACCCTTGCAGGCTCCGCAGTTGATACACCTGTCTGCCCTTGCCCCCTCAGGAACCATGTTGTTGTAGGTTGCAAGGAATGCACGTTTCTTCTTCTCAAACTTGCCGTCCCTAGGGCCGTTCAAATCTGGGATGTTGCTCTCTTTCACACACTTGTTGTATGCGTTGAAGATTGCAGGGATATCTACTCCGTATTTGCAAGGCATACAGTATCTGCAGGTTGTACATCCAATCTGAGGGAATTTCCTGTATTCTGCAATTGCAAGCTGGAGAGCCTCCCTCTCCTTGTCTGATAGCGGCTTGAAGTTGCTGAATGTATTGATGTTCTCCTTCAGGTGCTCCATCTGTGTCATTCCGCTCAATACGCAAAGCACATTTGGAAGCGAGCCTACATAACGGAATGCCCATGATGCAATTGACATGCCAGGAGCTGCCTTTTCAAGAATTTCGTTTGCATCAGGGGTAAGGCTTGCAAGTGAACCTCCAAGAAGCGGCTCCATAACCATACAAGGGATACCTCTGCGGGCAGCCTCATTGTAGAAGAACTCAGCCTCCTCGTCAACCCAGTCCATGTAGTTTATCTGAAGAAGCACAAAATCCCACTGGCGTTTGTCCAATATGTATGTAAAAAGTTCTTTGGTGCCGTGGAACGAGAAACCAAGTCTCTTGATTCTGCCTGCCTCTTTCTCTTTGGCAAGAACCTCGTAGCCGCCAAACTCCTCATATGGCTTGTCGTAGCCATCCTGGTTTGAAATGGCGTGGCACAAGTAGTAGTCGAAGTACTCTACGCCGCACTGCTGAAGCTGTGTTTCAAACAACTCCTTTGCTTTCTCCGGACCTGTGATGAGCCAGCCAGGCATCTTGTTGCAAAGGGTGAAGCTCTCGCGAGGATAGCCTTTAAGCAATGACCCTATTGCCTCTGCAGATTTGCCGTTATGGTAGTTCCACGCTGTGTCATAGTGTGTGATTCCGTTTGCGTAAGCATACTCAATGAGGGCTTTGGATTTCTCCATATCTATGGCCTTTACTTTTCTGCCTCTGGCATCTGTCTCACCTGTTTCGTATGTAGGGAATCTCATGCAGCCGTATCCAAGCAAAGAGATCTCCTTTCCTGTAAGTTCGTCCATTTTCTTTGCCATTACAAGCGTTCCGTTTGCGGCCTCTTCCTTAACTTTTCCCTTGCAGCTTGTAACAAGGCTGTATCCCGCAGCAATTGCCAATGCACCAAACCCCAAGTGCTTGAGGGCCTGGCGGCGGGTTATGAGTTTTTTGTCTTGTGTCATAAGAATTTGAATTAGAGGGTGTAAAGTTAAGTAATTTTTTATACTTTTACTAACTGTAAATTATAAGATACAACCGTTCAAGACTATGAAATTAAAACTAATGTGTGTGCTTTTGGCCCTTGTCCCATTTGTGGCTTCAGCACAGCCGGGATATGTTCCCTCTCCACAGAACATGCAGAGCAGACAGGAGTTTGACCAGGCCCGTTTTGGAATATTCATCCATTGGGGAATTTACTCCATGTTGGGTGACGGTGAGTGGGTAATGCACAATAAGAAGATCAATTACAAAGAGTATGAGAAACTGGCAGGAGGGTTCTATCCTGTGAACTTCAATGCCCACGAGTGGGTGAAGGCAATAAAACTGTCGGGAGCAAAATATATATGCATTACCTCAAGACACCATGATGGATTTTCCATTTTCCATACCAAGGCAAGCCCTTACAACTCCGTTGATGCCACCCCTTTCAAAAGGGATATTCTGGCTGAGATTGCAGATGAGTGCCACAAGCAGGGGGTAAGGCTCCACCTTTACTATTCCCATATAGACTGGGGTAGGGAGGATTATTATCCTGTAGGACGTACCGGCCGTGGAACGGGCAGAACCGGATATTTCAATGGTCAGAAACTTCCACAGATTGATTCTGCGGTGTTCCAGACCAATTGGGCATATGAGAACTACCTCAAATTTATGGATACCCAGCTTACGGAACTCCTTACAAACTATGGTCCCATTGGAGCAATCTGGTTTGACGGCCTGTGGGACCGCGACCGGCAGGAGAATGGCCTCAAGGCAGAAACCTGGAACCTTGCAGCCCAGTATTCGCTTATCCATAAGCTGCAGCCTTCATGTCTTGTGGGAAACAACCACCATATGGATCCGTTCCCTGGAGAGGATATCCAGATTTTTGAGAGGGATATCCCCGGCCAGAACCTTTACGGTTACTCCGAGCAGGCCATAAGCACGGTGCTGCCGCTGGAAACCTGCCAGACAATGAACCGCTCCTGGGGATACAGGATTACAGATACCACCTACAAATCTGTGGATTTCCTTATAAAATACCTTGTGCAGACCGCAGCAAAGGGGGCAAACCTTCTTCTGAATATTGGTCCAAGACCTGATGGTACTCTTCCCGACGAATCATTGGTACGCCTGAAAGCTATTGGTGAGTGGATGGATATCTATGGTGAGACCATTTATGGAACCACAGCCGGCCTTGTTCCGGAGCAGCCGTGGGGAGTTTCAACCAGGAAGGGGCACAGGAATTTCCTCCATGTGTTCAAGGATACAACAGAGATTTTTGTACCATTGGAGGATACAGGTATAGTTGAGTGCAGGAGTTTTCCCGATGGGTCCCCTCTAAAATACCGGAAAGTTGAGGGAGGTATTACAGTTCAGTTGGGGGAGAAAAATGCATCCTCTCCTGCAGATATGAGGGTAGTTGAACTGGATTATGCACCGGTGGATATGGTTGCATTGGAGAATTTTGTGGAGCAGATGTGCAGGAATTATCCGCAGGCTACGCTTCAGGATATATACAAGAGCAATTTTCAGGACTATTTCGGGCCCAGCCATATTATGGCTTCAAGGGAACAGGTTATTGGCTACCTGAACAGGGAAGTGAAGAAGATGATATTGGAGAGGGCTCCGGCTATGGTTGTATATCCGGCGGAGGCTGGTGCGGCCGGTGCGGATACGGTGCAGACTTGCGTTGCTGAAAAGAGCTACTATGATCCGTGCGGATGGAGGCACAATTATTATCAGGTAAGTCTGGATGTCATTGCAGACGGCATTATGAGTGTGGAAGAGTTTGCGGATGCTTTTATTGCCGGTGGCGGGCAGGAACCTGATGTTACACAGGAGTGGTTGGATGAGTGGAATGTGATAAAGAGGGTTGTAAAGAAGAAAGCTCCGGGTATAAAGGGATTTTCCAGGGATGCGTCCCGCATATCTTCGCTAATTAAGGAGGGTAAGTATGTGGTGCATCATAGTGATACTTATAATCAGGCATATAAGCCCCATTACAGGATAATAAGAAGAGATATTTTTGAGGCTGTAGTTCTGCCTGCAATAAAAAAATATAGTGGCAGATAGTAATTTTTTAGCACAAAAACTTTGTTTTGGATAAAAAAGTATTATATTTGTAATGCTTTTGAAATTAAAAGCCCATTTTTATTTCTTGTACTTATTTCTATTAATTTATAAATAGGTTTTTTGTTATTTTGAAAAAAGGCAGCCCTGCACGGCTGTCTTTTTTTATACAGCTCACGCTGGGTGCGGCTCCCGGCCTTCCGTGTTACACGGCCTCCGCCGGGCGTCTGATGACGCCTTTTTTGTTTACGGCTCACGCCGGGTGCGGCTTCCGGGTGCGTTTTTTTTTGTATCTTTACGAGGTTTAATTAAAATGTTTTTGAGATGAAAATAGCGGTACCAACAAGAGACAATGTGGTTGACAATCATTTCGGCCACTGTGCATATTATACTATATATACTATTGAGGATAACAAGGTTGTTGTCAAGGAGACCATGCCTTCACCTGAGGGTTGCGGCTGCAAGTCAAACATTGCGCCGGTGCTTCACCAGATGGGTGTGGAGATTATGCTTGCAGGCAATATGGGCGAGGGGGCAAAGAATGTCCTTGGCAGGAACAGCATTGCTGTAATCAGAGGTTGCAGCGGACCTGTGGATGAGCTTGTTGAGGCTTACCTCAGAGGTGAGGTGAAGGATAACGGCGAGATTTGCCACCATCATGAGTGTCATTAGAAAACGGCAGGGTTTCTTAAATTTATCGGGAAGAAATTATGATTGACATTGAAGAGAGAGTAGAACGGGCAGTAGGATTCTTTAAGGAGGGGTACAACTGTTCCCAGAGTGTTGTGGCTGCGTATGCAGACATTTATGGTTTTACGCAGGAGCAGGCGCTCAGGATGTCGGCATCTTTTGGTGCCGGTATTGGAAGGATGAGGGAAACTTGTGGTGCAGCGTGCGGAATGTTCCTGTTGGCAGGATTGCAGACAGGATGCACCGACCCTAAGGATAACGGAGGCAAAGGGGCCAATTATGCTGTGGTGCAGGATATGGCTGCAAAGTTTGCCCAAATCAACGGCTCAATAGTGTGTGCGGAGCTGCTTGGGTTGAGGGAGAAAAAAGAGACCGGTATAGGTGCTCCGGTACAGCCTCAGGAGAGGAATGCGGAGTATTACAAAAAGCGTCCGTGTGTAGAGATGGTGCGTAGCGCGGCACAGATTTTTGGAGAGTATCTTAAAGAAAGCGGAAACGGGCTATAGTCCCATTTCCGCTGCTTTTTTTTCCATGAGGGCGTATGCCTGCTCATAGTTGTTTTCTATTATACCTTCAAGGATTGCCTCCTTTACATATTCCTTTATAATTCCAATCTCGCGTCCTGGAGGGATATTGTATTTCTGCATTATCAGCTCTCCGCTTATAGGGTTCTGGAAGTTCCTTATGGCATCTTTTGCCTCCACTTCTATAAGTTTTTCCCTTACAAGTGCAAAATTGCGTTTGTGTTTCTGTACGAGTTTGTCGTTCTTTGAGGTGATGTCGGCCTCGCAGAGTTTCATAAGGTCATCTACATCATCTCCTGCATCAAACAGCAGCCTTCTAACTGCCGAGTCTGTAACCTCTTCCTGGGCAAGGGCAATTGGGCGCAGGTGCAGTTGTACAATTTTCTGTACATACTTCATCTTTTCGTTCAGAGGCATTTTCAGCTGCTTGAATACACCCGGAACCATCTTTCCTCCAATGAAATCGTGGCTGTGGAATGTCCAGCCTGTGCCGGGCTCATATTTCTTGGTGCTTGGCTTTCCTATGTCGTGCAGCAGTGCAGCCCATCTGAGCCACAGGTTATCTGTATTGGGACAGATATTGTCCAAAACCTGCAATGTGTGGGCGAAAATGTCCTTGTGCCCTTTTCCTTCCAGGGTTTCAACCCCTTTGAGTTTGCTAATCTGAGGCAGGAACTGCTCAAGCAGTCCTGTCTGCTCAAGAAGGTAGAATCCTATTGACGGTTTTGCAGCCATGAGAATTTTGTTGAGCTCCTCTGCTATCCTCTCACGGGAAAGGATTGAGAGTCTTTCCTTGTTTCTCCTTATGCTCTCCAGGGATTCCGGTACAATTGTAAAGCCGAGCTGGGTGGCAAAGCGGATTGCACGGATCATTCTCAGGGGATCGTCCGAGTAGGTGGTGTCGGGATCAAGCGGTGTGCGGATAAGGCCGTTTTTAAGGTCTTCCATTCCGTTGAAAGGGTCTACCAATGCACCAAAGTCCTCCTCCTGAAGGCTGAAAGCAAGTGCGTTTATAGTAAAGTCCCTTCTCTGCTGGTCCTCTTCAAGGGTGCCGTCCTCCACTATAGGCTTGCGTGATTCCCTTCTGTAGGATTCTTTGCGGGCCCCTACAAACTCAAGTTCTATCCATTCAGACTCCCTGTTTTCCTTGTAGCGCAGCATGGCTGTTCCAAAATTCTTGAAAACAGAAAGCTTGCTGCCAACCTTCTTGGCAACAAGTTCAGCAAGGGCAATGCCGCTTCCCTCTACAACAATGTCTATATCTTTGCTCGGCCTTTTGAGAAAGCAGTCCCTTACAAAGCCTCCTATTACAAAGGCCCTTACTCCCTGCTCTTTTGCTGCAGAGGCTACTATCTTGAATATTTTGCTGTTCAAATGTTCCATTTGTCTGTTCTACTTTGATGAATGGTGGGGAATGTCCTGTGCAAATTCATATCTGCCCATAAGGCTGTTGTAGCTGCATACGCATGTGGATTCTCCGTTTGTAATTACCAGATGCGGCACTTTAAGCACAAGATTGTAGTTGAGCACCTGTTGGAGAACTGTGTTGCTCAGTTTTACCTGGGGGGCCTTGCATTCCACAATTATCTGTGGCTTGAGGTTGTTGTCAAAGGCTACAATATCGCACCTGAAACTCTTGCTCCCAAGTTTTATGGTGTATTCGCTGGCCATCAGCTGCAGAGGATATCCCCTCTCAACATTGAGCCAGTGTATGAAGTGTTGCCTTACCTGTTCCTCCGGGGTAAGAGAGACATGTTTTTTTCTCAGCGGGTCAAAAACAGTTCCTTCCATTCAATTCCGTAATTTACCGCAAAGATACAACAAAAAAGGGGGATTGTCAGTGTATGATGTGTGAAATAAGCTCAACAAGAAG
This sequence comes from Bacteroidales bacterium, assembly GCA_017631435.1. Lineage (GTDB taxonomy): Bacteria > Bacteroidota > Bacteroidia > Bacteroidales > UBA932 > Egerieousia. Next base: position 55,301 of record JAGBTG010000027.1, on the reverse strand, counting down.
ATCCCCTTCAGAAGCGCCTCCGGCATTTCCGCTTTTGCTTTTGTAGTCATACTCCTTTATGAGGGCTATTGTGGACATTGTCTTCTTTATAGGGAAAGCACGCATTGCTGTGGCATATTCCTTTATCTGACCTTGGGCAAAGATTCCCGCCTTGCGGATGGAGTTCTCCATTATGCCGCCATCCTTCATGTAGTATGCGTGGCATTTGAGCAGTCTGGAGAAAAAGAAGAACATAGCTCCCAATGTGAGTACAAGGGGGTATTTCTTTGGATTGTCTCCAAAGTGGCGGGCAATCCTGTATGCATTGGCGTAATCTTTAAAAACAAGTGATTTTGTAAGTTCAAAAGCAGAGAATTCCCTGCTTATGCCAATGTTGGTCTCAATATCCTTTACGGTAATCTCCTTCTTGTCTGCAGGGAGCCCTTTAAAGAGTTTGTCGGCCTCGAGCACTATCTTGCGGAGGACGTTTCCGGTGTGCTCGGCCATTAGGGATGCAGCATCTGGAGTGATGGAAAACCCTTTCCCCTGAATATAGGATGTAATCCATTTGGCTACATCCCATTCAGCTATGGCCTTTGATTCAAAAACTGTAGCGCTGGCTTTTGCTTTCTTGTAGAACCCTGTGCGCTTGTCTACAGACTTGTTGGTAAAGGCAAGTACAAGTACAGTCTCCTCAGAAGGACTCTCCAGATATTGCTCAAGGATATCAAGCCTGGTAAGGTGTTGGGCCTCCTTAACCATAACAAGCTGCCTTGGGGCAAACATTGGAAAGCGTCGGCAGGCCTGCACTATATCTGCGGAAGTAGTATCCTGTGCGTATACAACGGTCTGGTTGAAATCCCTTTCAGAAGGTTCAAGTACGTTGGCAAGAATGGCCTCAATGATTATGTCTGAGTAATAGGGCTCCTCTCCCATAAGAATATATACGGGACTGAATTTCCCTCCCTTAATATTGGCTAGGAGGGCATTCATCTGCTGAAGGTTGTCCTGCTCTGTCTGTTTGGCCATTGTGTTGTTATCCTAGCAGAGTTGAAATATTTGTTACAAACAGCTTCACTGCCATTGCAAGGAGGATGATTCCAAAGAATTTCCTCAATACATAGATAAGGCTCTGTCCGAATACTTTCTCAATAAGAGGCAATTTGGCCAGTACAAGGTAAACAAATACCATGTTCAGTATGATTGCAACAATGATATTCTCGGTCTGGAACTCTGCGCGCAATGACAACAGTGTGGTAAGTGTGCCGGCTCCTGCAATAAGCGGGAAAATCAGCGGCACCAGAGTGGCTGCCCCTTTGGGACCGTCATTCTTCATCAGTTCAACTCCCAGAATCATCTCAATTGCAAGTACCAGGATCACTATGGCGCCTGCAACCGCAAACGACTGGATGTCTACTCCAAACAATGACAGCAGTCCTTCACCGGCATAAAGGAAAGCGATGAATACTGCAAATGAACCTATAACTGTAGGTAATGGTTTTATTGAGTTTCCTTTGCTTTTTAAATCTATAATAATTGGGATGGAGCCGGTAATGTCAATGATGGCAAATAGTACCATAAACGCACTCACAATCTCTTTCACGCTGAATTCTAAGCTCATAACTAAATTATTTTTCGTATTTTATTTGCAAAGATAAAATTTAGTTTTTAACTTTAACACAAGAAATTAACCTAAAAATTTATTGGAGATGAAAGAACTAATTGAGAAAATTAAAGGTGAAATGGACGCTTTCTGTAAAGATGCTGACGCTCAACTACTTAAGGGAAACAAAGCAGCTGGTACACGCGCAAGGAAATCAGCTCTTGAGCTAAGCAAGATGATGAAAGAGTTCAGAAAACTTTCTGTTGAGGCTAGTAAAAACTAAGGTGCTCATTTACAGCAAGAAATAAAAAAGTTGCGTTAACCGCAACTTTTTTTTATTCACCGGTTACGCTGCCCAGACAGATTATTATACCCAAACAGTTGCTGCTGTCCCATAACCAAAATTTATTGCTATCAATCTTTACGGTCTCCATATTGGAGATGTTGGAGATCTCTTCATTCCCTACCTTGTATCTTAATGCGGCTTCAACTTTTGTCATTGCAGGGGTAGGGAGTGCGGAAAATATGATGTTGACATAGTCTTCCTGATTGTCGCTCTGCATCCTTACCAGCCTGCGGGCATGGTTTATTGAGAACTGGCAGTTTTCTTGGTCGTATCTGAAAAGGAATCCGCCATGACTCCACAGTCCGCACTCTACCCGTTTGACAAAATCCTGCATACCGGCACCATCTGTTTCCTCATCCTTTCTGCATGAAAACAGTAACGCAACGGCAACAGCTGCAATAAGGAGCCTACTCAACAGTAATCTTTTTGTATATGTGTTCTTCCGATCCATCTGAATATTTTAAAATTGCTTCCAGTATTGCCGTTCCCGATGATTCCAGTATCAGGATATCCGAAGAAACGCCTGTTCCTCCAAATTTCCATTCTACTCCAATGCAGTCTGACGGGAGGTTCATGATTCTAAGATCCATTTTGTCCCCTACACCGAGCTCTTCATGGCCAATATGAATGTATGGGAAATCGGAACTTGTCTGCTGGGTCTTTACTTTAATCTCCATAGGCTGCCCCAACTGCATTCCCCTCATGCACCTTATTTCAACATTGTACTGTGTTCCGGGCTGAAGGTCGCTCAGATACACCGTAGTGTTATCGGCTATGGTGCTGCTGTATTCTTGTGCCCCTTTTTCCTGCCATCTTACCCTCCAGGTCATCTGTGGCCCATCCTGTGCCGGAAGCACTGATGTCCATTCTATCCTGGCGTCATTCTGGTATGCTGCAACCTTGCACTCCATGGCTTTTGGCAGTGAACTGCAGGGGAAGTAGTCTTCCAGAGTCCTGAACCTTACGGTGCCGTTGGAATAACATATCTCAGTAAGGGCAATGCCTGTCCCTTCACCGTTCCAGTCTGCAAGCCTGGCTGCAGGGTTCTCCGAATTCAGGCCGGTAATCTTGCAGACTCCCGGAAAGAACGGGGATGTAGTGCCCACATCTCCTGCAGATGGGATAAGGGCAACAGCGCACGGATGCTCGGCAAAACAGTTGATATTGTTGAAACTCCACCTCTCTGCGCAGCTGAACCCTCCGTGCACAGATTCAGATTTGTCAATGTGGTACAACACAAGTCCACCCCCTCCAATATGTTTGTCCCACCCCTCGGGATGCCTGCATTCCAAAAGGTAGTATTCCCCCTCAGATGCACATTTTATCCTGTATATTTTTCCCGACAGATTCACCGGTTCCAGTGTGTATTCCTTTCCCGGGACAAGGTCTTCCACCTCTCCAATGCCCAGAATTTCCCTCTCTATGGAGGTGAAGTAAGGTGGTGTATTGCCATCTCCTGAAGCATTTCCCTTGTCCATCAGGGAGAGGGTGCCGCAAAGTGCAGTTGAAAGCCCTTCTGTATCGGAGTTTGTGTCATACATGTCGGGAAGGCCAAGAGAGTGGGCAATCTCGTGGCAGAAAGTGCCTATGGAGGAGATCTCTGTGCCGGAGTTCCCCTTCAGCTCAGGTGTGCAGGTATATGAGAGGACCTGCAGGCCACAGATGGTTATCTGCTCATCCGGTAGGGTTTTCTGGTGGGCCCATATGGCATCTGCACTGGCCCCTTCAGACTCGCTGTATCCGGCAAAGATGATGGCGATGTTCTCAATTGTGCCGTTGTTGTCGGGATCAAATAGGGAAAAGTCTGTTCCCTGGGCCTGTGCTGCGGTGCAGGCATCAAGGAGCAATTGTGTTACATCAGTATCATTAAAGGTGGCACTGTGGGCTCCATATGTTGCAATAGTGGTGTCGAGAGATACTTGAGCAGCTATTGGAAATTCAAATCTTGCTGTTCCTTGAAAGTTGGTGTTGAAGTACTCCGCTGCACAGCCTTGTGCCCCGTTATGGCTGTAGCCGTTTCCGTTGAGCTGGTTGTGGAACATTTCAGTAGGGTTGTTGAGTGTAAACCCTGTATCTGAAAACTCCACCAGCAATACAGGTATTGTATGTATGTTTTGTGTAAGAAAATCTTTCCTGAAGGCAACTGCTGTGGCTGCAAGGCAAATGCCTGCTGCCAGGAATGATAGAAATGCAAATGCCATATGTTTTCTGTGTGTACCCATACTGCCTCAGTGAGATGTGCTAAGATACAATTTTTTGGGCACAAAATATGGCCAAAATGCATCAGTTACAGTTTTGCGATACATTTTGGCCCAAAAATTATCTTTCCTGCAGAAAATTCTACTTGCTTTTCTGTGCTTGGGCGTTTCTGCTCAATACTGCTTTCCCTTTGTGGGCTTTCCCTGTCTGTGGGTCTTGTGAGAAAAACTCCATTGTAAGGCTCTCCGGGGTCTCGCTGTAAACAAGTTCTCCGTTGAGGTCATGTTTTGCGTCATTTATTTCCATAATGCCTGAATATGAGATATAAGGTTCACCTACAATCACAACTGCAGAGATGTTGGCTGTTGTGGAATCGTTGTAACTCACTTTGCCACTCATGGTGGTGTCTGCAAAGTATTCAATTGCAATAGGGACAGCTATGGTTTCAATGGCAATGTTTCCCACTGAGTCCATTGTTGCAATCTGGATAGTGTCAATGCCGGTCCATACTCCAACGAGTTTTTCTGTAATGGATTTGTTTCTTGTGCCGCATGAAACAATTGAAATTGCCGCAATACATGCAATTGCTAAAAAAGATTTGGTTTTCATGGTTTGTTTTTTTTAATTTTACATCATTAAAGTGACCTATAACTATACAACGATTTATGGATTTAGTTCAAAATTCTTTTGCACAGTTGGAGTTGAACAATGCCAACATGCTTCACAACTACAAGTATTTCAGATCAAAACTGAAAGATACTACCAAATTGCTTATCCTAATTAAAGCCAATTCATACGGCCACGGTGCTGTGGAGTTTGCAAGCCAGATGGAGAAAGCCGGCGCAGACTATTTTGGCATTGCCCATCCTGTTGAGGGTGTTGAACTTAGAGTGGGCGGAATCAAGAAACCTATCCTTGTCCTTACAGCGGGTACAGATTCATTTGAGGATATAGTCAACCACTACCTTGAGCCATCTATCCCTACAATGGATGCCATGCGCAAATTTGACGCTTACCTTGCATCAAGAAATATAGACCACTATCCTGTTCATATCAAACTTGATACAGGTATGCACAGATTGGGCTTCATGAAAGATGAACTTCCTGAGCTTTTGGAGTACCTGCAGGACAAACCAAGGGTTAAGGTACAGTCCATATTCTCACATTTGGCTGCTTCAGATGATCCTCAGCACGACGAGTTCACAAGAGGACAGTACGAGATGTACAAGAAACACTCTTCAATGATTGATGCAGTTCTTGATTACAAGCCTATCCACCATATCCTCAACTCTGCAGGTATTGAGAGGTTCCCTGAGTACCAGATGGATATGGCCCGCCTTGGTGTAGGTATCTATGGTATCAGTGCAGTTGACCAGGCAAATGTAAAACCTGCAGCTTCACTTACTTGCAAGATTCTTCAGATTAAGGAACTTACCCCTGAGGATGGTACAGTAGGCTACGGCAGACACGGCAAACTTGATACCCCTAAGACAATTGCAACCCTTCCACTTGGCTACGCAGACGGCCTTAACCGCCACTACAGCCGTGGAAATGCAAAATTCTGTGTAAACGGCCAGTTGGTTCCAACCATTGGAAATATCTGTATGGACATGTGTATGATTGACATTACAGGTGTTGATGCAAAAGTGGGCGACAAGGTTACCATCTTTGGTGATAACCCTACAGCAAATGATATGGCCAAGATCCTTGATACTATCCCATACGAGATCTTCACTTCGGTTGCACGCCGCGTGAAGAGGGTAGTTTATGAGTAAAATTGGTGGCATTTAATTAAAGAGGAGAAGATATTCCTTGCAGGTGGACCTCATTCGACGGTTGCGAGCTATTGCAAAGCAATGGCGAAGCAGAGGAGACTGCGTCGTCCACCTGCAGGAAATATCTTCTCCTTTATTTTTGAATAAAGGAAACCGGTGACCTCAATTAAGAAGTCACCGGTTTTTTTATGAGTATCTGTCGGGAAGAAAATCCCGGTCTAGTCATCAATTGTAGGGGGCTCAGAGGTTGAGTACTCGTCAAGCCTGTTTTTCCAAAGGTATTTGTTGGTCTCCCTTGCAATTACCTTGCTCAAAAGAAGCAATGAGATGAGGTTAGGGAATGCCATAAGGGCGTTGGCGCAGTCTGCCATGCTCCATACAAGGGCAAGGTCTATGTTTGCACCAAGATATGCCGCAACTATCCAAAGGCCCCTGAACACATAGATTGTCTTGCGGCCGGCAATGTATTGGATAGCTTTCTCACCGTAGTAGCTCCATCCCAGGATGGTGGAGAAGGTGAAGGTGATAAGTCCTATTACCAATATTGGGGTTCCGATGTATGGAATCTCCGCAAATGCCATATGGGTAAGTTTGGCACCGTCATTTACACTGATATGAGGGTATGCGATGATGCTGCTCACAATTACCAGACCTGTAAGGGCACATACTACAACGGTATCCCAGAAAGTTGCTGTAGAAGAAACCAGAGCCTGCCTTACAGGGTTTCTTGTCTGGGCTGCCGCAGCAACGATAGGGGCAGAACCCAAACCGGATTCATTTGAGAACAGGCCTCGGGCTATACCAAAGCGGGCTGCCATCATAACGGTACCGCCTACAAACCCTCCTCCTGCCGCTTGTGGGGTGAATGCAGATTTTACGATAAGGTTTATTGCAGGGCCAATGAACTCCCAGTTGATGCAAAGGATTGCAACGCAGCCAAGCACATAGAAAATGGCCATGAACGGAACCAGCGCCTCGCATACTTTGGCAATGGCCTTTACTCCAAAGATGATTACAAGTGCCACAAGGGTTGCAACTACAAGACCTGTAATCTGTGTGGAGATACCGGTGTATGACTCTCCAAGAAGCCCAGGCTGTGCAAGGAGTGATGCAATTGCGTTTGATTGCACGGAGTTTCCAATACCAAAAGCGGCAATGGCTGTAAATACGCAGAACAATACTGCCAGCCATTTCATCTTAAGGCCCCTCTCAAGGGCATACATTGGGCCACCTATCATAGTGCCGTCGTGGCTTTTTACCCTGTATTTGATGGCGAGGAGTCCCTCGCTGTATTTGGTTGCTATTCCAAAGAAACCGGCCATCCAGCACCACAGCACTGCACCGGGGCCGCCAAGGGTGATGGCGGTTGCCACACCAATGATGTTTCCTGTACCAATGGTTGCTGCCAAGGAGGTGGCAAGTGCTCCAAACTGGCTCACATCGCCCGAGGAACCCTCATCTCTTGTAAACGAAAGCTTGATTCCCTTAAAGATTTTCCTTTGAGGAAATTTGAGGATAACGGTAAGGTAAATGTGTGTTCCAAAAAGAAGAATGATTGTAGGCCATCCCCATAAGGCTCCCGACAGGGCATCAACAAAAGCTGAAATGGAGAAATGAAGCATTTGTGTCAAAGGCACCATAGTTTTGAATTTTAGGTTTATCTTTGCCAAAGTTAATAAAAAAATGAGGAAATACATATACATAGCAATAGCATCATTGGCGGTGGCATTGGGATTTTTGGGGATGTTTCTCCCAATCCTCCCTACTACGCCACTATTGTTGTTGGCCATCTGGCTGTATATGCGCTCAAGCAGGAGTGGGGTAAAGATGATCCTCTCCAATAAAAGGCTATCACCTTATGTGCATTCATATTTTTCCAGGAAGGGAATTCCGTTGTATCAGCTTAAAAGAATTTTATTAACTTTATGGCTCACTTTGGGAGTTGGAATGGCCATCTTCCATAGCCGTTGGGTAGTGGTGGCCATACTCGCATCGGTAGGTGTAGGGGTAACAATACATCTGTATCTTAAAAGGGAGAAACATTAATACACACAAATATGAAAAGACTTGTTAGAATTGGTGCAGGAGCATTGGCTCTTGCAATGTTGTGCTTTTCTTCTTTGCAGGCGCAAAGCAGCGATTCTGTAGTGGAAAAGGTGATTGAGATGGGAAAGAATGACAACCGTACAATGGAACTCACAGATATCCTGTGCAACAGGTTTGGAGGACGCCTTGTAGGATCCGATGCGTATGAGAATGCATCAGATTGGGTTGAGTATATGTTCAAAAGCTGGGGGCTTGAGGTTTGGCGCCAGGAGGTGGGCCAGATGCCTGTAGGATTCAACCGCGGACCGTGGTTCGGCCGCATGTTGGGCGGCAGCGGCGCTACATTACAGTTTGTGACCCCATCATACACTGCCGGTACAAAAGGTGTGCAGAGGGGTCATGTGGTTAAGGAGCCAAGAACTAGAGCTGAGTTTGAGAAAATGAAAGGTCAGCTAAAAGGTGCATGGGTGCTTATTGGTGGCAAGAGCAGCGGTTGGCCTATCGATTATTCCGCTAAGGCAGACAGCATAAGGGCTGCAAAAATTGCAAAGAATGCAGAGATTGATAAGGAGAATGCAGAGATAAGGAGATACAACAGGGAGTTGAGGAACAATCCTCCAAAGGTAAAGAAGGGACAACCTGCACCACAGCCAAAGAAGATGAAGGAGTATGAGTACGAGCCTGCCCTTTTCTACAGGGAGATGGTAGAAGCCGGAATTCTTGGAATTATCCAGTCTTCAAGAGTACCTATGACATGCCTGTATGACAGGAAGAACTGCATGAACATGACATGGGAGACCCTTCCAACCACCCCAGACATCAAACTGCATGAAGACCAGTATGCAGAAATTGAGAAGAAGGTGGAGCGCAGGGAGTATTTCCAGCTGGAGTTTGATATCCGCAACCACTTTAAGATGGGCCCTGTGAAATTCCATAATATAATAGGTGTGATGAAAGGTTCTGAGTATCCCGACGAATATGTACTTTGTGGAGGTCACCTGGATGCATTTGATGTTGCAACAGGAGGTGTGGACTGTGCAGTTGGAACAGCTCCAACAATGGAGGCTGCAAGAATGCTGGCACTGTCGGGAGCAAAACCAAAAAGGACTTTGCTTTTCTGTGTATGGGCTGCTGAGGAGTTCGGTTTGTGGGGCAGCAAACATTTTGTGGAGAGCGGTTGCATTGATTTGAATAAGGTGGCAAACTACTTCAATAGGGATGGAGGTCCGCTTGTACCTCTTGGAATCACTGTTCCTGAGGCCATGTATGATGATTATGTTAAGGTATGCGAGCCTATAAGCGGCATCAATCCTGATTTTCCGTTTGAGGTGAAAAAGAATACCGGCAATCCCGGCCCTGTTCCTACAAGCGCAGGCGGCTCTGACCATGCCTATTTTGTAATGAACGGATGCCCTTCGTTGAACCACACTCTTGGAGATCCCAAAGGATACAATTTCCAGTACGGTGAGATATGGCATACAGACCGCGACCTTTACAACAAGAGCATTCCCGAGTATCAGGAACATGCATCTACAGTAACCGCAATCATGATGTACGGCCTTGGCAATCTTGATCATCTTCCAAGCAGAAAGGGATTGTACAAGGAGTATGTTACCGGAAATGAGGATTTGAAGAGAAAGAAATAGATAAAAAGGAAATAGACAAAAATAAAGGCGTCCGTTTGGGCGCCTTCATTTTTGTATGCTGTTCCGGTTACTCCTGTTTCTCCTCTGTCTGTATGTATCCGGTATCCCGGTTCCAGCGGAGTTTGGTATAGTATTCAAGCAGCTCTGCATCGGCTTTAGAGCTAGGGATGTAGGTGCTCAACCCGGAGAACTTGGCAGGGTCTATCTTTACTGATATGAACTCAGGGGTTGCGGCTTTGTAGATTACCGCACTCTCAAGAGCCTTGTTGAACGCGTCGGCATCATCACCTGCCAACTGCTGTACAAGTCCGCCCAAATCGTAGAACCAGTGTTTTTGATCCCTATAGTATTTCTGTATGGCGGTTGTATCAACAAGTGTGTTGTCCAAGTTGCCGTTATGGCCGTATTTGTTGAAAATATCCTTTGCCTTCTGGGCAACGTTGTCCAGTTCAGATGTCTTTATGAGTGCAATGGTAGCTGAGCGCGAAGAACCGCTCTTGTCGTTGTAATGGTTGTAGTACTCCTGTGCTACAGCCTGGAGCTGGGTAGATGACTTGAAGATATGCTCCATCATCTTTCTGTATGGAAATCCGTCTGAGAAGATTTCGGTAGGGGAGGCTATAACGTAGTCAACTGAATCCTTGAGTTCATATGCTACCTCAATTCCACCCATAAGGCAAGCGTCAAAAATTACATAGTTGAGCTTGAACGGGATAGCTTTGGCCATCTCAATGATATCCATCTCGTTTCCTGCGTCCTGGCCGAATGATCTCGTTTTTCCATAATATTGTTTTGGAAGCCAGCCTGTTCCATGAGACCAGAGTACCAAACCATATTCTTGCGCAGGATACATTGTACGGCATACATTCATGGCACTGGTAAGGGATGCAGGATCTGCTGAGTTCCTCTGTGGAAAGCGGTATACTGTGTCTTTAGCTGCTGCACCTCTCTCATCCCTATAGAGTCTCAAAAGGATGGGATTGCTGTTAGTGGAGTGGAGGTATACAAGCAGATTGTCTTCTGTTGGAAGATATCCCTGCAGCATGGCGTTGATGTTGCCTGTGGCATTTGATGAAAGGTTGTTGTTTGCAACCATATACACCAGCAGGGTCTTCTGCTGCTCTGTGAATTGTGGCGGATCCTGGCTGACAGGATCGCATGAGGCTACAGAAAACAACAGTACAAATGATGCGAAAAGATATTTTATCAATTTCATGTCTCTAATTTTTGAATACAAAATAAACTGCCAGAACAAGGAATACAAATGCAATGAGGTGGTTCATCCTAAAGCTCTCTGTCTTGAAGAAGATTGCCGAGAAGGCCACAAACACAAGCAGTGTGATTACCTCCTGTATCACTTTCAGCTGTATCAGCGAGAATGGTCCGCCGTGCAGGTTTGAGCCAATGCGGTTTGCCGGTACCTGAAAGCAGTACTCAAAAAGCGCTATTAGCCAGCTGATTATGATTATGCCAAACATACCCCATTTTGGAAGCATCTTATCTGCTCCAAATTTCAGATGACCGTACCATGCCATTGTCATGAATGCATTTGATACAACCAGCAGTATTATGGTAAGAATTCCTTTTCCCATTTTTTAAAATCCGTTAAACAAAATGTGTCCCAAATGTGTTGGATAACTGACAAAATTAGAAAAAAATTTCCATATATTTGTTGGTTATGAAATGTAAAGGATTACTAGCGTTCATTGGCGGAGCACTTGCAGGTGCAGCAGCTGCCATCTTATTGGCTCCCGATTCAGGGGAGAACACCCGAAGGAAACTTAGGGAAAAGGCTCAACAGGAGTATGACCATCTGAAAGAAAAGATGGCTGGAGACCAATAAGATCCGTGACTTGACCTGACTTCTAAAACATCTCATTATGGACATACAAGACAACAAAGTGAAACTTGGCAGCCTGGAACAGTCTGTGAAGGATTACGTCAACCTCAGGGTAGACGAGTACAAGTATAAGGGTGTGGAAAATTTTTCCATCCTTTCCAACAAGACCCTCGTGGTGCTTGTTGCCGTTATGCTGGGTGTGGTGATACTTCAGCTGGCAGGATTTGCCGTTGCATTCATGATAGGTGAACTTGTAGGGAGTACAGCAATTGGATTTGGGGCAACTGCACTGATTTTTGTTGTGGTGCTCCTTGTGGTATACCTAAAGAGGGATTCCCTCTTCCTTGGCAAGATGTTCAAGCTTTACTCCCGTATGTTCTTTGGCTCTGAGATAGAAGACATTAAGGCAGCCCGTCAGGAGAATGCATACAAGATAAAGATGAAGGAGATGGAGCTTGGAGCACATCTGAACACCATCAAAAAATATCTCAACCCCCTTACCTATATAGATTATGCAGTATCAAAGCTTTCGGCTTTGGAAAACATTGTAACTGCATTCCTGAAAGGGTATGCAACCGTAAGGGAGATGGTATCATCAATGAGAAACAAACATAAAAACAACAATAGTGGGGAGAATAATCCCGACAGTAATATTGACAATAATCCCGACAATAATCAACAATAAAAAACTATATGAATTTCTTAAAAACTATGTTATGCGTATGCGGGTTTGGCCTTGTGGCAACATCGTGCTCACAGGGAACCCAATCTAAAGAGGAGCCGTTCAAGTATACGGTTGACGAATTTGCAGATATCCAGGTGCTCAGGTACAGGATCCCGGGATGGGATTCACTGACACTTCAGCAGAAAGCCTACATCTACCATTTGAGCGAAGCTGGAAAATGCGGTAGGGATATCCTTTTCAGCCAGAACTTCAAATACAACCTTGGAATCAGAAAGACTCTTGAGAGAATTATAGAGAACTACAATGGAGACAGGGAGTGTGAGCAGTGGCAGAAATTTATGGTATATGCCAAGAGAGTGTTCTTCAGCAACGGTATCCATCACCACTATGCAGAGGACAAGATTATGCCTGAGTGCACACAGGAGTACTTTGCTTCCCTATTGGACAATATCAAGGCTGAGAAGGGATGCTATGACTATATTCCTGTAATGTTTGATCCTGAGCTTTATCCGCAGAGAAAATATACCGGAAGCGACAAGGATATAGTGGAGGCTTCGGCTGTTAACTTCTATGGTGAGGGCATTACCAAGGATGAGGTGAACAAATTCTATGCTGCTATGGAGGATCCTAAGGATCCAAGACCTTATGCATACGGAATCAATACAAGACTTGTAAAGGAAAACGGCAAGCTGGTTGAGGAGGTTTACAAGGTTGGCGGCAGATTCTCAAATTCTATCAATGCAATCATCATCCATTTGGAGAAGGCTGCAGAGTATGCAGAGAACCAGGCACAGAAAGACTACATTGCCCTTTTGATTGAGTACTACAAGACTGGTGACCTTAAAACTTGGGATGACTACAATGTAGCTTGGGTACAGGAGAACCAGGGCCAGGTAGACTTCATCAACGGTTTCATTGAGGATTATAACGACCCTCTTGGCCGTAAGGCAACCTGGGAGTCTTCAGTTAACTTCAAGGATATTGCTGCTTCACGCAGAACCCAGCTTATCAGCGATAACGCCCAGTGGTTTGAGGACAACTCTCCGGTAGACGGCAAGTTCAAGAAAAAAGAGGTGAAAGGTGTTACTGCAAAGGTTATCAATGTGGCTTGCATTGGCGGCGACTGTTTCCCTGCAACCCCTATCGGGATTAACCTTCCTAACTCAAACTGGATCAGAAAGGAGTACGGTTCAAAATCCGTTACCATTGCAAACATTACCGATGCATACAATTTTGCTGCTGAGGAGTCTCCAAAGAGCATGACCAATGAGTTCTCATGGGATGATGAGGAGAAGAGACTTGTTAAGGAGTACGGTAACCTTACAGGTAACCTTCATACAGATTTGCACGAGTGTCTTGGCCACGGTTCAGGTCAGTTGCTTCCTGGAGTTTCTGCAACTGCACTTGGTGAGTACAACTCAACACTTGAGGAGGCAAGGGCAGACTTGTTTGGCTTGTACTATGTTGCAGACCAGAAACTTGTAGAGCTTGGTATCCTTCCAAACGAGGAGGCTTACAAGGCTGAGTACATCAACTTCATCAAGAACGGCATCTTTACCCAGTTTGTGAGAATTGAGCTTGGCAAGACCAATACCGAGGCACATATGCAGGACAGGAAACTTATTGCAGAGTGGTGTTATGAGAACGGCCTTAAAGAGAAGACCGGTGCAGAGAAAGATGTGATTGAGAAAGTTACAAGAGACGGAAAGACATATTTTGTAATCAACGATTTCCAGGCATTGCGCGGTTTGTTCGGCAAACTTTTGGCTGAGGTTCAGAGAATCAAGTCGGAGGGTGATTACAAAGCAGGTAAAGAACTTGTTGAGAAATATGCTGTTCATATCAATCCTGAGCTTCACAAAGAGGTTAAGGAGAGATACGCTTCATTGGAGCTTAAACCATACAAGGGCTTCATCAACCCAACAATCGTTCCTGTAACCAACAAGCAGGGCGAAGTTGTAGAATACGAGGTTGTTTATAATGACAACTATCTTGAGCAGATGATGGAGTACGGTAAAAAATACTCATTTGAGTAGAGCTCCATCAGATAAGATATCCCATAGCGGAAACAGAAGGGCAGCCTTGAACGGTTGCCCTTTTTATTTTTTGCAAATACAAAGAAAATCACTACTTTTGCGGCTCACAAAAAGTGGGCATATCTTTTTGCACTGCTTTTTGGTGCAATGGGGTCTGGAAAATCCAGACTGAGTAACACAAAAAATTATTTAAAACAATGAAACACCTATCACTAACAGGTTCTGCAAGAACAATCGGCAACAAACAGAGCCTAAAACAGATCCGCAGAAACGAGCAGGTTCCTTGCGTTATCTACGGAAGCCACGTTGAGAACGTTAACTTCTCACTAGACGTTAAAGAGTTGACTAAAATTACTCACACCCCTTCTTCATACATTCTTGACATTGATGTAGAGGGTAAAGTATACCAGTGCGTATTCCACGCTATCCAGTATCATCCGGTAACTGACGAGGCTCTTCACGCTGACTTCTTGGCTATCAACCCAGAGAAACCAGTTGTTATTGATGTTCCAGTTGTTATCACTGGTAACTCAGAGGGCGTTAAACAGGGTGGTAAACTAATGGTTTCTTCAAGAAAACTTAAAGTTTCTGCTCCTATCGAGAACCTTCCTGATACTCTAGAGGTAGACATCACTACTCTAGGTCTTGGCAAGACTATCGTTGCTGGTGACCTTAGCTACGAGGGCATCAACATCGTTTCTCCTAAAGCAACCATCATCTGCGCTGTTAAGATGACACGTGCTGCTCTAGGTGCTGCTGCAGCTGCTAAAGCTGGTAAAAAATAATAAATAACTGATAATTGTAGGGCGGGTATGAACTTTCTTATTGCAGGATTGGGCAACATTGGTGCTGAATACGCAGATACCCGTCACAATATAGGTTTCAAAGTGCTGGATGCTTTTGCAAAAGCGTCCGGCACTTCTTTTATTTCCGGCAGATATGGTTCTACCTGTACCGTGTCTGTAAGGGGACACAAACTCATTCTTCTCAAGCCTTCAACATATATGAACTTGAGCGGCAAGGCTGTGAACTACTGGTTGCAGGCAGAGAAGATAAAACAGGAGAATCTCCTTGTTGTGCTTGATGATCTTGCAATTCCGTTCGGAACCCAGAGAATGCGCAAACAGGGTAGTGCAGGTGGACATAACGGCCTTAAAAATATTGACGAGTGCCTTGGCAACAGCAACTACGCAAGATTGCGCGTAGGTATCAGCGACAACTTTGCCAAAGGACGTCAGGTGGATTATGTTCTTGGAAAATGGACTTCAGATGAGCAGAAGGAACTTCCGTTCATTGAGGACAAGGCCATTGAGGCAATCAAGGCTTTTGCTACACTTGGGGTTGACAGGGCAATGAATGTTGCCAATGCAAAACCTAAACCTGCACCACAGCCAAAACCGGCTTCAGAGCCAAAACCGGAGCAGAAACTGTAATTGTCATCTTCCCGACAGTTTCTACAATCCCAGAAGTTTTTCAATATCCCTTCTTTCCTTTTTGGTAGGTCTTCCTGTGCCGCGGTCGCGTTTTAGGAAGATGGTTTCGTTTGGTGCATTCAGCTTGTCAAGCTCTTCCTGCGGAGTGATGTTCAATGCGTACTGCGGTACAAGTGCCGCTCCCTGGCGTTTGTCTATGGGGGTAAGCACCTGGTACTGGTATCTGATGGCACCTTTACGCACGGTAATGATGTCGCCCTCTTTTACATTTCGTGATGATTTGGCCTCGGAGCCGTTTACATAAACCTTGTTGGTCTTGCAGGCGTCAGCAGCCTCGGAGCGGGTCTTGAATACCCTTATTGCCCAAAGGAATTTGTCTATTCTAACTTCCGGTGTCATCAGTTCCTCTTCATGAATCTCTGTGCAGGGTGCACATTGTCATTGTCCTCTTCAAATGCATCCATGCCGCAGTGTGAGTGCTGGTGTGAGTGGCTGCCGCAACTGCACTCATGATGATGGTGATGCCCTCCACAACTGCAATTATCATGATGGTGATCATGTCCGCAGCCGCAGTGGTGATCATCGTCCTCATCTTCAAATGTCTCCCCGTCGCAGCTGATCTCGCTTACAGAGTCCTTGTATGAGCCGTGGGCCTCATCTTCAGGCTCGTCGTAGTTGAGATATGTGTCGGGCTCTTCTGCAAGCTGTGGCATTGTTATCTCAAGCAGCAGTGCTGTGCTGTTTACCGGTACAAGAGTGAAGTCATCCATTGAAGCAGGAACAAGGATTGTCTCCCCTTTGGATATCATGTAACTTGAATTGTCGTTCATTTTAAGGGCAGCTTCTCCCTCAATGCACATATATACTGTAAAGCTTCCGTGCAACGAAGGTACCACTGAAACGGATTTCTGCAGCTCAACTGTCTTTACAATGAAGTTTGATGTGTCTGCAATAGTTGTATTGCCTCCAACCTGGCTGAAATAGAAATTCTCCTTCTCAAATTTTGAGTAATCTATTACATCAATTGCATCTTCGAGATCTATTCTTCTGGCAGTTGCAGGATTGTTCTCGCGGCCCCAGTCATACAATCTGTATGATATGTCTGAACTTTGCTGGATCTCTGCTATTACAACCTCTCCCTCTGCAGAGTGGATACATCCGGGTTGGATGTACAGGCAATCCCCTTTTTTAGGCTGGATGCAGTTGAGAAGTTCCTTAACGGTACCGTCCTTGCATTTCTCGTAAAGCTCTACAGGGGTAACATCCTTGTTGAAACCCACATAAAGTCTAGCATCTTCAGATGCCTCCATTACATACCACAGCTCTGCTTTGCCGTATGAGTTCTCCCTCTCAAATGCAATATCATTGCCAGGGTGTACCTGAACAGATATCTTGTCCTTTATGTCAAGGATTTTTACAAGCACGGGGAAGTCCCCTTTGTACCAGTTGTAAACGCCTTCGCCTACAAGGTCTCCAAGGTATATCTCCATAAGCTCATCCAGGGTGTTGCCGGCAAGGAAGCCGTTCTGTACTACAGAACTTCCTCCGTAAAGGCTCCAAAGTTCCCAGCTCTCGCCAACTGGTTTCCCTGCAAAATCCTCATCAAATGGCTTGCCCAGTTTCTTTGCAAGGTAATCTCCTCCCCAAATCCTCTCTCTTGCGTCGGGAATGAATTTCAATGGATATAGCTTATTCATATAGTGTGCCTGTTAATCTCTTGTTAAGGTATAGCAAAATTGCTGCCAATAAAAATGCAAATATAACAAAAACTATCCAGTAACAGCCAGGCATGTGCATATCAAGGAAATCTTTGTATGTGCATCCAGCCGGAAGTTCCGGGTTGAGCAGTTGTATAAAATAGGCAGTGCCGTTATTTACGGCATGAATGAAGATGCAGGCGGTGAGTGAGCGGGTTTTCCAGTAGATCCATCCAAGGAAAAGACCTGCAGTAAAGGCCCCTATGGCTTGCCATGGGTTGAGGTGAATCACTGCAAAAAAGAACGAGCTCCACAGTATGGCCTGCAGTGGTGTGGTATGCTTGAGAAGACCCCTTTCAATGACACCTCTAAGCAGGTATTCCTCCAGTATCGGGGCGGCAACCACAGTGGTTATGAAGGCCCAAATGGAGTTGTTGAGTATCTTTTCAAATATTTCCAGCATATATTCCGGCATAGGGAACAGGCTGCTTAATGGCTCCGTTACAAAGCCAAGGGCCAGTATTGCCGCTGCATAAAGGGGATAATATGCCAGTTTTCCCGGCCTGAAGCCTATGGAAGTGCCGTCTCCAGTTTCCGGAGCTGAGAAATGGATATACAGAAGAGCCGGAATGATGGGCAGCACATAGGAGAGGAGCGGGTTTATTGATGTGGCATCAATCCCCATATATCCGCAGATTGCTGTGAGCAGTGTCCCCACCCCCAGTCCCCCAACCACTATCAGAAAAAAAACAATTACCCAGCATTGGTTGAGGCTGGGTAAATGGTTGAAAAGTCTTTTAAGCATATTGTTAGAACAGTGGAGACGGGTAAAGTCCCTCCTCGGTCATCTTTTTCAGTTTTTCCACTACAGAAGGTCTGTCTTCCTGGAAGGTTACGCCAAACCATTTGTCGGGAGTGGAAAGAACTTTAACTGAGCATCCTTTCTTCTCAATGGCCTCATTTACAACGAATGGGATATAGAACTCCTTTTTAGGCTCATTCTCATTCTTCTTGAGGAATTCCTTGAAGAGTTTTTCTGTGTGGGTGAAGATGTCGGGAGTAAAGCCCCACATGTTCATTGATGCATAAGCTTCAGGTGAAAGGGTTCTGCGGGCTCCGTTCATGCCAATGCCGGTGATTGTGCCGTCCTGCTCTGCAATTTTGTGGTGCTCCTCAACGGTGGTAAGGTAATTGTCTGCATCCACTGTGCAGATTCCCCTTGAAACCTCTCCGTTCTCAGACAATGTCTTGTTGAGGTTGAAGCCAACCATGCAGTATTTGCCTTTATTTTCTGTATTGTTGCTGAGGAACTCGCCCAGTACCCTGAACGATTCCCTGCCATAGAAATCGTCTGCATTGATTACTGCTGCAGGTTCATTTACAACCTCGGCAGCCATAAGCATTGCATGTGCTGTTCCCCAAGGTTTCTCACGGCCGGGTTTAAGGGTAAAGCCGTATGGAAGTTTGTCAAGCTCCTGCTCTACAAATGCTACCTCAATGAAACTGTTGTACTTGCTTGCAATCTTCTCCTCAAAATCGTGTCTGAAGTTCTTGCGTACTACAAAAACCACTTTACCAAATCCACCTTTTATAGCGTCATATACAGAATAATCCAAAATTGTCTCACCATTAGGACCAACGCCGTCCATCTGTTTCAATCCACCGTAGCGGCTGCCCATTCCTGCGGCCAAAATAATTAATGCCGGTTTCATAATTTTTATGAATTTTTAAATTAATTTTGCGCTAAATTAGTAAAAATATGGCAAACAACGTTATCAGCACAATAAAAAAGGCCTTTGGCGAGTCTAAAGTTTTGAGAATGGTCCGAAACAAGTATGTGGTGGTATCCGTGTTCTTTCTGGTGTGGGTTCTGTTCATAGATACCAACAATATTTTTGTGTGGATGAATGACCTCAGTACAGTAAAGCAGCAGGAGAGGCAGAAGGTGCATTACAGGGAAGCCATACAGCAGACAGACGAGAAGCTTAAGGAGCTCACATCCAACAAGGACAGCCTTGAGAAGTTTGCCAGGGAGCAGTACCTTTTCCACCAGAAAGATGAGGAGGTTTTCATCATTACTCCCTGTAACGAATAGTTTTGTTGCCTGCAATCAGATATATTTGAGCAGATCTGTAAGGTTGTGTCCCTCATATGTCGGGCCGCCGTCACACTCCCTCCTGTATGGGTTGTAGTAGAACTGGTCTATGCCAAAAATCTGGGCTCCTTCAATGTCATTGGGAAAATCATCACCAACCATAATGGCCTCATTCCTGGCACGGGATGGGGCCTGTTTGTAGTACTCCTCCCCACATATGGCCTCCAGAGCCTTGCGGAAGATTATATGGGAAGGTTTCATAACTCCCACCTCCTCTGAAAGGACAACCGCATCCACATATTTGTGTATGCAGGTGGTGTTCATCTTCCTGTACTGTACGCTCTTGAAACCGTTGGATATTATGGCAACCTTGCCCCCTTTTGCCTTCACAGCCTTGAGTACCTCCTCAGCTCCCGGAACCACAGAACTCTCCATAGCCATGAACTCCAGATATTTCTCCCCAAAAGCCCTGGCAAAACTCAGCATCTGCTCTTGGGAATAGCTGTGGGCAGGGAGAGATCCGGCCGGTGCCTCATCCCTTATTTGCTGCAGGGTAAAGAGGAACCTGTTGCAGCGGAGCTCCTCCTTCTGGATTTCCCCCTTTTCATACTGCCTCCACAATCCCTGGTTGATCACCTCATACTTCTGGAAGAACTCCTCCTTGTCCATTACTCCAAACAACTCTCCAATCCGCTGGGAATCTACCAGCTTGAACAGTGCGGTCTTGGCATTCTTGTCAAAATCCCACAGTGTGCGGTCGAGATCAAAAAGGAAATATTTGTAATTCTTCATCCTGGCAGATACTATTTGCAGTAATATCCAATCATTTTCTCAATTGCCCTCTGGCATACAGGACAGAAACCCTGTGCCTGGTTTGTCTTCATGCGGCAGTCCATAACCGGACGGTAAATTCCTTTGGCCATATATCCGCCGCCCTCAAAAACGCCCATTGAGACGTTGTCTTTTGGGTCACTTAGGGGAGGGGTAGGTACAGAAGTGCCGGAAGGAAGCATATCTTTCCACTTTGATTCAAAGTTTACAAGGGTTGTAAGGTTTGGCTCCCAAGGCTCAATCTTTATATTGTAGAACTCCTCATATGAAGTGCTTGAATCATAATACTCATCTCCAAGTCCTGCAAAACTGTGTCCGAACTCGTGCACAAAGACCTCTTCTGCCCATTTGCAGTTGCTGGCGCTCAAGCCGTAGAAGTTGTAGATTCCGCCGCCGCCATATTTCTCATTGTTCACAATCACATAAAGGGCATCGTATGGTGCAGCGGTTGCTATCTGGCAGATTGTCTTTTGGTTCTGTGCTGTAAGGTAGCGGTCTGAGCGGAAGGTGTAGAAGTTTGAATTTGCAACGGTCTTCTTCCACACATCCTCATGGGGGATGTCTGTACCGCTCTCTTCAGATACACTCTCCACAAGCCATATGTTGAAATCCTCCTTGTGCCTGTTGTACGGAGCCATAGTAAAGAGATACTCCGTAAAGCGGAGGGCATCTGCACGGAATTTCTCCATCTCTTGGGCTGTATATCCCTCTGCAATGAAGCACAGGTCCACTTTTGTGGCAGGATCCCCATTCTGCATCAATGAAGATACCTTCCAGCTGTTTGCCACCTCATGGCTTATAAGTTTGTCGGCAGGGTTAATCCCGACAGAGAAAATTTCACTGTACACCCCCGTAGCCTTTACCCTTTCATATACCTTCAGTACAACCTCCTCCTTAGGGTATGGGATAGTATACGAACTGCAGAATGCCTGAGGTGTTGTAACGGCATCAGCGGTGGTCCTCCACTCCTGGAACAGGGTATTGAACCCCTTAGAGTAGATTGCCTCTCCCTGCAGTGTCTGCACCTCAAGGCGGTACTCCCCATAGTTGAAGGTGTCTATGAGATTGGTTTTGGAACCGCTCCAGGCGCACTCCTTTACCAGGCCGTCGAGATAGATTTTCTGGTATGAAGCATCTCCAGCAAAGGTGAGGTCTATGCGGAGCCTGTCGGGAGTAAAATATGTTTCATATTTGGGCTGCTGGGCAAATGCCGCTATGCTCAGGAGTGCTGCTGCACAAAGGGTGATGAACTTCTTCATGTTGTTGCCGTATAAAAGAAATGGCCCGTTGAAGGGCCACTCCTGTATTATTTTCCTACATAATTCTGAGGGGTGATAACCAGAATCTCCTGTTTTACCGAGTCGCTTACATTCAACTCTTTAACAAACTCCTGGATGCTCTCCTTGGTGATTCCTGCATTTCCGCGGGTAAGGGCTTTCAGAGCCTCGTAAGGGTTAGGGTAACCCTCGCGGCGCAATACGGTTTGGATACCCTCTGCAACCACTGCCCAGTTAGCCTCAAGGTCCCTGTCAAGGGCAGCCTCGTTGAGGATAAGCTTGCCAAGACCTTTCTTCAATGATCTTAGTGAGATGATTGAATGAGCCAATGGAACACCTACGTTTCTCAATACTGTAGAGTCTGTAAGGTCTCTCTGGAGTCTTGATACAGGAAGTTTTGAAGCAAGGTGTGCATAGATTGCGTTAGCTATGCCAAAGTTGCCCTCTGCGTTCTCAAAGTCAATAGGGTTAACCTTGTGAGGCATAGCAGAAGAACCAACCTCGCCTGCTTTAACTTTCTGGCGGAAGTACTCCATAGAAATATATGTCCACATATCCCTTGCAAGGTCAATAAGGATTGTGTTGATTCTCTCAAGGTTGTGGAAAAGTGCTGCAAGATTGTCGTAATGCTCAATCTGGGTGGTAGGGTATGAACGTTTAAGACCAAGCTTGCCCTCTACAAATGAAGCTGCAAACTTGTTCCAGTCAATGCCCGGATATGCAAAGTTGTGTGCATTGAAGTTTCCGGTTGCTCCACCGAATTTTGCTGAGTAAGGAACAGTCTCCAAAAGTCTCAACTGCTCTTTAAGACGTGCTACAAACACATAAATCTCCTTGCCCAAACGGGTAGGGGAAGCAGGCTGGCCGTGAGTATGTGCAAGCATTGAAACGTTCTCCCACTCTTTTGCAAAGCCCTCAAGGATCTCAATTACCTCGTTCAAGGCAGGCATATATGCATCCCTGATGCCCTCAAGAAGGCTTAGTGGAACTGAAGTGTTGTTGATGTCCTGTGAAGTAAGTCCAAAGTGAACGAACTCTCCGAATTTCTCAATGCCAAGTTTCTTGAACTCCTCCTTTATGAAGTACTCAACAGCCTTTACATCGTGGTTTGTAACCTTCTCAATGTCTTTAACTCTCTGTGCATCCTCGCATGAGAAATTGTTGTAGATATCTCTCAAAGCTGCAAATTTCTCTGCAGGAAAACTCTTGAGCTGCTCCAAAGGAAGCTCACATAGGGCAATGAAATACTCAATCTCAACCCTTACTCTATATTTGATAAGTGCGTACTCAGAAAAGTACAGGCTCAAATCTTCAACTTGTTTGCGGTATCTGCCGTCAATTGGAGACACTGCCATTAGTGCGTTATTTGACATAGTGTGTTAAAATGAAAAATTTGGGTGTAAAGATAATCAAAATTGCAACAAAAACACCATTAGAGTGTTAGGTATTGGTAAATGTTCAATAAAAATAGTTATGAATAAATCAGTATTACTTATGGGACTAATAGCAGCCTTCAGCATGGCGGTGCCTGCTGGAGCATGTACAGGAATTGCCCTAACTGCCAAAGATGGAAGCTACATCCAGGCAAGGACCATTGAGTGGGCAAAAGGATACCTTGAGAGCGGTTACACCATCATCCCAAGGGGAGAACAGCTTTTCTCTTATACTCCCGACGGGGGTAAAGGAATGTACTTCACTGCAAAATACGGGGTGGTAGGATTGACCGTTGCCGACAAGAATTTCATAGCCGAAGGAATAAACGAGGCAGGCCTTTCCTGCGGACTCTTCTTCTTTCCTGAGTACGGTTCATACCAGAGTTTTGATCCGCAAAAGCGCGACATAACCGTTGCCGACATGCAGCTCAACCAGTGGATCCTTACCCAATTCTCTTCAATAGATGAGGTGAAGAATGAACTGTTGAACGGCAAGGCAATTGTAACAGGACTGGTAGGCAATGCTGTGATACATTGGAGAATTGGTGAATCTAACGGCAGACAGGTGGTGCTTGAGATTGTAGACGGAGTGCCTCATTTCTATGAGAATACGGTAGGCGTAATAACCAATGCCCCAGGATTTGAGTGGCATCTCACAAACTTGAGCAACTATGTGAACCTCTACGGCGGTACAGCCAATGCCCACAATATGGGCGAGTTCACAGTCAACCCTATTGGAAGCGGTTCGGGGCTTTTGGGTATCCCAGGCGATGCTACCCCTCCTTCACGCTTTATCAGGGCAGCTTTCATCCGCAACACTGCCCCTCAATTGGCAGATGCTCCTTCTACAGTGTTCCAGACCTTCCATCTTTTGAACTTCTTTGATGTTCCGCTAGGTTTTGAAACCAATGTCGGGACCAAGTTCCCTGACATCCCAAGCGCAACCCAGTGGACCAGCTCAA
This sequence comes from Bacteroidales bacterium, assembly GCA_017631435.1. Classification (GTDB taxonomy): domain Bacteria; phylum Bacteroidota; class Bacteroidia; order Bacteroidales; family UBA932; genus Egerieousia. The sequence continues at coordinate 31,418 of JAGBTG010000027.1, read as the reverse complement.
TAGACCTTACCCACAGGAAAGTCTACTACCACACCGCCTACAATGTGAACATCCGTTGCATTGATCTTGGCGCCATAGACTTTGGCAAAGTGAAATACCAGTGGCATCCTCTTGATGCCAGCCAGACACAGCCGGTGGAGATGGTGCAGGTGAAATAAAATCATTAAATTTGTCGGGATTATAGTCCCGACAAATTTTTTATAGTCAAACATATGGCTGATTACAGTAAAATCATTGCAGAAGCAGACGGTGACCTACCGTTTGGTGATTGCGTAAGTGCAGATATAAACTACCGCAAGGAATTGGTGATAGAGTATATAACCACCGATTACAGGACAGAGATTGAAAGCAAGAAATTGGCCACAGTAGACCGTGAGGATACCGCAAAGATGGCAGCCTTCCTTAACTTGCCTATAGAACAACTGCCTCAGCGTATTTTGGATGAATGCGGAGACACCAGCGATATATGCACACCCTCCGAGATAAAGGGCATCTTTAAGGATGTGCTGGAATATATTCTGGATTGCGGAGTGAGGTATATTCTTAAATGAGTTACCTCATCAACCCCTCAATAATCCCAGGGATCTCCCAGTTCTTGAAGATTCCGGCAAATTTTTCTGCACCTGCGCCGTAGGCGAAGATTGGAACTACTGTGCCGGTGTGGCCTTTGGTGCTGAAGGTAAGGTGTACGGGTATCTGCTCGCCAACTGCGTGGCCTTTATAGCCTACTGCGGTGCCGCCGGTCTCGTGGTCTGCGGTTACTACAAGGAGGGTTTCAGGGTGTTTGTTCACGTAGTCTGCAAGGATCTTCAGGGTTGTGTCAAACTCCTTCATCTCCTCTACCATCCCCTCTGAATCGTTGTTGTGGCCGTATCCGTCTATGATGGCGCTCTCAATCATAAGGAAGAATCCGTCGGGAGCATTTTTTGAAAGCTGCTCAAGGGCTTTTGTACAAGCCTTTCCAAGGTATTCCACCGGCTCGGAGAACCTTACAGTATCAAGATTTCCACCCTCTGCTGCAAGTTTTGCGGCAAGGCAAACTTCTGCACCATCAGCGGCAGAAGCGGTTTTTGAAGATTTGTTCCTGCGGTGCACATCTCCCATTTCCAGTATCCCGACAAATTTTTCAGAATTTGTGTTCAGCACAGATTTCCAGTCTAAGTATACATCGTATCCCTTCCCAATAAGTACAGCTGTCATATCCACCGAATCGGGGCGGTTGATGAAGGCTGAGAGGCCTGCACCAATAGCTACATCCACGCCGCTCTGTGTGAACTGTTCTGCAATCTTATAGCTCATTGAACGGGATGGTACACCGGCGTAGAAGGCGCCTGGGGTTGCCTCGGTAAGGGTGGTGTTCACCACTATACCGGTTTTCTTGCCCATTGCCTGTGCCTTTTTGAGTATGCTTGTAAGTTGTACGGTATCCGGGTCAACTCCAAGGAAACCGTTGCGGGTACGGGTGCCTGTTGCAAGGGCTGTGCCGCCGGCGGGGGAGTCGGTTACGTGGTTGTTGGCAGACTGGGTTTCGTTGAGTCCAATTACCGGAGCCATTTCAAAGCCTGTTTGGGCATCTTCGCTCAGCAGCAGCGATGATACGGCACCAAAGCCCATACCGTCACCTATGAGGTATATTACATTTTTGGGTTTTTCCGGCTTGCTGCAGCATGAAACTAAAACAATGGCCGCCAAAGCGGCAAATAGTGAGGTCAGTCTTTTCATATGGCTCATTTCTTGAATATTACAGTTTTGAATTGTGGTTTGTATACAAGCCTGGATATGAACCTTATTATCATTATCAGGCACAATATGACAAATAGCGATATCTCTGCAAAGAGCTGCTCGCTTATACGGGTCTGGGCGGTGATTATTTCGGGATCTTCCTTAAGGATGTCTGTAATGTTGTCTATAGGGTAGTTCTCCCTTGCCCATTTCTTTATTATAATGCCGCTGTTCACATATGTGAGTCCACCGCTGGAGCGGTTCAGCGAGATTACAGCCTTGTAGTCTGAATAGAGGATGGAGTATGTACGCCCGTCTTCCTGCTCGTATGGTTCAAAGAGGGCCTGTGTTGTCTCAACGCTGTTTGCGCTTATAATGTAGAGCTGCAGGTTATGCCTGTAGAGGGTGTCTGCAAGGTTCATTATCTTCTTTACGGCACGCGGACCCAAGGCTTTGGCGTTGTAAATGGAGATAAAGAATACCGGACCTCTCTGCTGTACTATTTCATTTCCTACAGGGTTGCCGTGTGAATCAATGAAGGAGAAGTCCACGCTGGCATCTTCGGCTGCACCACTCACCAGAACAGTTCTGGCATCTACAAATGTCCAGGTGCTGTCGGGAAGATCATTTATTGTAAATGTCTTTTCCTCGCCGTCCTTTGAGTAGATGAAAGTGGTTTCATACTCCCTTTCCTGATACTGCTGCTGCCGTGCAATAAGGTCTGTGCCTGGCTTGTAGATACCAAAGTCTATCTGTGGAATCTTCATCAGCGAGTATATCTGCAGACCTATGATGAGGATGGAGTAGATCCCAAGGTATCCCCATTCAACTTTGGGGCGGGCGATTGTATGGTACTTGTTCCTTTGAAAGAAGATTACCAGTGCGGCACCCAGAAGGATGAGGTTCTTTATGAATGTGGCCTTGTTGCTCAGATGGATGGCCTCTCCAAAACAACCGCAGTCGCTCACAGGGTTTGCTATGGCAATCCATAGGGTGAGGAGTGTGAAGATGATTATAAATGCAAGGGCTATTTTTGAGAATAGCTTCATCTTCAATCCTTTGAGTATGGCTACTCCTATAAGGAACTCTGCCCAGGTAAGGATCAGCGATAGGGGGATTGAGAGGAAATCAAGCGAATCCAGGTGGAATGCCCCAATGTACTCCTTTATCTTGAGGGCTGTGCCAATAGGGTCTATACCCTTTATGAATCCTGCAAAAATGAACAGGAGTCCAAAGGCAAATCTGCATATGGCCCTAAGAAATTTCATCTTTCCTTAAACTAAAAAAGTTTGTCAACCTGCTCCTTGATGTTTGCAAAAATTTCTGCCGGAGGGAGCATTTTCCCATTTGCATCCTCGCAGCAAACCTTTACAAAGTTGGGGTCAAGCTCTGTCTGCTGCAGATAAATTTCCCTCACAGAGATTTGGAATTTGATGTCGGCCTCATGAATGTCCTCCTTACCGTTGAGGTAGTCCCTGTCGTCGTCGCCGTTGCGGCTCTCCTTAAGCTTGGAGTCTACAAACTCAATGGGAACGTTAAGGAACAGGTTAAGGTCCGGTTTAGGAATGCCGTATTTGTTGTATTCGGTATCAAAGATCCAGTCTCTCAGTTCCTTGGCAAGCTGCTCGCGGTTCTGCGCAAACTGCGGCTGCATCATTATTTTTGAGCACTGGTAGGCTATGTTGGAGTACACATATCTGTCAAGCAGAACACAATCGCCTGCTGCAAGCCACTCCTTTATGGTTGCCGCTGCATCCATCCTGTCCAAAGCAAACAGGAGTGCCACAATTTGCGGGTGCACCTGCTCAATGCTTCCAAAATCCCCACGGAGATATTTCCCTATAAGTTCTCCATAAAGTGGGGAATCATACCTTGGAAAATGGAGGTATCTTAGGGTTACCCCTTTGCTTGTCAAATATTCTTTCAGTCTCTTTACCTGGGTGCTTTTGCCTGCACCGTCAAGTCCTTCCAGTACTATGAGCATCTTTTTACATTTTTATCCAATTAACAAAGATAAAACTTTAAAATGAGAAAATACTTCTAAATTTGTGAAAGATTTTTTCATTTCATCCCGACAATTTTTGGAGTATATATGGCACCTTCACCCTCTGTACGCCCTCAGGTTATGGGCATCATAAATGTGAACAATGAATCTTTCTTCAGCGGAAGCAGATTAACTGCTGCGCAGGAGGTTTTGTCCAGGATTGGGCAGATGGTCTCCCAGGGAGCCTCAATTGTTGATTTGGGGGCATGTTCCACCCGTCCGGGGAGCACTCCGGTCTCCTTGGAGCAGGAGTGGGAGTATCTCAAAGGTGTGCTTGAGCTTGTAGCCAGGGAAAATCTGTCGGGAGTAAAGATTTCAATTGATACTTTCAGAAGTGATATTGTGCGCCGTGCCTATGATATTATTGGGGAGTTCATTGTGAATGACATCTCTGCCGGGGAGGATGATCCCTATATGCTTTCTACGGTAGGCGAACTTGGGTTGCCGTATATTGCCATGCACAAGAGGGGCACTCCAAGTACCATGCAGCAGATGTGCGATTATCCCAGCGGGGTAGTGGAGGAGGTTGTCCGCTATTTCAAGTCTTTTGAAAGGAGGGCGGCAGCCTGCGGAATCAAGGAGTACATTATGGACCCTGGGTTTGGGTTTGCCAAGAATATGGAGCAGAACTATACGCTGTTCAAGGGGATGCCGCAGATGAAGGGTGAAGTGGCAGAATTTGCCGGTGTGGAGAGGAAGCTCCTTGTAGGAATCTCACGCAAGGGGATGATATGGAAACCTCTTGGCATTACTCCCGATGAGGCATTGGCCGGTACCTGCGCAATGAACCTTCAGGCACTTCTTCTGGGTGCCGATATCTTGAGGGTGCACGATGTGGCAGAGGCTGTGCAGTGTGTGAAATTGTGGGAGTGCCTGCAGTGATAGAGGCTATTTCTTGAATACACCAAAGGTGTATGCGAAGTTTATGCTGAACACCTCCTGCAGCTGTACCCTTGGCTGCATCACATTCTCCATTTCTCCTGTCTTTTCGTTGAAGAATTTCCTGTTGCTGGTAAAGAGGATGTTGTCATCATAAATAAGGTTGGTCCTTATGCCTGTCTGCATGTACTTGTTCAGCTTGTATGTAAGCTGCATATCCCAGTTTACCTGCATATTCTTTGGCTTGTTGAGATAATCAGAGAAGAGGGTAAGGGCTGTGTTGATCTTCAGGTTTTTCATCAGGTCCTTGTTCAATGTGGCCTTAAACTGGGCACCAAGCTCCCATCTTGCAGTCTGGTATGCGGCATTGCCGTATTTCTTCTGTATAAGAGTATCGGAATGTGCTACAATTACAAGGTTTCCTGTAAGTGGGGCCAAGTTTACCGAGAGCTCCTTGCCGTTGCCCGGCTTGTAGTCGATACCGAGACCCAGAGACATGTATGCAGGTGCAAATATCTTTGACACCTGCTTTGCTACGGTTACTTTCTCTTTCTCCCCGTTTTTCTCTATCTCCTTCTGGCTGTATTCAAAGCCTGGAGAAAACTGTGACCTGAAGTTGAAGTTTGCAGAAAAATAGAACTTGCTGATAGCCCTGTATCCCCATTTGCTGTCAATTACAATCTTGTCGCTGCTTTTTCTGTAGCCCTCTTCATGGGATTGTATAAAACCGTATGAAAGCTGTATCCTGTTGTCCCAGAACATGCCGTTCTTGTCATAGTTTGCATGAGCGTTCAGGTAGCTGTTCAATGCTACAGACCCGTATCCTCCGGCAGCCCAGTTGGTAAGGGATACCTGTGAGAATCCAAGCTCGGTAAGCATTCCGTTTGTCCAGAATTTTGGAGGAGTTACAGGTTCATAGCTTATCTCAGGTACGGCAAACTGTGAACCTATAATCCTGCATAATTCCTGCGCGCTGTTGAGGTTTGAAATTTTAGCCTGCTCTATTGCCTCTTCGTTAACTGTGCTCTTCTTTTTACTGGTCCAGAACTGGGCATGCAAAGGAAGTGATGCTGCAAACAGCAGCACCATTGCCATACAAAAGGTTCTTTTAAGCAAGGTCTTCATCGGTTATTCGTTTTCAAGCACGTCGTCTGAGTTGTATTTGTAACCCATACGTTTGCCTGTTCTCATTTTGGCACTCTCTATTTTTGCATTTATCTGTTCTACGCTTGCAACCTTTACAAGGTCAAATGGAGGTACAAGCAAATCAAATGACAAGGCATACATCATTGCAGACTCCACAAAACTTATCAGCTCCTCTTTGGTAAGGTCAACTTTTCCAAAGTCTGAGATCTTTTGTCTTGTCTGCCTTTTTCCTTCTATGAAGAATTTCTTCTCCCTGTTTACAAACATCCTGGCTACAAGATAGCCCAAGTCTTCGCTCCTGCTGAACTTGATTGAGTCTGAAAGGAAGTTGTATACGCTTATGACACCGCAATATGAGTTGTACGGATCTGCCTTTGTGTAAGGGTTTTTCCATACAGCATGGTCTCTGTCAAACTGGAAGATGTCTGTGTGCATGCTGAACATGAGCACATCATCTGCAAATTTGAGTTCCGCCTCAAATTTTCCCCTGTCCCTGTACTCCAGTCTTATCTTGCGGTTTGTCTCTGTTTCTGCAAGGATATCGTTGAGATCGTTGCTGATTTCACCCAAAATCTCCTTGAGCTCGTTGAAAACTTCAAGCGACTGGTCATACACGCATGACTTGATGTGGGCTTTTACCTGTAGCCCTTCAAGTATTTTCTGCTGCTGCTTCGGTAAAGGATCTGCTGCCATAAATCTGTATTGCTCTTTATATCTTTTTTATATTAGTATGATCTTGCAAAAATTACTCTCTGGCTTGAAGGCTTGCCCGAGTAGATACATTTGCCCTCTTCCATCACTACGTTTGTATCCAATGGAATGCAACGGATGGTTGCCTTGGTCTCCTCTTTGATCTTCTCCTCAGTCTCAGGGGTGCCGTCCCAGTGGCATAGAAGGAATCCTCCCTCCTCAATCTTCTCCTTGAACTCCTCCCAGGTGTCTACCTGCATAGTTTTTGCCGCTCTGAAATCAAGGGCTTTCTGGTAGATGTTCTCCTGGATAGCGTCCATTAGGACATTGATTGCCTGGGCAACACCGTCAAGCTGCATTGACTCTTTGGTAAGGGTATCTCTTCTTGCAACCTCAACTGTGCCGTTTGCAAGGTCTCTAGGACCCATTGCTATTCTTACCGGAACACCTTTAAGCTCCCACTCTGCAAATTTGAAGCCGCTTCTGAGGTTGTCCCTGTCGTCAATCTTAACTGAAAGGCCAAATTTCTCAAGCTCTGATTTCAACTCCTCCATCTTGGCTATGATGGCTGCGTGCTCCTCCTCTGTTTTGAAGATAGGAACCATAACAACGTGGATAGGGGCCAATTTTGGAGGAAGTACAAGTCCGTTGTCATCTGAATGGGCCATAATAAGTGCACCCATCAAACGGGTTGAAACTCCCCATGAAGTTGCCCATACATACTCCAATGTACCCTCTTTGCTTGCGTATTTTACGTCAAATGCCTTTGCAAAATTCTGGCCGAGGAAGTGTGAGGTACCTGCCTGAAGTGCTTTACCGTCCTGCATCATTGCCTCAATGCAGTATGTGTCAAGAGCACCGGCAAACCTCTCGTTTGCAGATTTCTTTCCTACAACTACAGGAACTGCCATATACTCCCTTGCAAATTTTGCATATACGTTAACCATCTTTTCTGTCTCCTCAATAGCCTCCTCCTTTGTTGCATGTGCAGTGTGTCCCTCCTGCCACAAGAACTCTGCTGTCCTTAGGAAAAGGCGGGTTCTCATCTCCCATCTCACTACGTTTGCCCACTGGTTGCAAAGGATAGGAAGGTCCCAGTATGAGTTGATCCAGTTTTTGTATGTGTTCCAGATGATTGTCTCTGAAGTAGGTCTTACGATAAGCTCCTCCTCAAGTTTTGCTGCAGGGTCAACTACAACTCCGTTTCCGTCGGGAGCAACCATAAGTCTGTGGTGGGTTACAACTGCACACTCCTTTGCAAATCCCTCCACGTGCTCAGCCTCTCTGCTGAGGAATGATTTGGGGATGAAAAGTGGAAAATATGCATTCTGATGTCCGGTCTCCTTGAACATTTTGTCAAGCTGTGCCTGCATTTTCTCCCAAATTGCATAACCGTATGGTTTGATTACCATACATCCTCTAACTGCAGAATTCTCAGCCAAATCTGCTTTAACTACAAGATTGTTGTACCACTGAGAATAGTTGTCTTCTCTTTTTGTAACCTCTTTTGCCATTATGTTGTCTTATTTTGTATCTTTTAATCTAAAATTCCAGAAGCTATTGTTGGCCCGTTTTTTGCGTGTCTTTCACTAATGGAATATTTTTTGATATATTTGTAATATATATTGGATGACAAAAGTACAAATAATAAATTAAACACAGGAGGGAAAAATGAAAAACAGCAACTTATTTCTTTTGGTGGCAGCACTTTTTGCCTTTGTCTCTTGTGGCACGGCAAACCTTACAGCCCAGTGGGGCGCGTCACAGTACAGGAATGGAATATATTACTCTACAACTGCAGCATCAAATGTGCAGGCGGCACCTGTGCAGCAGTATGTTGAATATGCGCAGGCCCAGCCTGAGCAGGTGGTACCCGCTTCGGTGGCCCTGGCTGAAGGCGAAAGTTATGAAGAGCGCTTGAGAAAATTTGATTCTCCGGTATATGTGGTTAATGTTGAATATGTAGACCTGTATCCTTGGTGGACACTGGATTTTGCATGGAGCAGCCACAGCTGGAGATGGTACCATTCATGGTATGCAAGGCCTTACTGGTATGATTACCACTGGTATAACCATCATTGGTACGACCATTATTGGTATGGACATCATTGGTATCATGACTACTGGCACGGACACCACCACTGGTATCCTCATTACGGGCATATACATTATCCTTCGCACCACCGTCCTCACCAGCCTGCAAGACCTGTATATTATGGCAAGAGGGATTATACCCCTTCATATAGGGATGTGAACAGAGGGTATGTTTCAACCGGAAGCAAATCTCCTATGGGCAATCCTTCAGGCAGTGTTACAAGGAGAACTGCCGGCACCAGAAGCAATACTGCAGTTGTAAATGGTCAGCCTGCAGGACAGCAACGCCCGCAGGGGGTACAACAGGGCCAGCAGGGCAAACCTCAGTACAGAAGGACAGTTGGCAACAGCAGCAGCGGCAACGTGAAGTCTGCGCCTGCATCAAAAAAGGAGAATGCATCTTCAGCAAGCCAGCAGCAGAAGCAGCAGGTGCAGCAGAAGAAAGAGCAGGTGAACAGGGACCAGCAGAACAGGAACAGCCAGAATGAGTACAGGAGAAGCAGCTCAAGCCAATCGTACCAGAATAACAGAAGCAGTTCGTATTCGTCGGGAAGAAGCAGCTACAGCAATGGTGGTGGAGGATCACGCAGCAGTGGAAGTGCTTCAGGTTCATACAGAAGAAGATAGTTAATTTAAAGTGATGAAGATGATCAGAAAAATTATATCAATCGTTGCCTGTGCATTTATGGGTGTATCGGCAATGGCACAGAATGCATACGATGCGCTCCGTTACTCGGAGCAGTATGCAGAGGGTACGGCAAGGAGTGTAGCAATGGGAAATGCGTTTGTGGCCTTGGGTGGTGATATGGGCGCATTGTCATTGAATCCTGCAGCAAGTGCAGTGTACAGGTTTTCTGAGGTGGTGTTTACCCCTTCGGTAACAGTATCACGCAGTGAGGCGGATTACCTTGGTGGCATGCAGAGCGGTTCTAAGACCAGAGCGGGCATATCAAATATAGGTTTTGTATATACGGCAAATACAGGCAGGGAGCATTCTGGACTTCTTAACTGGAATTTTGGTATAGCGTTCAACAGGCAGAACAACTATACTTTTGCCAAGAAAGCTTATGGCATGACAGACCAGACCAGCTGGCTCTCATCCCTTGCTTATGATACAGATGGTATCTATGCTCCAAATATGGATATGGGGGGAGGAAAAGATCCGTTTTACAGCAGCGGTGCATCATGGAACTCCGTGCTTGCATGGAACAACTCGCTGATGGATACTTTGCCCGGAACAGAAGATATGTATATTGCAGCAACTGAAAACCTCAACGGAACAGATATTTCGGTTGGTGGAATGCTCAGGCAGAAATACAGGAGTTCTTCTGTGGGAAATGTTACCGAGGCTGCCATCAACTGGGGCGGAAACTTCTCAAACAAACTGTTTATAGGTTTTAATCTCGGTATCCAGAGCATTTCTTACCGTTATGAAGAAAAATATGCTGAGGAAGCTTTGGACAGCAGGAATTTCCAGACAGGATTCATGAATTTCTCGCAAGGGTACAAGTACTCGGCTACAGGTACAGGTGTGAATCTTAAAGCCGGTATGATATATGTGCCGGTACAGTGGTTGAGATTTGGAGCAAGCATAAGCACTCCAACATGGATGTATATTGAAGAAGAGTGGGAGGGAGGCATGAACGCCCAGTTTGATGACGGTTACCGCCAGAGCCTCATTTCACCGCTAGGAACATATAATTACAGATTGAACACACCTTTCAGATGGAATGCCGGAACTGCTTTTGTGATGGGGTCTCTTGGAGTATTGAGTCTTGATTATGAGTGTGTGGACTACTCAAGGGCAAGGCTTAAGGATATGGACTATGAGTTCGGTTATGACCAGGAAAACAGTGAAATCCAGCAGCTGTTGGGCAAGCAGAATATTGTCAGGATAGGTGCTGAGATAAATGTGAATCCGGTATGTGCAGTAAGGGGTGGATATCAGTACTATTCATCTCCATATGTAAACGGCTCTTCCGAGGATGAGAGAAAAGTGATGTCATTGGGTACAGGACTTTCAATTCCTCAGCCTGCGGGTGATATTTTCGTTGACCTTACATTCCAGAAACTGCTTGGAAAGAAGACACAGGAGTTCACCCTGTACGGTGATACAGACATAGCTGCCCCTGTAGGGGTAAATAAAAATACAAACTGGAAACTGCTGCTATCTGTAGGATACAGATTCTAGATAAGATATGGCATTAGGCCCTTCGTTGAAAAGAAGGTCCAGTATTGTGAGATTTGGAACAAAGCCCTGCTTGTTGGTGAAAACCTGCCAGTAGGGCTTGTTCAATTGAAGCCTCTCCAGCAGATTGGATTCCCTTTTGGGATGTATTGAATCTCTGAAATCAGAAATCCCCTCCTTTACAAGAACTTCAGACCCCGGCATTATGAATTCTCTTCCCGACAGTTCTACAGGTGTTTCAATGCCTATCAGTTCCGCAACCTTACGGGTGAGGGCAGTATTCATGGCAAGAAGACTCTCCTCCCCGCTATCAAGAATTTCATATATGTCATCCATATAGTATTCAAAGAAAGGGGATGACATGTATGCCGCTTCAAGTGCCCTCTTGTGCTGCAACAACCAGGGTTTTGAGTAGTCTATCTTAAGATCAGCTGTGGGAATCTTATGGCTGCTTGCACCCTCTTCTTTTAAAGCGCTTCTGAGGACAGGTAGGGTAAGAACAAGAAGCCCGTTGGCACCATTAATGTGACAACGGGTTCTGTATGATTGTTTCTGATACATCTCCCCGCTCTCTATTTCCGCTCTCCTGGAGTTTGCAATCACTGCAAAGTACTCAATAGGGGGGAAATATGCAGTGCTTAAAAGGGATGTCTCAAAAATCATTTCAAATAATGTTACTCGTCAGCTACTGCTTTAGGGTTGTATCTGATGATACCCCTCTTTGAACGGTTGATGAAATCGAGGATAGTTCTCTTCTCTACGCTCTCCTCAAATTCCTCCTCAATCTTCTTGCATGCAGCAGAAACATTGAGTCCGCTCTGGTAGATAACCTTGTAGATCTCTTTGATTCTGTCAATCTGCTCAACGGTAAAGCCTCTTCTTCGCAAACCTACAATGTTGATTCCGCAGAATGATAGAGGAAGCTTGCTGGCCAATACATAAGGAGGAACATCCTTGCTTATGCGGGAGCCGCCGCCCACCATTGCGTGTGTACCAATGTTGGAGAACTGGTGTGCAGCTGAAGCACCTCCAATGATTGCCCAGTCGTCAACTACAGTCTCACCTGCAATGCCTACGTAGCTTACAAGAATACAGTTGTTTCCAACCTCACAGTCGTGGGCAACGTGTGCGTATGACATGATTAGTGTGTTGTTTCCAATAACAGTCTTGTACTTGCCGCTGGCAGCAGTACCCCTGTTGATGGTAGCGCACTCTCTGATAGTGACATTGTCTCCAATCTCCACCCAAGTAATCTCATCGGAGAATTTAAGATCCTGAGGGATTGCGCCAACTACAGCTCCAGGGAATACCTTGCAGTTCTTTCCCATCTTTACGTAGTCGTAAATGATTGCGTTCGGTCCAATCTCGCAGCCGTCACCAATCTCAACATTCTCTGCAATGTAGCAGAAAGGTCCGATCTTTACATCCTTGCCAATCTTTGCATTTGGATGGATACATGAATTTTGCATAATGTATTGTGTTTAAACGTTATTCTTTGTTTTTGATTACCTGAGCAACCATGTCGGCCTCACAAGCAAGGGTGTCGCCCACGTATGCCTCACCGTGCATGCACACGATAGATCTTCTCAATGGCTGGGTGATGGTAAGCTTGAGAACAAGCACATCTCCAGGGACAACCTTTTTCTTGAACTTTGCATTGTCAATCTTTGCAAAGTATGTTGAGTATTTCTCAGGCTCCTCAACGCCGTGCAGTACAAGGATACCGCCAGCCTGTGCCATAGCCTCAATGATAAGCACACCCGGCATAACAGGCTCTTCAGGGAAGTGTCCTATGAAGAATCCCTCGTTTACACCTATTGTCTTTACACCTATTATGTAGTTTTCGTTCACTTCAGCAACTCTGTCTACCATAAGGAATGGAGGGCGGTGAGGAAGAAGTTTCTTTATTCCGTTCACGTCTATTGCCGGAACAGCATTAGGGTCGTATTTAGGTATTGTGTTATTTTCCATATCACATAGGTTTTAGTTCTTCTTTAGTTGTTCTCTTATGATTTTTGCAAGCTGGGTGTTGATTCCATGGCCTGTCTTGTATCCGATAACTTTGGCTTTGATTGGACATCCTACCAAAGCAAAGTCTCCAAGGATATCAAGCAGCTTGTGTCTTGCACACTCATTGGCAAATCTCAGCTCAAGGTGGTTGAGGTACCCCTCAGGTGCACGCTCAAGAGATGAGGTGTTGAATACTCCTGCCAGGCGGTCGAGCTCCTCCTGAGGAACAGGGTGCTCAACAATTACAATTGCGTTGTCAAGATCACCGCCTTTTATGAGGTTGTTTTTGAACAGCGGCTCAAGCTCGTGGAAGAACACGAATGTTCTGCAAGGGGCAATATCCTTTGCAAAATCTGTGTTCTCGTCAAGTCTTGCGTACTGGTTGCCAAGAACCTTTGAGTTGTAGTCTATCATAAGGTCTACAGAGAAATGGTCATCCGGCATGATGATTATCTCAGAACCGGTCTTCTCGTTTCTATATACAATCTTGTCGGGAAGCTCAAGGTATGCCCTTGGTGCGTCCTGCTCCACAAGCCCGTCCTTGCAGATTTCCTCAACATAAGGCTTTGCACTTCCGTCGAGAATAGGAACCTCCTGCGCATCTATGCATACAAGTGCATTGTCAATGCCAAGTCCGTTGAAAGTTGCCATCAGGTGCTCAAGGGTAGAGATTTTTACCTCCCCTTTCTCAAGGGTAGTACCCCTTGCTGTGGTGGTTACGTAATCCACAACTGCATCAATGATTGCATCCTCGCCCAGGTCAACCCTCTTGAACTTGATTCCGTGGTTTGCCGGTGCGGGTTCGATTGTCATGGTTACGTTTTTTCCCGTGTGCAACCCTTTTCCTTTGAAAGTGTATTTGCTTTTAAGCGTATGCTGTTTATTGTTCATTTTCAGAGTTTCTATATTGTTACAAACTGCAAATATAGTGAATATTCTTATTTGTTAGGGAGTTTGCGGAACAAGGCATAGCATTTGAGATACTGCTTGTAGTCGAAAGCAGGGCTTCCCATAAGGGTCTCGCCCTCCTTTTTGGTGTTGCCCAATATTCCGGCCTGCGCGCCAATGCTTGTCTTGTCGTGGATGGTGATATGGCCTGCAATGCCCACCTGTCCGCCAATAATACACTTTGCTCCCACTTTAGAAGAGCCTGCAACGCCTGTCTGGGCTGCCATTACTGTGTGCTCTCCAATCTCCACGTTATGTGCTACCTGAATGAGGTTATCCAGTTTTACACCCTTCTTTATGAGGGTAGTACCCATTGTAGCCCTGTCTACAACAGTATTGGCTCCAATCTCCACATCATCCTCAATGGTTACTATACCTGTCTGCGGAATCTTCTTGTATGAACCGTCTTCCCTTGGAGCAAAACCAAAACCGTCTGATCCAATTACCACATTGGCATGCAGGATACAGTTGTTGCCAATCTTGCAGCCGTCATACACTTTAACACCAGGGAAAAGGATGCAGTTCTCGCCAATTTCAACATCATTGCCAATATACACCTGAGGGTAAATCTGGGTATCCTTTCCAATGCGGCTTTTCTTCCCGACAAATGAGAATTCACCAACATACACCCCTTTGCCCAATTTGGCACTCCATGCACATCTTGCTCTCCATGACTTTCCGCTCTTTTTGGCCTTCTTGAGGGTGTTGAGCAGATCAAGCAGGGAGGCAACCGCCTCATAGGCATTGTCAACAAGGATGAGGGTAGGTTCTACCGGCTCCTTTGGCTGGAAAGACTTGTTTATGATGATGATGCTTGCCTTGCAAGTGTACAGATGGTGCTCATATTTGGGGTTTGCAAGGAAACAGATGTTTCCCGGTTTGCCCTGTTCAATTTTTGCTACGGATGAAACCTTTACGGTAGGGTCACCTATAATTTCACCGTTGAAATGTTGCGCAATTACTTCTGCTGTTACTTCCATATTCAGGTATTATATATATCAAAGCAAAAGTAATAAAAAAATATGTAATAAGGAAGAGTTGCCATAATTTGCATATTTGATAAATTTTTCTTTCCTTTGCGCTTGAAAAGAAAGGCTTGAAGGGTGACCGCGTGCGGTTGCCCTTTGTTATATGCGCAAATATTATGATAACATCTGAAGCATTGGGCAATACAATTGCCAATTATTTGAACGATAACGGATTATTCCTGGTAGATATAGAAATCTCAAAAGACAATGACATTACCATTGCAATTGAAAGCAGGGAAGGTGATGTGAAAATTGACAACTGCATTGATATAGACCGTATTGTTGCAGCTGCCTTTGACAGGGATGTTGAGGACTATTCGCTTACTGTGACTTCTGCCGGTCTGGACCAACCTTTTAAAGTTCTGGACCAATATATCAAGTTCGTAGGAAGTGAGGTTGAGGTGGTTGTAAAGGGTGGCGGCAAGATGAAGGGTGTGCTTTCATCAGCAGCTGAAGAGGGATTTGAGGTAACTGTAAGCAAGATGGTGAAGGTTGAAGGGAGCAAGAAAAAGGTACAGCAGGATACCGTTACTGCGTTTACTTACGATGGTATAAAATCATGTAAGCCGGTAATCAAATTCAAGTAGAAGTAATAACAAGAAACAAAACATAAGAATGGAAGGCCTTAATTTAATAAGCACATTTGCAGAGTTCAAGGAGCTTAAGAACATTGATCGTCCTACAATGATGAGTGTATTGGAGGACATTTTCCGTACCCAGCTTGCCAAGATGTATGGTACTGCCGATAACTTTGACATTATCATCAATATTGACAAGGGTGATTTTGAGATCTGGAGAAACAGAACTGTTGTTGAGACAGTTGAGGATCCAAATACTGAGATTTCAAAGGAGGAGGTTGACAAGATTGACAGCTCTTATGAGATTGGTGAGGAGTTTACCGAGGAGGTGAAGCTTGCAAGCTTCGGAAGAAGGGGAATCCTTAACTTGAGACAGAATCTGTCGGGAAGAATTATGGATATTGAGAAGGCAAACCTTTTCAATGCCTACAGAGACAGAATTGGTGAGATTATGGTTGGTGAGGTTTACCAGGCATGGAAGAAGGAGGTTCTTGTACTTGATGAGGAGGGCAACGAGCTGCTCCTTCCTAAAGCAGAGCAGATCCCTTCAGATTTCTTCCGTAAGGGTGAGTCTGTGAGAGCGGTAATCTCAAGAGTGGAGATGAAGAACAACAACCCTGTAATCATCCTTTCAAGAACAGCACCTGTGTTCCTTGAGAAACTGTTTGAGCAGGAGGTCCCTGAGATCTTTGACGGACTTATTACAATAAAGAAGATTGTACGTATCCCTGGCGAGAGAGCTAAGGTTGCAGTGGAGTCTTATGATGACAGAATTGATCCGGTAGGAGCATGTGTGGGTGTGAAAGGTTCACGTATCCACGGTATTGTAAGGGAGCTCAAGAATGAGAACATTGATATCATCAACTGGACTTCAAATACCCAACTTTTGGTTCAGAGGGCATTGAGCCCTGCAAAAATCTCTTCAATCAAAGTTGAGGAGGGAAGAATCAGCGTATGGTTGAAACCTGGTGAGGTCTCTTTGGCTATTGGTAAGAACGGTAGCAACATCAAACTTGCAAGCATGTTGGTTGGCCAGGAGATTGAGGTATTCAGAGAGCTTGACGAGGAGGAAGAGGATGTATTGTTGAGCGAGTTCAGCGACGAGATCGAGCAGTGGGTAATTGATGCATTGAAAGGCATCGGATGCGATACTGCAAAGAGCGTACTTGCACTTTCTGTACAGGATATAATGAAGCGTGCAGATTTGGAGGAGGAGACAGTTGTTGAGGTACAGAACATTCTCAAATCTGAGTTTGAGGAGGAGAAATAATTTTTGTAGAATTTAAATTGGGGGAAATAATATGACAGAAAACGACAACATCAGAATTAATAAAGTCCTTAAAGAGTTCAATATTGGATTGGGTACATTGGTTGAGTTCCTTCGCAAGAAGGGAATCAGCATAGATTCCAATCCGGGTGCCAAACTTACCGGTGAGCAGTATGCTCTTGTTGCAAAGGAGTTCAAGAAGGAGCAGATTGTAAAGGCGGAATCAAAGAAGGTGGCCATTAAGGTTAAGGACATTACAGACAAGGAGCCAAAAGCCATTGAGGAGAAGGAGCCAGAGAAGGAACTCTTTGTGAAAACAACAGTCACAGAGGTCAGAGGTCCCAAGATCCTTGGCAAGATAGATTTGGACAAGCCTAAGGCAGAGCCTAAGCAGGAGGTTAAAGTGGAAGAAAAGCCACAGCCTGTAGTGGAGACCAAGCCAGTAGAGAAACCGGTAGAGAAACCGGAGGTTAAGCCGCAGCCTGAAGTGAAGGCTGTACAGACCCCGAAAGTGGAGCAGACACCTGTACCCCCAACAGCGAAACCACAGCCTGAAGCACAGGCAAAGGAGTCTGAGAAGCCGCAGTCTACACATATTGAGACCAAATATGAGCAACTTGCAGGTGTGAAGACTGTAGGTAAGATTGATCTTACAGCCTTTGATAAGGATAAGAAGAAAGGCAACTTTGCCGAGAACAAGAACAAGGGCAAGAGAGAGAGAATCCACAAGAAGAACGAGAAGGTTGACGTTGTTAAGGAGGCTAAACAGAACAATGGCAAACCTGGAAACAACAACGGCCAGAATAATGGCAAACCTGGTAACGGCGCAAACCCTAATGCTGCAAAACAGCAGGGTGGCAAGAACCAGAACAACGGCAAAGGCAACAAGAAAGAGAAATTCAAACCTGTAAAGGTAGAGGTTGACGAGGATGCAGTACAGAAGCAGATAAAGGAGACCTACCAGAGAATGGTTGAGGGCAAAGGCAAGACCAAAGGCTCAAAATACAGAAAGGAGAAGAGGGAGCAGAACGTTCAGAGAATGATGGAGGAGGAAGAGTTGGAGATGATGAACAGCAACATTCTCAAAGTTACTGAGTTTGTTACTGTAAACGACCTTTCAACAATGATGAACACTCCTGTAATTAAAGTAATTGAGGCTTGTATGAACTTGGGTCTTATGGTGTCAATCAACCAGAGACTAGATGCTGAGGCTCTTGTACTTGTTGCAGAGGAGTTCGGATACAAGATTGAGTTTGTAACTGCAGAGATTCAGGAGACCATTGATGGCGGTAACGAGGTTGATACCCCAGATATGCTTGAGGAGAGACCTCCAATCGTAACCGTAATGGGTCACGTAGACCACGGTAAGACATCATTGCTCGACTATATCCGTAAAGCTAATGTAATTGCCGGTGAGGCTGGTGGTATTACCCAGCACATTGGTGCATATAACGTAAAATTGCCTAACGGAAGAAAGATTGCATTCCTTGATACCCCAGGTCACGAGGCGTTTACCGCAATGCGTGCCCGCGGTGCAAAAGTTACCGACCTTGCAATCATTATTGTTGCTGCCGATGACGCCATAATGCCACAGACCATTGAGGCTATCAGCCACGCACAGGCTGCAGGCTGTCCAATGATCTTTGCAATCAACAAAATAGATAAACCGGCTGCTAATCCCGACAAGATCAGGGAGCAGCTTTCTCAGATGAACATCCTTGTAGAGGACTGGGGCGGTAAATACCAGTGCCAGGAGATCTCTGCAAAACAGGGTATAGGTATTGAGGAGCTTTTGGAGAAGGTGTTGCTTGAGGCAGATATGCTTGAGCTTAAGGCAAACCCTAACAAGAAAGCGGTAGGTACCGTTATTGAGTCTTCATTGGACAAAGGTAGAGGTTACCTTGCTACAATCCTTGTACAGGCAGGTACTTTGCGCGTAGGTGATGTTATCCTTAGCGGTTGCTACACAGGTAAGGTTAAGGCTATGTTCAACGAGCGCGGTCAGAAAGTTGCAGAGGCAGGTCCTTCAACTCCGGTATCAATCCTTGGTTTGAACGGTGCCCCTAATGCAGGTGAGACTTTCAACGTGTTTGATGATGAGAAAGAGGCTAAGGACATTGCAAACAAGAGAGAGCAGCTATTGCGTATCCAGGGCTTGAGAACCCAGAAACACATTACCTTGGAGGAGATCGGACGCCGTATTGCAATTGGAAACTTCCAGGAGCTTAACGTTATCATCAAGGGTGACGTGGACGGTTCAATTGAGGCATTGAGCGATTCATTGATCAAACTTTCAACTGAGGAGATCCATGTGAACGTTATCCACAAGGCAGTGGGTGCCATCTCGGAGTCTGATGTACTGTTGGCTGCAGCATCAAATGCAATCATCATCGGATTCCAGGTAAGACCTTCTGCAAATGCAAGAAAACTTGCAGACAACGAGGAGATTGAGATCAGGCTTTACTCTGTAATCTACGATGCCATCAACGAGGTTAAGAGCGGTATTGAGGGTATGCTTGCTCCAGAGGAGAAAGAGGAGGTTACAGCAACTGCAGAGGTACGTGAGACCTTCAAGATCTCTAAAGTTGGTACAATTGCCGGCTGTATGGTTAAAGAGGGTAAACTTACCAGAAATGCAAAAGTGCGCGTAATCCGCGACGGTATCGTAATCTACACCGGAAGCCTTGGTTCATTGAAACGCTTCAAGGACGATGTTAAGGAGGTTAACAGCGGCTACGATTGCGGTTTGAACATCGACGGCTACAACGATATTAAAGTTGGTGACGTTGTTGAGGCTTACCAGATTGTTGAGATCAAGAGAACATTGTAACGGGTTACAGGTTCTATCCAATATGAAAAAGGTGATCTGCATTGCGTCGGATCACCTTTTTTCTTCCCGACAGGTTCCTCCCGGTTATGCGGCCTAAATGAGGATGTTTTGCTGTTGCCGGTGTGGTTTGTCCCGGTTTTACGGCCTGAATGAGGATGTTTTGCTGTCGCCGGTGTATTTTGTCCTGGTTTTGCGGCCTGAATGAGGATGTTTTGCTGTTGCCGATGTACTTTGTTCCAGGTGCGGGAGTTTTCCCGGATAAAATACTCATGCGGGCAAAAAAAATGCCCATTAGGACAACGTCACAATGGGCACTTTTTATATGTTCTTGTAGGAAGATAGGCTTTTAGTATCTGAACTCGTAGCAGTAAGGGTGGCGGGCGTAAACTTTGAACTGGCCCTCCTCAAGGATGCTTGAGTAGATTTCTCTGATGGACTCCTCAGGGTTGGCAATTGCTTTTACAGAAGCCTCGGCCCCCTGGAGTAGCTCAAGAATCTGCTCTACCTGGGTTTTTGCCTTAGGGTACTCCTCAATCCTGTAATCGGTAAGGTCTGCGCAGGCTGCTGCATACTGGATGGCGTCTGTAAGGCCACCAATTTCGTCTACAAGTTTGTTGCGGAAAGCATCGGCACCGGTCCATACGCGGCCCTGGCCAACTTCGTCTACATACTCAACAGGAAGCTCGCGTCCCTCAGATACCAATGCGGTGAATTTGGTGTAGATATCCTCAACCATTCCCTGCATGAAGGCAACCTCTTTGGCATCCAGCGGGTCAACACCGTTCATCATGGTGCTGTGGGCGTTTGAGCCAATGTTGGCAGTGTTTACATGAAGATGCTGTTTGAGGCCTTTTCCATAGTTCATGGACATGCTGAACACACCAATTGAACCGGTTAGGGTAGTGTTGTCTGCAAAGATTTTTTCAGATTTTGCCGAGATCCAGTATCCGCCTGAAGCAGCATACTCACCCATACTTATAATAAGGGGTTTGTTTGATCTCAATAGCTGAAGCTCCTTGTTCAAGATCTCTGCAGCCTGTGCGTCTCCACCTGGAGAGTTCACTCTCAGCACTACAGCCTTGATGCTTGAATCGCGGTTAACCTCTCTGATGATCGGGTAGAATTTTTTTACGGTAAGTCCCTGCTGTGCGTCCATTGTTATCTCGCCGTCGGCATAGATTACGGCTACTTTCTCTTTTGCAGAAAGGTTAGGTTTAACTTTGGCATCTGCGTATGTTGCCAGTGAAACGAACTGAAGGTCGTCATCTTCCTCTACACCAAATAGGGTGCACATGATTGCAGCCATCTGGTCTTTGCTTACAAGCTCGTCTATAAGGCCGTGTTCAACCATAGACTCTCCGGAGAAGAGCTCAAGATTGTCAACAAGCTTGTTGAACTCCTCCACGGTAATGCCTCTGCTGCTGCAGATCTCCTTTGCCCAACTCTCCCAGATGGAGTCAATCATCTCCTTGTTCTGCTGATAGTTCTCCTTGCTTATGTTTGAGGCAATGAATTGCTCGGCTGCTGCCTTGAACTTGCCATGACGGATAAGCTGCACCTGAATTCCCAATTTGTCGAGAAGATCCTTGAAGAACATCATGCTGCTGCCAATACCTACGATTGGGGCAGAGCCGTCTGAGTTGAGGTAAATCTTGTCTGAAACTGATGCAAGGTAGTATGCTCCCTGCGAGTAGTTGTCGGCATAGGAAACAATCCCTTTGCCCTGCTGTTTGGCAAATTCAAGGGCGTTCCTTACCTCCTCCATGTTGGCCATGCCAATGTTCATGCTGTTGAGGTTAAGGTAGATGAACTTGATTGCCGGATCGGTAGCGGCATTCTCAATTGCCTTTACGGTCTTGAGTATTCCAATAGGTTTGGTTGAACTGAAGTTCAGGCTCTGCAGTGCAGCCATTGCATCCTCCTCACCAAGTTCGGTAACCGGGTTGCTGAAGTCTACTTTAAGGATTGCATTTGCAGGAACAACAGGCTCGGAACTCTCTCCAAGGGCAGCTATTGCTCCAAAAATTGCAATGAAAAAGAAAAAGCCTGCAGTAAGGGTAATGCATGTGCCCACTACTACGGCCAATGTGGTCTTAAGAAAATCTTTCATAAGCGTTATCTTGTTTTGTATTTATACTAAGGTGTGTACAATACAAAAGTAAAAAAAAATTATTACTTTTGCCCCCATGAAACAAATAATGAGGGATATGTTGTTCATCATGGTTGCCGCTCTATATGTGGTTTCAACCATGGGCTATGGCGTGCACAAATGCAATGCCGAGGGGACCGCATCCCTTATTCTGCTGTTTGGTGAGACCCCATGTGAGTATGTCCATTCCCACACAGATTCCAACGGTAACACATATACACATGCCCATCATCCCGACGACCACAGTTGCTCCCACGGGTGCACCCACCATCACCATGATGCACCTCAGAACGAAGGGGAGAATGGCCATGAAGGCTGCTGTTCTACAAGTGTATATGTCCTTACACATGACCAGAATACCAATGATTCCACCCAATGGGACGTTCCTCAACCGCAACTTCTCGCATCTGTAATGTGGGATGCCGGCGCGTTGGAACTGATGGACCAGTTCCAGATGTGTGTGAAGGATATTGAGTATGGCGAGCCTCTGCTGCCCCAAAGTGTTGGGCTGCAGGCGGAGCTTTGCACTTTCAGAATATAGTGTCTATATACAACCTCTTGAATATCTGCTTTGTGCAGGTACAGTTCCTTTATAGACACAATTAACCCAATTACAAGATGAAAAGATTTTTTACACTGATTCTATTGGTGTTTGCATGCAGTACATTTGCAGCAGCACAGAAAATAAACGGTAAGGTTTACATTCTCAACGCCCTTAAGGAGAAGGAGCCCGGTGCATTCTCCAATGTATGGTGGATGGAGCAGAAGAGTGTGGTTGAGGCCGACGAGGAGGGTAACTTTACTTTCAAATCAATCAAGGGTGACAACATTACCCTTATTGCAGCCTATGTGGGATATAAGGCTGATACCATCAAACTGTATGAGAACGGGGTGAATCTCCTTCCGGGTGCGGCTATTGAGTTTGTCCTTGAGCCTGAGAATGAGCTTGACCAGGTTACCGTAACCGGACGCCAGCAGTCAAACTTCCTCTCAAAGACCACCAGCATCAAGACAGAGGTGATTTCTGCGGCAGGCCTTTGCAAGATGGCATGCTGTTCATTGGCTGAGAGTTTTGAGAGTTCGGCAAGTGTGAGTGTGGGATATTCGGATGCCGTTACCGGTGCCAAACAGATTAAACTGTTGGGACTGTCGGGAAGCTACACCCAGATGTTGGATGAGACCCGTCCTGTGATGAGGGGGCTTGCTTCTCCTTTTGGACTTACCTATATCCCGGGCCAGTGGCTGGAGAGTATCCAGATTGCAAAAGGACCTTCTTCAGTTGTGAACGGTCTTGAGGCCATTACCGGCCAGATCAATGTGGAGCACAGGAAGCCTACAGCAGAGAATCCTCTGTTCATCAACCTTTTCCTCAACAACAATTTGAGGACTGAGGCAAACGTTGCATCATCCCTTCAGTGGAATGACAAATGGAGCACAGTTATGATGGGCCATTTCTCTAAGGACAATAAGGTTCATGACGGCAACGATGATACCTTCAGGGATGATCCCCTTACACAGCAGTTCAACTTTGACAACAGGTGGCTGTACTTCAACCCTAACGGTACACAGGTGAGATTTGGTGCAAAGTTTGTGAACGATACCAGAATTGGAGGCCACAAGGATTATGAGGAGGGTATGAATGAGAGGGGTGAGGGAAGCTCGCTTCTTGGCAAGGCATACGATATGGGTATCTGGGGCAATGAGATCCACAATACCGGTGTGAGCGGTTTCTTCAAACTTGGCATTCCGTTGAACGAAGACCAGACAAAGAACGTGGCAGTGGTTG
Source organism: Bacteroidales bacterium (assembly GCA_017631435.1). GTDB lineage: Bacteria > Bacteroidota > Bacteroidia > Bacteroidales > UBA932 > Egerieousia. The sequence continues at coordinate 8,059 of JAGBTG010000027.1, read as the reverse complement.
CAGATTATTCATATTATGATATGGAGAGCAGCTATGGTATCAAGGATTTTGGCGGATACCAGAACATGGGCTTCTTCAATGCCATGTATCACCATACCATCAACGACAACCATCAGTTTACTGTTGGTTTGAGCGGCAGACTTGATGATGTGCAGAGCCAGTACAAAGACCACAGCACTATTGCTCCCGACAGATTCAAGACATGGAATTCAAGTGTGAAAGAGGAGGTGATGGGTGCTTATGGCGAGTATACCTACACCTTGGACGAGAAGATCTCCCTTGTAGCAGGCTTGAGGGCAGACTACAGTTCGCTTTACGGATGGCAGGTGGCTCCAAGGGCAAGCTTCAAATACTCTTTCTCAGACCAGACAATTGTAAGGCTTACCGGAGGCAGGGGATTCAGGACTCCATATATCATTACAGACAACCTTGGCGTGATGTCGAGCGGAAGGGGCTTGAACATTTCAGACAAGATTACAGCAGAGGATGCATGGACATTCGGAGGTAACTTTACCCAGTACTTCAATATTGGCGGAAGGGAGAGCAACTACTTCAGCTTTGATTATTTCAGGAGCACTTTCAACCATAAAGTAGTTTATGACTGGGATTCGGGCTTGGCAGGCAATACTGTTGATATCTACGATATTACAGAGGCTACAATGGGCAACAACCAGGCATATACAGATACCTATCAGTTTGATTTGTCGGTAGAGCCAATTGAGAGATTCACCGCTATTGCAACCTTCAGATACAGCAATGCAAAGATGTCAATGAAGAACCAGGGTCTGGTGGATGCCCCTATGACAAGCAAATACAAGGCGGTATTGAATTTGCAGTATGCAACTCCAATGAACAAATGGACATTTGACGCTACTGCACAGTTGAACGGACCTTGCAAGCTGCCTCAGTTCATGGGCGGAGGAGAGAGCGACATCTACCCTATGATGTTTGCCCAGATTACCAAGAAACTCAACCTTGTAGATGTGTATGTGGGTGTTGAGAACATCACCAACTATACCCAGAAGAACCCTATCATGAACGCAACTGCCCCTTACGGCAAGGATTTCAACGCCTCAATGGTCTGGGGCCCTCTTATGGGAAGGATGTTCTACATTGGAATGAGATACACCATGTGGAAATAGTAAAATAAAAAATTGAAATAACGGATTAAAACAACATATAAACTAAACGGATATGAAAGCAATTAAATTTTTGATGGTATTTGCTGTAATGTTTTCAGCATTTGCATTCAACGCCCAGGCTCAGGGCAAAAAGAAAAAGAACATTGAGGAGGTAACCTTTAGCGTATTCCTACATTGCAACGATTGTGTAAAGAAAGCGCAGAGCGTAGTTCCTGCTGCAATCAAGGGTATCAAAGACTTTAAAGTAAGCCTTGAGGAGCAGACTTTCTGGATCCAGTACGATGCTACCAAAAATACAAAGGAGAACATTGTTGCTGTATTGGCAAAAAAAGGCTACGAGGTAAAAGAGGTTGTTAAAGGCAAGGAGAAACACACTCACCACGACAGCTGCTGCGACCACGACCACAGCAAGGATGAGAAACATACAACCGAGCACAAACACGAGCATAAATAGCAGTTTGTTGCGGTACAGGTGACGCATAAATGGGCCGGCTGAGTAATTTCAGCCGGCTCTTTGCGTATATTGCCCCGGCCGGGAATGGTATGAGCGTGGATTCCGATTTGCCGGAAACGAGATTCATTTATTCTTCCTTTCCAGATATGTAAAATCTTACTATATTTGTTGGATATAATAATTTTAGGAAAAGAATGTGTAGCATGAAAAGACTGTTGTTTCTAATTGCCATATTGGCCTGCAGTATGCAGCTGATGGCCCAGAAGTGGGTGAGGGTTAACAGTGTGGGTTATTTGCCTGCAGATGTGAAGGTTGCAGTGTTTATTTCTACAGAAGACGCTCAAGCGGAGCAGTTCAATGTATGTGATGCTGTTACCGGTGATGTTGTGTTTACCGGTACAACAAAGGCAGTGAGCGGCAAGAAATGGGGCATGGCTTCTGCGTACAGGTTGAACTTCAGCAACCTCAAGCAGGAAGGCGGCTACTATATTGAGTGCGCAGGTGCAAAATCTCCAAACTTCAGGATTGGAGCTGATGTATATGAGGGCCTAGCAGACTTCATGCTTGTGTATATGAGACAGCAGCGTTGCGGTGACAATCCTTATACAGATACCCTTTGCCACCAGCACGACGGCTATATAGTGGATCATCCTACCCGTAACGGGGAGAAGATAGACGTAAGGGGCGGATGGCATGATGCAACAGATTACTTGCAGTACCAGACAACCTCAGCTACAGCAACTTACCATATGATGTTCGCATACTATATGGCTGAGGACAAATCCGTCTTTAAGGATGAATACCTTGCAAACGGCAGAAAAGGTTCAAATGGTATTCCCGACATCCTTGATGAGGCAAAATGGGGACTTGAGTGGCTCAACAGAATGAATCCTGAGGATAAGGTGATGTTCAACCAGGTTGCAGGCGACAGGGATCATGCAGGATTCAGGGTGCCTCATAGAGATTCTGTGGATTACGGTTGGGGCCCCGGTACAGGAAGACCTGTGTACTTTGTGACCGGAAAACCTCAGGGATTGGGCAAGTACATTAACCGCACAACAGGTGTGGCATCTACCGCGGGCAAGTTTGCATCAACTTTTGCTTTGGGTGCAAAATTGTTCAAGGATATTGACCCTAAGCTTGCCAATGTGATGCAGATTAAGGCAACACAGGCTTTTGCGTTTGGTGAGGAGTTCCCTGGCAATACACAGACAGCATGTCTTGTTTCACCATACTTCTACGAGGAGGATTCATATGTAGACGACCTTGAGCTTGCAGCGGCAACCCTTGCAGAGTTTACCGGCATGCCTGAGTGGAAGAAGAAGGCAGACTATTGGGGAGACCTTGAGCCTGTAACCCCTTGGATGGAGACCGGCAGAAGGGGTGAGTACCACCACTATCAGTGGTATCCATTCATCAACTTGGGACACTTCCTCCAGTCGAGAAGTGCTGATGAGAAAGTTGCCAAGAAATACCAGCGTTTCATGAAACTTGGTCTTGAGATGTTGCAGAAAAGGGGTGCCGATGATCCGTTCATGCATGGAGTTCCTTACCTATGGTGTTCGAACAATCTTACTTCGGCAGCTGTGAGTTATGCAAGATTGTACAATATTTCGTCGGGAGACTCAACATTTGTGGAGATGGAGATGGCTCTAAGGGATTGGTTGCTTGGATGTAACCCTTGGGGTACAACTATGATTGTGGGTTATCCTGAGATTGCCGATTATCCTAAATATCCTCACTCTTCTTATCTTGTGGTGTGGAATGACATTACTCCTGGAGGTCTGATTGACGGCCCTATCCAGAAGGATCTTTTTGAGGAGAGGGCTGGTGGGTCCCTTACCAAACCAGATGAGTATGCAGTATTCAATAATGGTGAGGCGGTTTACCATGATGATCTTGGCGATTACGCTTCAAATGAGCCAACAATGGACGGTTCAGCAGGCCTGACATACTATTTTTCAGCAATGGCAGAAATGGGCAGAAAACAGAAGAGCCTGAATGTGGAGAAGGATGCATACGATTGTGTGGTTAGAATCAATCCTGATAAGAAGGACATATACCTTGTGTTTACAGCAGATTCATTGTTCCAGGGAGCAGAGACAATAGTGAAGACCCTTAAAAAGAAGAAGATAAAAGGTTCGTTCTTCTTTACCGGAAACGCTTTGAGACTTGAGGAGCACAAGGATATGATTGAGAAAATCATTAAGGAGGGGCACTATGTTGGAGGACACTCGGATTCACATATGCTGTATGCTGAGTGGAGCAACAGGGATTCGCTGATTGTAACCTATGACCAGATCCTTGAGGATATCAAAGCCAATGCAAGGGAATTGGAAAAGTTTGGAGTGAGCAAAGAGAACTCAAGCTGGTTCCTTCCTCCATACGAATACTATAACCGTGAGAGTGTGCAGCTTACAGAGAGTCTGGGCTACAAGGTGCTCAACTACACACCGGGCACTGCAACCCCTGCAGACTATACTACCCCTTCAATGAAAAGCTACAAGAGCTCACAGCAGCTTATAGACAAGCTTTATGCATTTGAGAAACAGAACGGTTTGAACGGAGCAATTATCCTTATCCATCCGGGAGTGGCAGAGGAGCGTACAGACAGGCTGTACAACCGTTTGGGTGAGATAATTGAAGAGATGAAGTTGAGAGGTTACAACTTCAAGTCATTGAATGAAATAGAGTAAATTATATAAGATATGTATAAGATAGTAAGGAAAGAGGTACTTAACCCGGTAATCACCCTTATGGAGGTGGAGGCCCCAAGGTTGGCAGCTTCTGCCCAGTCAGGGCAGTTTCTTATTGTAAGGTCTGATGAGGATGGTGAAAGGGTTCCACTTACCGTTTGTGACTATAATAGGGAAAAAGGTACTGTAACAATTGTAACCCAGGCCATTGGCGCCAGCAGCAAGGAGATTTGCGCCAAAGAGGAGGGGGAGCATTTTGCAGATGTGGTAGGTCCTTTGGGGCAGCCATCTGAATTCATTGCTCTTCCCGACGAGGAATTGGCAAAAATGTCATTCGTCTTCATAGCGGGTGGATTGGGTACAGCACCTGTATATCCACAGGCAAAATATTTCCATGAAAAGGGAGCTAAGGTAGATGTTATCCTTGGAGCCAAGAGTGCAGACCTTGTTATCCTGGAGAAAGAGATGCAGCAGGTGTGTGATAACCTGTATATCTGTACCGATGACGGATCTAAAGGCTTCAAGGGCCTTGTTACCCAGAAACTCGAGGAACTTATTGCAGAGGGCAAGGAGTATACCCAGGCAGTAGCCATTGGCCCTATGATAATGATGAAGTTCGTTACCCTTACTGCCAAGAAGTTCAATCTTCCGCTGGTTGTAAGTTTGAATACACTTATGGTTGACGGTACAGGAATGTGCGGTGCCTGCAGGGTAACAGTAGCCGGCAAAGTGCGCTTTGCGTGTGTGGAGGGCCCTGAGTTCAATGCCTACGATGTAGACTTTGACGAGGCTATGCGCAGACAGGCAATGTACAGGAACATTGAGATTGAAGCAGATCACAAATGTAAAATAGGGAGGGGCAAATAATGGCTAAAATACCTAGAATACCGGTGAGGGAGCAGGATCCCCAGATAAGGGCAAAGAACTTTAAGGAGGTTTGCCTTGGATATACAGATGAGGAGGCAATGCTTGAGGCAAGAAGATGTCTCAACTGCAAGAAACCTGCATGTATGACAGCATGCCCGGTGTCAGTTAAGATCCCGTTCTTTGTTGCACATATTGCAAAGGGCAATTTTGAGGAGGCTGCCAAGGTGATTGCAATAGACAGTTCGCTTCCTGCAATTTGCGGAAGGGTTTGTCCTCAGGAAAACCAGTGTGAAGGCTCGTGTGTGCTTGGTGTAAAGGGGGATGCTTTGTCCATTGGTAAACTTGAGCGTTTTGTTGCTGACTGGTGCAGGGAGAACAATGTCTCTGTGGCAACAAAAGCACCTGCAAACGGCTTTAAGGTTGCTGTTGTTGGAAGTGGCCCTGGTGGTCTTGCTTGTGCAAGTGACTTGGCAAAGATGGGTTATGACGTAACAATCTTTGAGGTACTTCACAAGGCCGGTGGTGTACTTACATACGGTATCCCTGAGTTCAGGCTTCCTAAAGACACAGTAGTTGCCCATGAGATTGAGAATGTGAAGAAGTTGGGTGTTAAGATAGAGACCAATGTTGTAGTGGGACGCACCCTTACAATTGACGATATGTTTGAGAAGGAGGGCTTTGATGCTGTCTTCATTGGCAGTGGTGCAGGTCTTCCAAAATTTATGGATATCCCTGGTGAGAACTTGAACGGAGTGGTATCCGCAAACGAGTTCCTTACCAGAAGCAACCTTATGAAGGCCTATAAAGAGGATTCCAGAACTCCTATTTATGTAGGAAACAAGGTCTGTGTTGTGGGTGGCGGTAACGTTGCCATGGATGCTGCAAGAACTGCATTGCGTCTTGGGGCAGAGGTTACTGTAGTATACCGTAGAACTGAGAAGGAACTTCCTGCAAGGGCAGAAGAGGTTCATCATGCAAAAGAGGAGGGAGTGAAATTCCAGCTTCTTACCAACCCTGTTGAGGTGGTTGGAGACGATAAAGGTTGGGTAACCGGCCTCAAATGCGAGCAGATGGAGTTGGGCGAGCCTGATGCAAGTGGCAGAAGATCGCCGGTAGCAGTTCCGGATTCCCACTTCACAGTAGACGCGGATGTGGTTATCATGGCATTGGGTACAGCACCTAACCCGCTTATTGCCCAGACAACCAAAGGCCTTGAGAAAAACCGCAAAGGCGGCATTCAGGCAGATGAAAACGGTGTTACAACCAGAGAAGGTGTATTTGCCGGTGGAGATGCGGTGTCGGGAGCAGCAACAGTAATCCTGGCTATGGGTGCAGGAAGGAAGGCAGCTGCATCAATTGACGAATATTTAAAGAACAAGAAGAAATAAAATGGCGCAGAAACCAAGCATTCCAAAGGGCACAAGAGACTTTGGACCTGCCGAGATGGCAGGAAGAAACTATATATTTGACACAATCCGTTCGGTATTCAAAAAATACGGATTCAACCCGCTTGAAACCCCTTCAATGGAGAACCTTTCAACATTGTTGGGCAAATACGGTGACGAGGGAGACAAACTGCTGTTCAAGATTCTCAACTCCGGTGATGCATTCTCAAAAGTTCAGCCGGAAGAACTTGAAAACAGCAACGCCCTTTCATTGAAAGTGTGCGAGAAAGGTCTCAGATACGACCTTACAGTACCGTTTGCAAGATACGTGGTACAGCACCAGAACGAGCTTGCATTCCCTTTCAAACGCTACCAGATACAGCCGGTTTGGAGAGCAGACCGTCCTCAGAAAGGACGTTACAGGGAGTTCTACCAGTGTGATGTAGACGTAATTGGAAGCAAATCACTCATCAATGAGCTTGAACTTGTACAGATAGTAGATGAGGTATTTGCAAAATTCGGCATCAACGTATGCATCAAGATCAACAACAGAAAAGTCCTTCAAGGACTTGCAGAGGTTATTGGTCATCCCGACAAACTCGTAGACATTACAGTTGCAATTGACAAGATTGACAAAATAGGCCTTGACGCAGTAAAAGCCGAGTTGACAGAGAGAGGAATTGATGAGAATGGAATTGCAACAATAGAGCCTGTACTTACATTGAGCGGCTCAACTGCAGAGAAACTTGCAACCATGAAAGAGATCCTTGCATCCAGCGAGGCCGGCTTGAAAGGCCTTGCAGAACTTGAGGAGTTGTTCGGATACATTGCAGTTGCAGGAATCAGACAGGAGGTGGAGATTGACCTTTCACTTGCCCGCGGCCTGAACTACTACACCGGAGCAATCTTTGAGGTAAAGGCAAAAGACTTTGCAATAGGCAGCATCTGTGGTGGCGGAAGATACGATGACCTTACCGGCATCTTCGGCCTTCCTGGCATGAGCGGCGTAGGTATCTCATTTGGTGCAGACCGTATCTATGACGTGCTTCAAGGCTTGGACAAATTCCCTAAAGAGGCAATTGTGGGTACAAAAGTGCTCTTCTCAAACATGGGAGACGCAGAGGTGGCATACACCCTCCCAATCATTGCAGGCTTGAGGGCGCAGGGAATCAACTGTGAAATTTATCCCGACAAGACCAAACTCAAGAAACAGTTTGATTACGCAGCCAAGAAAAATGTTCCTTACTTTGTAATTGTTGGTGAGCAGGAAGTGGCTGACGGAACGGTAGTTATAAAAAATCAGACAACAGGTGAACAGACAATTTGCAAAAAAGATGAAATAAAATTTGCATAATTGAAAAATAAGCTCTACTTTTGCAGTCCAATTCGGAAACGATAACCCCTCGGGGTAAGACATACATCGCGGAGTGGAGCAGTTGGTAGCTCGTCGGGCTCATAACCCGAAGGTCGTAGGTTCGAGTCCTGCCTCCGCTACTACAAAGGACAAATCGCAAG
>JAGBTG010000003.1 GCA_017631435.1 Bacteroidales bacterium | reverse complement strand
GAGGGGCCCGCGACGAAGTCGTGGGAGGGATGAAGTCGGAACTCGTTCCGACGGAACCAAGCCAAACTTACCCTACTGCCACTGTCGTCATATCCATATAAACACGAAAGGAGGTGACTAAATCACTTATTAGTCACCTCCATTCATTTATGGGGAAGAACCTGCTACAGACCGCAGATTTCCTTAATCTCACCAACTATTTTCTGAGCAAGTGCGTTTGCACTCTCCTCATCCTTGCTCTCGCTGTAGATGCGAATGATTGGCTCTGTATTTGATTTGCGCAAGTGAACCCACTCTGTAGGAAAATCAATCTTAACGCCGTCTATGTCGGTAACCTTCTCAGATGCATATTTCTCCTTCATCTTAACAAGAACCTCATCCACGTTGATGTCTGGAGTAAGCTCAATCTTGTTCTTTGAGATGAAGTAGCTTGGGTACTGTGCCTTAAGCTCGCTTACCTTGCACCCTTTCTTTGCCAAGTGGGTAAGGAACAATGCCACACCTACAAGGGCATCACGGCCATAGTGAAGCTCAGGGTAGATTACACCACCGTTACCCTCACCGCCAATTACAGCATTGGTAGCTTTCATAAGGGTAGTAACGTTAACCTCACCTACTGCAGAAGCGTTGTGCTGCATGCCGTGTTTCTCTGTAACATCTCTCAAAGCCCTTGATGAACTCAAGTTTGAAACTGTGTTTCCAGGGGTATTTGAAAGGACATAATCTGCAACAGAAACAAGGGTATACTCCTCACCAAACAGTTCACCGGTCTCACATACAAGGGCAAGACGGTCTACGTCAGGGTCTACGATAACACCAAGGTCTGCACCGCTCTCCTTAACCACCTTGCATATCTCTGTAAGGTTTTCCGGAACCGGCTCAGGGTTGTGCGAGAAGTTTCCGGTAGGCTCGCAATAAAGTTTCACAACCTCAACACCCATTCTCTCCAAAAGGGCAGGAATTACAACACCGCCAACTGAATCTACAGCATCAACGGCTACTTTGAAGCCCTGTTTCTTAACAAGTTCAACATCTACCAAAGGCAATGCAAGAACTGCGTCAATATGCTCAACATCGTAAGGCTCACGGCTCAATACTTTACCAAGTTCATCAACCTCCACAAAGTTGAACTCCTCATTGATTGCATACTCAAGGATCATTGCACCCTCAGCAGCATTGAGGAACTCACCTCTCTCATTGAGAAGCTTAAGGGCGTTCCACTGTTTTGGATTATGGCTGGCAGTAAGGATGATACCTCCATCTGCCTTTCTTGCCACAACAGCCATCTCAACTCCCGGAGTTGTACAAAGGCCCACATTAATCACATTCACTCCACAACCCAGCAAAGTTCCCTCCACAAGGTCGTTTACCATTTCTCCCGACAGTCTGGCGTCTCTTCCCAATACAACTGTAAGTTTTCTGCCAGGATTCTTTCCTGTAAGCCATTTTGCATATGAAGCAGTAAATTTTACTGCATCAAGCGGGGTAAGGTTGTCACCAATGGCACCTCCTATAGTTCCCCTGATTCCAGAAATTGATTTAATGAGTGTCATATATCTTTCTTTATGTCTTCTATTTTTTGTTGGAACAAAGCTTCCAATTACATCTGCATACCGCCACAAACAGAGATAACCTGTCCTGTTACGTAGCTGCTCATGTCACTTGCCAAGAAAGTTGCAACGTTTGCAATATCCTCAACAGTACCGCCACGGCGTAGAGGAATCTTTGCATTCCAGCTCTCCCTAACCTCCTCAGGAAGTTTTGCTGTCATCTCAGTGATGATGAAACCCGGAGCAATTGCATTGGCCCTTACGCCTCTTGAGCCCAACTCCTGGGCAATTGATTTTGCAAGACCAATCATACCAGCCTTTGATGCAGAATAGTTGCACTGGCCTGCATTGCCGTGAACACCTACAACCGAGCTCATGTTGATGATTGAACCGCTTCTCTGACGCATCATAACAGGAGTTACCGCGTGAACAAAGTTGAATGCAGACTTAAGGTTTACTGCAATAACTGCATCCCACTGTGCCTCAGACATTCTCATCATAAGACCGTCTTTAGTGATTCCTGCGTTGTTCACAAGGATATCCAAACGTCCGAACTCCTTCACAACCTGCTCTACAGCAGCGTGTGCCTCATCAAAATTGGCAGCGTTTGAAGCAATTGCAAGTGCTTTCACGCCATATGCCTCTATCTCTTTTTTAGTGTTCTCACCATTCTCGTCAATTACCAAATCGGTAAATGCAACATTTGCACCTTCCTGTGCATATTTCAAGGCAATAGCCTTGCCAATACCTCTTGCTGCACCTGTAACTAGGGCAACTTTTCCCTCCAATAATTTCATATAAATATAGATTTAGGTTAGTATTCTATTTTTCTACTGCCACAAGTTCCGCCAAAAGGTCATATTCGTTGGCACCAACTATGCGAGCAGTTACAAATTTACCAATTAATTCTTCAGGTACAAATTCTCCTGTATCTCCAATGAGAATTTCTCCATCCACTTCAGGACTTTCACCCTGTGAACGGCAAACCAGCACCCCGTCATTGAAGGAATCCACAATAACCCTCTCCACAGAACCTACCCTTGCCTCATTTGCGCTTAGGGAGATTCCGCTCTGGAGTTCCATGAGTTCGTCATAGCGTGCCTGTTTGGTGCTCTCCCTCACTGAATCCTTAAAGTGAAGGGCCCCGTATGTCCCCTCCTCTTCCGAGTATGTGAATGCTCCAAGCCTGTCAAACCTGTTGCGCTCAACAAATGCCAGAAGCTTGTCAAACTCCCTTCTGTCTTCACCAGGATGTCCCACAATGAGGGTGGTCCTCAAAACAACTCCCGGAACTTTGGCCTTGATCCTGTCAATCACGGCCTGGGTTTGCGGACCGTCAATGCTGCGGCGCATCATCTTCAGCACTTTTGATGATGAGTGCTGCAAGGGAATATCAATGTATTTGCAGATTTTTGGGTTTGAGGCCATAATCTCCAATACATCGTCGGGAAACTGGTCGGGATATGAATAGTGAATCCTTATCCACTCAATCCCCTCAATTTCACAAAGTTTCCCAAGGAGTTCGCCAAGTGCCCTGCGTTTGTACAGATCCAACCCGTAATAGGTTGTATCCTGGGCAATTACAATCAGTTCGCGCACTCCCATTGCGGCAAGGTTACGGGTCTCCTCAACCAGTTCCTCCATAGGAACCGAGATGTGTCTGCCCCTGATGCCCGGGATGGCACAGTATGAACATGTGCGGTCGCACCCTTCGGAAATCTTAAGGTAAGCGTAGTGTTTTGGGGTGGTAAGGTATCTCTCCTGCAGCAGGCTCTCCTTCTTCTTCATGCCCATGGCGTGAAGGATGCTGTCCCAGTCAAAGGCTCCAAAGAAGCCGTCAACCTCAGGGATCTCGGCCTCAAGTTCATCCCTGTATCTTTGCGAAAGGCAACCGAATACAAACACTTGCCCTACATAGCCGCACTCTTTGGCCTCCACCGCTGCCAGAATGGCCTCAATGGACTCCTCCTTTGCATCCTTTATGAATCCGCAAGTGTTGAGAATTACAGCGTCAACTTTGCTCTTCTCGCCCAACACGTGGTCAGAGCCTACAATCTCAACTCCCTCACTGGCCATCTGCCTGAGAAGGTGCTCAGAATCAACCCTGTTCTTTGAGCAGCCCAAAGTTACAAGCTGAACCTTTTTTGGTCTGCAGTATTGTATATCCTTACCGTTCATATCAATTACTCCTGAGTTTCCTCAACCTCCTCCTCGGCGTCAAGATCCTCAAAATCCAATGATGCGTTGTTTTTAAGAAGATTGTACCACTCAACAACTTTTTTCATGTGTGATACGTAGAATCTGTCCCTGTCGTAATCCGGAAGAACTGCCTCAAACAAAGCTTTAAGCTCCTCTGGTTTGCTCTTTGCAGAAGGTGCATCGTTCTCGCCAAGGTGAGCGTGCATCTTCTCAAGAACTGCCTGAAGCCTTACCTCCTCCTCATCTGTATAGATAGCAATATCAGCCAAAGATGTCATTCTTGCAGACATAGGGCAGCAAGTCCTCTTCTTGGTTGCAAGCGCCTCTACAATAGCACCCTGAGTTGCCTGTGAAATATACATGTATAAACCTGGCTGTCCGCTAATGGACAAAACTTTTCTCAAATCTGTCTTCATAATTGTGATTTATCTTATTCTAGTTAAAACCTCTTTCCTTTTTTATTGTCTCGTATGCGGCAACAATAGCCTTGAATTTCTCCTCTGCCGCCCTCTTCACATCCTCGCCCAAAGACTCAACTTTGTCGGGATGATGCTTGATAGCCAATTTCTTGTAGGCTCTCTTCACCTCTTCATCTGTTGCTGAAGGGTCTATCTCCAACACCTTGTATGCCGAGTTCACATCCTTGCCGCCAAACATTGCAAGGATAGACTCCGCCTCCTGGGCCGGAATGCCAAGATACATGGCCATCCTCTTGAGGTCCTCCACCTCAGCCTGGCTCACATGCCCGTCGGCATTTGCTATCCCCACAAGATAGTGGAAAAGCTGGAGCCTCTGTGAAGGGTCCATATAAAGTTTGATCTGCGCACAAACCTGCGGCAAATCTATATCCTTCTCAAGAGCTGCCTTGAGTATCTGGAGTGCCTGCGGAAGGGCCGCCTCGCCAAAACTTCTGCGGATGAAATCCTTAACGTACTCAAGTTCAGACTTCATCACCTTTCCGTCTGATTTCATCACTGCAGCCGAAAGCACAAGCAGTGAAACAAGGAAGCTGTTCCTCTGCTCATTTGCAGAAAATCCTCCCCCTTGATGCACCCTCTGGGCCTGCTGGCTGTCACCTTCAAACAGGGAACCCAAAAGGTACCCGGCAAGTCCCCCAAGAGGACCTCCCAATGCCCAACCTATGGCTCCTGTTATCCATTTACCTATTCCCATCTCTTAACTCCTTCATTTTTTCAATCACACAGGCAATTTGCGGCAGCAACGCCTGCTTTGAATCTGCAAATATAATAAAATCTGACAATGCTTCCCTCTGTGCATCGCTCCATTGTTTTGCAATTCTGGTCTCAACCTGCTCCCTGGTGGCATTGTCCCTGGCCATCACCCTCTCTATCCTCAGTTCATACGGCGCCACAACAGTCATAACCTTGTCTGCACACCCCTTCACCAGCGGTGTCTCCAAAAGTATGGCACTCTCAAAAATCACAAACTCGGGAGCATTCCTTTCATCCCGACAAATATTCTCCTTCCACTTGTGGAAATCTGCCAGCACAGCAGGATGGACAAAACTCTCCACCTTTGCCAGCAGCTCCCTGTTGCCGAAAATCCTTGAAGCCACAACACTCCTGTCAAGCCTCCCCTCCTTGAGGATATCCTCCCCAAGCAGTTCCACCATCTGCCCAAGCAGATGTGCATCGGTATCATAGAGGAGTTTGGCCCTGTCGTCGGAAAAGTATACAGGATAGCCCAGCTGGGCAAAAATCCTTGAAACATAACTTTTACCGCTCCCTATGCCGCCTGTACAGCCTAATGTAAGTACCTGATTCATAAGTTAAAGAATACATTCCACAAATTTGGGCTCAATCCACACCTCCAGCACCTGCTCAGGGGCCTTCAAAATTTGTGGCTTAACCACGTCATTCAGAAGAATATCATCATATTTTACCCCAACGGTAAAATCCTGCTGTGAAAAGCGCAATCCGTTGCCAAACACCTGCCTGTACTTTATGGTTACCTCACCCGGAACTATTGCCACATTGGCGTATGCCGGAGCATCCTCCACCACCACCGGAACCTTGATTGTGTTTTCCACATACCTCTCCACCTCCATGGTATAGAAAACCTCCTCATGGGAGAATCTCACACCATTGATTGGAATAAGCTTCACAACTCCATTGAGCGAACGCTTCACATCCTTTCCGCTTATGGTCTTTGCTGCAACCGAAGTTATCTGCGATATTATTTCCTCCTCGCCGTATACGAGTATGGAATCGGGTCTGATTGACATTTCACCTATAGGCATGAACTGCTCATCATAGGTTATTGCACTGTGTATCAGCACCGGCACTTTCCTGTTTGACTGAACGGGGAAGGTGAAATGGAGTGTATCGGTTGCAAATGACTCCACTGTAACATCAGAACCCAACGCATCCTGGATGACCTGACGGATATCGTCGGGAAGAAGATAGAACTCATCCTTTCCGCCCTGTGATTTATGGAAATGTTTTGGATCTACTGATGCCAGATGCAGCACATTTGCCCCGCTGTTGCGGGTATTCTGCAGAATGTCAAACCCTTTTGATTTTGCACCTATCACCAGCTCGTCTGAAGATACAGCACTGTTGGTCCTTCCCGGAATGCTTGATGTTACCTCAACATGGTATCTTATGTACGATGAATAGTTGCGTGAGAGCTTCATTACGCTCCACATGAAAAAAGCAAGGAGAAGGGAGACAGCCAGTATTACCCAGTTTCTCCCCTCTCCTAAATTAATCTTATTTCCCTTGAAAGGCAATTCCATTACTATGGGATTATTTTACAGGAATATCTGTAACATCCTTTACAATTGAACCTTTGTCTACTCTGATTTTAACGTTCTGGTCTACCTCCATAAGAATGTAAGAAGGCTTAACCTCAGCTACAACGCCGTAGATACCACCTACAGTAACAACTTTGTCACCCTTCTGGATAGACTCTCTCCATTTCATGATCTCCTTCTGCTTTTTCTGCTGAGGACGGATCATAAAGAAGTACATTACCGCAAAGATAAGTACCATCATAATAAGGAAACTCATGTTTCCTCCCTGCTGTGCAGGCTGCTGCAAAAATACTAGTGTGTTCATTTCTATTATCAATCTTTAATTGTTCACTTTTATACTGTAAGGTCCATACTGCAGGAAGACTACTCCACAAGACCCCTTCCGCTCTTTACAATCTTTCCTTCCTTGAGCATCTGCTGAAGAATCCTGTCCAACAGGCCGTTCACAAACACCTTGCTGTTTGGAGTACTGTAGTATTTTGAGATATCCACAAACTCGTTGATGGTAACCTTCAACGGAATTGACTCAAAAGTTACAGCCTCGGTAACACCCATTACAATAAGTGCAAGGTCTGTAGCCACAAGCCTCTCCAAATCCCAGTTTGAAACCATAGATGAAACAAGTTCTGTGTACTCATCATAGTTGATGATTGATTTGGTAAGCAATTTGAGCGCATACTCCCTGTCATCCTCCTTAAGGAATGTCTTTGGAACCTCAACAACACCCTTCCTTGCAATTGCAGGGATGTTCTTCAGAATCACATTCACAACATATGAAAGGTCATCCATCCAGTAAAGGCTCATCTCCTCAAGGATATCCTCCAAAAGTTCATTGTCCTCAAGCTCCTCCTCATAGATCTTCTTTACAAGATCCATATCCTCCTTGAGGGACCTCTCAGGACTCTCCATGTATGCGGTGTAATAATCCTTTGATACAATTGAAGCAAAA
This sequence comes from Bacteroidales bacterium, assembly GCA_017631435.1. Lineage (GTDB taxonomy): Bacteria > Bacteroidota > Bacteroidia > Bacteroidales > UBA932 > Egerieousia. Next base: position 984 of record JAGBTG010000003.1, on the reverse strand, counting down.
AGTTTCTTGATGAAAGTGTCATACTCGGCCCATCCCAAACCTTTGGTCTGGCAGGTGTGGTTGAATGACGAGTCATTCTCAAGTATCTCAATGAACTTGTTCTCAACAAACTTCATGTTCGGGTTGGCCTCAGCGGCAGTAGGCTGGAATTTCTTCAGGCCTGCATCAATCCTGGCCTGGGCAACCTTCTTTATTGCACTTGGCAATCCTAACAACAGACAATATAGCTCAACTGTTTTATTGCATGATAATATAAGTTCCTTCTCTGCCTGCATCAAGGAATCGCTGCCCTGCACAACCCTGCCAAAAAGTTCCTTGAATACCTTAACCCTGATTAGTCTTCTATTTAGCATAAATGTTACTTTTTTGAAATATTTTGCAAATATAGTCTATTACCCTCAAAAAAATATTTTATATTTGTAGAACTTTTTAAAATTAACACTAAAAAATTATGTATTTCGAGGATTTTGATAATGCGGGAGCGCAAGAGCGTAATGGTGATGATGTTTTCTCAAAACCAGTAAGAGCGGGTAAGAGAACCTACTTTTTTGATGTTAAAGCAACTAAAGGCAATGATTATTACCTAACCATTACAGAAAGTAAAAGGAGAGTGGACAAGGACGGAAGATTTGTTTATGACAAGCACAAAATTTTCCTATACAAAGAGGACTTTGAGAAGTTCACTGAGGGCCTTGAGGAGGTAATCAAATTCATCAAAGACAAATGTCCTGTAACAGAGAGAGTTTACACAGAAAACGCTGAGGACAAAACATTTTCAGATGTTGATTTTGACCAGTTGTAGAAATTAAATTGTTAACAAACATATTTTAAAAAGTAAAACGGGAGGCTGTATTCTAAGACTTTTCCAAGGAATACAGCCTCTTTTTTATATTTTTTGAGATTACCTTATACTGTATCATATAGTATATGCAGTAGCCGCAGTTCGGATAATGGAGATAGATCTTCTATCTCTCATTTTATCCG
>JAGBTG010000026.1 GCA_017631435.1 Bacteroidales bacterium | reverse complement strand
CCCATTACATAATACAGGGCAGGGAATGGCCATGCTTCCCCATTTGTTAATAAATGTAATAAATAGTTAATAAAATTAATATAATTTGTTACGGGTTTTGTAACCAATGGGGTTAATAACTATGATATAATGAGCTTGCGAAACAGGGAAGGAAAACCCATTAAACCAGAAAGGGAAATGATATGAAAAACCTGTACAAATGCGAGAAATGCGGGAAAGTGTCCGAAAATTATGATGAAGTCGCAATGTGTGAGTCAAGGCACTACTTCATGCCTCGTCCTTGGTACGACGTTGAAGGATTAGCGGAAACGTTGGATAGCATGACAGAGTACAAGGAAGGGCAGGAAGAACCGAATGTAATACACGTCATGTTCCAGAGGTCATATTGGGATGGGGACGATTGGAAGGAAGAAAAGCGGTGTGGCAAGTATAAGTTGGTTTCATCCTACGAAATGCCACTGGTAGTAACGGAATAAGTCAAACATTGACACACAGGGAAGGGACTCCCTTCCTTGTAGTCAGTGCTTGACACTGAAGAAAGAGAGGAAAGAACATGGAAAGATCATTAAGAAAAATGCCGTATGCACAGGCGAAAGTCAGGGACTATTCGGATATTGGAAGGGATACAAGGATATTGCAATCCTATGCAATTGATGTAATTATTGTGAAGGATGGATGGATGGAATGCACAGGATTATATAGCATGACCACCAGAAAGCACATTAGCGCTTTTCTGTGGGAATACTATCCGCACATCAGTTTCAACATGGTAAAAGCCATTGCAGGAACAGGCGATAAACTGGACGTGTTGACTGGTGAAGTCAAACATTGACACACAGGGAAGGGATTCCCTTCCTTGTAGTCAGTGCTTGACACTGAAGAAAGGATGGATAAAACTATGATGCAGGTAACACAGAAAGAATTAAGGAACATGACAGGAAAACCATATTGTGAAGATATCACACACGGAACAGAGGAAGATTATCAAAGGATTATGAAGGAAGAAATATGGCTTGACACTGTGGCATACAGTACCGGAATGTATGGACGATCTGGGACACTGTACAGAGGGCATAAAACAGGGAAGATGTATGTAATTACGTCCCGCACCAGTGCAATCTACCTGTTCCCGTAATGTAGACAGACAGGGAAGGGATTCCCTTCCTTGTAGTCTGCATTATGGCAGAAGAAAGAGAGGTATAGTATGGATATAATTGTGCATAGGCAGTCAACAGTTACTGCACGTGAGATTCTCAAGCTGTGGCTGATGGAGATTGGCAAGGATATGCCAAAGGACGAAAATTCTGCAGTAATATTGGCAAACCTGTTCCCCGGTTTTGTAGATGTGTCGTATTTGCTGAAAGTCTGGAGGGAAGAAAAATGAGTAGTGCTTTCAACTTCTACAAGGACAGGATTCTTTCCTGTCCTTCCTATGGTTTTACCTCCGGTCACGAACTCCTCCAGACTATTACCCGTTGCGCTTTCCATGATTCTACCTTGACTGAGGAAGAATTTAATAGTATTATCAACTTGGCTGAGCAATGCCATATCAAAATGATGGAGGACAACTATAATGCAGGATGGACAGATAAGTAAGACTCGCAAAGGAGACAGGGAAATTATCTCTGTCTCCCTTCCTCTTGAAGTCTTTGACAAGATGGAAGAACTGTGTGACCATTTCAACATGAACCGCAGTGCAATGGTAGCCAATGCCATTGTCAACTATCTGAAGGACTTTGGTATCCGGGTGGGTGAGCGATAATGGCAAAAGTGACAGACCCTTCCTTTCAATTCTGGTTTGAGGAGAATTGGTACACTGTACAGGGTGCTGAAACAATGGCAAGGTTGGGGACGAAAAATGACCTGTCAACAATGCGCTCAGAATATACCAGAATGCGGGACGTAGCACAAAAACGGCTGAAGAGACTTGAAAAGGCTTTTCCAGAGAGTAAAGCTGTCCAGAGTCACCCGCAGGGATTCCCCAAGTTGAAAACCCTTGACCCCAGAGACTTTCCGAAAGCCTTTGCAGAACTGGCAAAATTTGTTAGGGCAAAGGGAAGCACAGTGACCGGGCAGAAGCAGATCAAGGAAAAGACTATCAAGACTTGGCAGGATCAAGGCTTAAACCTCAACCAGAAGAATTATGACAAGACTATCAAGATTCTGGAAGAGATGCGGAGAAGGAAGATAGTTTACGGATCAGACAAGGCTGTGGAACTGGCTGACAGTATGCTTGACCTTGACGATCAGCAGACCAATGAGTGGTTAGATCATCTGGATGTGCTTCTTCAGCATACGGACGAACTGCAGGAAATTCCAGACCTTGCCGGGTATGACTTTGATGAAATTCTGGATATGTTAGGAGACTAAAGAATCATGGTTGTAAAATGTGCGGATTTTCAACCAGAACGCTATTTCTCAAAACCTCCCCTTCTGAAGAACCGAAAGGGAAACCCCGGAGGAAAGAAACGGCACTATATAGGGATTACCACTGCCTTTGACATTGAAACCACTCTGATTGACAGTGTGGAGCAATCTGTAATGTATATCTGGCAGTGGCAATTCGGAGAGGACTACACTGTAATAGGGAGAACTTGGGATGAGTTTCTGGACTTACAGAAACGAATCAAGGCAGTGCTTCCAGAGGACAGATGGTTAGTGGTGTATGTGCATAACCTGTCCTATGAGTTTCAGTTTCTGAAGGGGATTTACACTTTCTACCCGGATGATGTATTTGCAGTGGCTTCCCGGAAGGTGGTCAAGGCTGATATGTGGGGATGTTTCGAATTTAGGTGCAGTTATAAGCTTACCAATATGAGTCTGAAGCAATTCACCAGTAAAATGATGGTCAAACACCAAAAACTGTCTGGTGAAGAGTTTGACTATGGAGTAAAGCGGTATCCTTGGACTGAGTTGACAGATGAAGAGTTGGAATATTGCATAAATGACGTTCTGGGACTCGTTGAAGCGGTAAACGCTTTAATGGCAAGAGACGGAGACACATTACAGACCATTCCTTTGACCTCAACCGGATATGTAAGAAGAAACGCAAAACGGGCATTGAAAGACGGATCAGTCCATCATAATTTTGTGTATAGCATACTCCCGGATATTGACACCTACAGAGCATTGCGGGAAGCATTCAGAGGTGGGAACACCCATGCCAACAGGTACTATGCGGGAGACATTGTTGAGAATGTTCATAGTGCTGACAGATCGTCCAGTTATCCTGCGGTTATGTGTAACTGCGAGTTTCCTATGAGCGCATTTACGCCAATACTGCCAAAGGACTTAAACCCGGATTATATCAGCAGATGTATTACCATAAGGCATAAGGCGCTTCTTTTGCGGATAGGTATCAAAAATCTGAAGCTGAGAAACCCATTCTGGGGATGCCCCTATTTGAGTAAGGACAAGTGCAGGAACATTCACAAAGCAATAGACACTGAAGATAATGGCCGGATTCTGGAAGCTGAATATCTGGAAACCACCATAACAGACATTGACTTAAAGATCATCATGGAGGAGTATAAAGGGGAGATTATCTTCCTACAGGGTTGGTACGCTTCCTATAAGAAACTGCCACAGGCTCTTATCAATGAGGTTATCAAGTATTATAAGGATAAGACCGAACTGAAGGGTGTTGCGGGACAGGAAATTTTCTATGATAAGGCAAAGGCACTTCTGAACAGTCTGTATGGCATGATGGCACAAGACCCTGTTAAGCACAATCTGATTTTCAAACAGGTAGGAGACTGGGAAGAGGATACCACTCTGACGGATGAGGAAATTCTGGGAAAGAGCAATCAAAAAGCGTTTCTGGCGTACCAGTGGGGAGTCTGGGTGACAGCACACAGCCGGGACGCACTGGAAAGGGGAGTAAGACTGGTACATGAAACGGACGGAGCAGATTTTATTTATTGTGATACTGATAGTGTCAAGTATACTGGCAATGTTGATTTTAGCGGGTACAATATGGCTCGTATTGAAGAGTGTAGAGATTCTGGCTCAATGGCTACAGACCCCTCTGGCGTAACCCATTATATGGGAGTATTTGAGACTGAGGACTTGAAAGATACTGGATATGCCTATAGGTATTTCAAGACTTTAGGAGCAAAGAAGTATGCGTATGTGGAAAGAGAAGGAGAGGGAGTCCACTGCACTATTGCGGGTGTCAATAAGAAAAAAGGCGGTAAGGAACTGGACAAATACGGTGGCTTATCGGCATTTGATGAAGGATTTGTTTTCCGGGAAGCGGGTGGCACTCAAGCGGTTTATAATGATACCCCTCAAATGGATCATGTGGTCATTGAGGGCAAGACTTTGCCGATTACTTCTAATGTTGCTATCCTTCCATCAGAGTACACACTGGGGATCACAGGGGAGTATGAGAGGATCATAAAATATTCTAAGAAATATCTTTACAACCCTTATGTTTTGTGATAATATTATTAAGGTGATTGATGGCGAGCGTGAACGGAAGCACATAAGCTACACAACACACTGTCAGAAACCCGGCACAAGGAACACGCACCGGATTATGCCATGACCCGGAGATCACCAGAACCCATACAACATATTTAAGGAGGACTCAAACATGGAAATCATCAAAAAGACAAACGGACTGACCTCTGCTGACCTGTATGCTCTGACCAAAGGCAATGACGTTCGCAAGATGGCAGATGCCAAAGGTGAGGTACTGGATGTGCTGAAGTACGTTCTGTACAAGGATGAGGATGTACAGGGCAACCCCATGACCGTTCTGGCTGTGGAGACTGTGGACGGTGCCAAGTATGCCACCAACTCTAAGACCTTCACCCGGAACTTCTCTGACATTCTGGCTATCTATGAAGCCGGGAATGAAGAGATTCCTACCCGCTTCATTGTGGGTGCAGGAAAGAGCAAGAGCAACCGTGAATATCTCACCTGTGACATTGCTCCGTGAGGATTTATGACTCCTCTGGTTATGTAAACGTTAGAGGGATACTCGATGAAGGGTATCCCTTTAATTTTCTGGTAGGTGGGCGGGGAACTGGAAAAACCTACACCACTTTGAAGGTTGCCAAAGAGGATGGTAGGCGGTTCATGCTTATGCGGAGAACACAGTCCCAAGCAGACCTTATCAGTAAACCGGAGTTTAGTGTTTTCAAGCCACTCAATGAGGACTTAGGTTGGAATGTAATGGTAAAGAGTATCAGCAAGTATAACTCCATGTTCTATGAACCGGGAGGGGATGCTGAAGAAATGCAACATCCTATAGGGTATACTTGTGCTTTATCTACCCTGTCCAACATGAGAGGTTTTGACGCCTCTGACATTCAGTTGCTTATCTATGATGAGTTTATCCCAGAGAAGCATGAGAGACTATTGAAGAATGAAGCTGATGCACTTTTCAATGCCTATGAAACCATGAACCGGAACAGGGAACTGAAGGGGATTGCTCCTATCCAGATGGTTTGCCTTGCTAATGCCAATGACATTACAAATCCGGTATTTGAAAGTCTGAAGCTGATACGCATTGCGGATAAGATGCAGAAGGGAAACAGTGACAGGTGGACGGATGATAAAAGAGGGATTCAGCTAATCATGCTCCACAGATCACCTATCAGCAGGAAGAAGTCTGAGACTGTCCTGTATAATCTGACAGATGGATCAGAGTTTGCGAACATGGCACTGGACAATGACTTCAATGTGGACAGACAGCACGTAAAACCTCGACCCTTATCAGAGTTTACACCTATCTGTTCCATTGGCGAGTTGTGTATCTACAGGCACAAGTCTGAGAACAGACTGTATGCCACTACTCACCTCAGCGGGATATTTAATAGGAAGTTTTCCCTGTCTGATACAGATCGACTCCACTACCAGAGGATATACAGAAGCCATTGGGATATGTACATCGGAGGAAAGATCGACTTTGAGGACGTGCTGAGCGAAAAGCTGTTTATCAAGTATTGGGACACCCCTTGATTGTTTCACGTGAAACAATTATAATAACCTTGGTGGGTATCCTGCCCAGTGCAACACCCGGAAGGTGGGGCATGACTCCGCACAGTCACAAAGGATACTCACCCTTCTTAATATCCGGGGAAGGAGGAAGTGTGTTGGAAATGGATGCTATTGTAAGCTTGTTTTCTAATCTGGCTGTTCCTGTTGCCTGTCTGATTGCCACATTCTATCTGTGGAATAAGGAGCGGGAGGATCACAAGCAGGAACAGAAGGAACTAACCGAAGCGATTGCCAATAACACATTGGTCATGCAGAAGTTAGTAGACAAACTGGACAAGGATGTGAACTAATGATACTGAGAACTACAGGGCAGGACATGGCAGAACAGGCCATAACCGGGGGATATATCGGTATTCCTTATAGCAAACTGGACTGTCAAGGTTTTGTGGAACAGGTATTGAAAGACCTCAGTGTGCGGAAACCGGATGGCACTCCCTACAACTGGCGGGGAAGCAATTCCATGTGGAGAAACCATATTACATGGAAAGGAACAATAGAGGAGTGCAAAAAGAAGTTCGGTGAGATACCTTTGGGAGCGTTTCTCTTCCTATTAAAATGGGATGGAGGAGAAGAGGAAAGAGGGTATCATGATGGATTGGGCAATGCTTCCCATGTTGGTTTATATGTTGGCACTGCTCCACTTCCCGTAATAGACTCACAGGGAAACAGAGGGGTTGACTATTGCAAGCTGAATGTGTTCACCCATGTAGGACTGATGGACATGATTGACTACTATAACGAGCCAGAACCCACTCCCTCAGACGAACTGGATGCTGTGCGGATCATCCGCAATGCTGACAGCACGGACGAGGAAGTGCTTGAAGCTTTGAAAACCTTGACAAAATACCTAAAGGAGGTTACATTGTAATGGAACTCACTGATATTATGGCACTTGTAAAGGCAGGATACACTAAAGATGAAATTGCACAGATGGAAAAACCTCAACCCGCAGACCCTAACCCAGTACCCGCAAGCGAACCAGTTGCGACACCTGTACCAGTTGCAGAACCCGCCAACACGCCCGCACAGGTTGCAGAACCCGTTGCCGTACCCGCACCCGCACCCCAACCCGCACCCGTTCAGCAACCTGTACAAACTCCTGCACAGGATCAGCCTACAATGGCAGACATTATGCAAGGGATTGCAAAGCTGACGAGTGCGGTACAGGCTAATGCAATTGCACAGAGTGTAATTCCACAGGGGTTACAGACACCTCCTTCCGCAGAGGATATGCTTGCGGAGATTATCAGACCGACATTTAAGGAAAGGAGTTAAAACCAATGGACAGAGACTTGGCACTTCAGCTTATCACAAAACTTGGTGCTATTGTTACTCAGCTTGAAGCTGTTGTTACTCAGCTTACTACTATTGCAACTAATACTACTCCCGCTGATAGTGATGAACCGGATGCAGAACCCACTGCGAATACTTCTACTCGCAGTGCGAAGAAATAATAGGAGGACAGAAACATGAGTGTAAATACCTTGACCTTTGAACAGTGTTCTACGGTACTCAATTCTCTGGTGCAACAGGCAACCGGACGGGCAAGTGTTATCAGCACTGAAGCTGATTTTATCTCCGTTGCCCAGACTGCACTGACTCTTGGAAAAGATGTCATTATGAACGCACTGAGCAATGTGCTTGCTCGTACTATCTTCTCTATCCGTCCCTACTCTGCGAGCATGAAAGGACTGGAAAAGAGTCTGCCCCAGTGGGGTGCCTATATGCGTAAGTTTAATATCGTAGCTTCCGATTGGAAGGACGATGATGCTTACAAGTATCCTGTAACCTATGATGAAACTGAAACAAGCAACCCTCTGGGGAATGGTCTGAGTGTAGACCCTTGGATCATTAACAAGCGGGAATTTATTCAGACAAACTTCCTCGGACAGAGTGTGTTTGAAGATCACTATACCATTTTTGAAGATCAGCTTGAAACAGCTTTCCGCAACTCTGAGGAATTCGGTCAGTTTATCAGCATGATTACCACTGACATGAGCAATAAGATTGAACTCGCCAAAGAAAACCTGTCCCGTGGACTCGTTGCTAACTTTATCGGTGGTCTGATTGCTGAAAACAATGGTAGCCGGGTTGTTCATCTGCTGACGGAATACAATACCGTGACGGGTGGCAGTTATACCTCTACGAGCATTATGCTTCCTGCGAACTTTGCTCCGTTTATGAAATGGGTGTATGCTCGTATTGCGGGTATCGCTTCCCTGTTCAAGGAAATGAGTGTCCGGTATCAGACCACTATCGACAGCAAGCCTGTACCCCGTCATACTCCGTACAACAAACAGAAGATGTATATGCTTGGGCAGGATCGTTACCAGATTGATGCTCGTGTTCTGGCTGACACCTTCCATGACAACTACTTGAAGTATGCCGATGTGGAAACCGTGAACTTCTGGCAGGGCATTGAAACCCCGGACAAGATCATTGTAAAACCCACCTACACGAACACTTCTGGCGTGGTTACCACCCCGGAAAGTGCTGTCACCAAGACGGGAGTATTCGCACTTCTGTTCGATGAGGATGCAATGGGATGGAGCATGGTACATGAACGTGTCCTGCCTACCCCGGTCAATCCTCGTGGTCTGTACAGGAATATGTGGTATCATATGCGTCTCCGGTGCTTCAGTGACAACACTGAGAAGGGTGTTGTGTTCCTGCTCGACTGATGCGAATCAGACGGGCGAGGGGATAGTTGGAAACGGCTATCCCCTATTCTTTTATGGAGGTATGCTATGCAAAGTCTGTATTTATATAAACAGTTTGCTAAGAAGGAAAACAGCACAAAAGTCCCACCCTCTGGCACACTGACTCTGGCACTACAGGGGATACTAAAAGAACCCTGTTCTATTATGACTCCTGTTATCAAAATTGAAAGGCTCCCTGCTGATGCTATACCCGGGGACTACACATATGCAAGATGGGTACAGGCAGACAGGTATTACTTTATTGAGGATTGGGTATGGGCAAATGGATTGTGGGAAGTCCATATGAAAGAGGACGTTCTTGCAACCTTCAAGACCGATATAGGCAATAGCACTGAATATGTACTGCGAACTGACAGCACGTCCAATTTCAATGGTGAAATTATTGACACTACTTACCCCGCAACTACAGACATTGTAACCAATACTTATAGTCTGCCTAATATCTTCACTACTGATATTACAGTTGGATGTTATATTGTTGGTATAATATCTGGCGGTCAATCAAATGCTGTAGGCGCTATTACCTATTTTGCAATGACTTCAGCCGAATTCGGTGCATTGAAAAATAAACTCTTTTCAAATGATAATCTGGAAATTATGGGTATTATTGACTCTGGAGGACAGACTATAATTACAGACCTTTCACAGGAAGTTCTAAAGACTCTCTATAACCCATACCAGTATATTGTTTCCTGTATATGGTTCCCCTTTGGAAAGAGTGCTATCACCAATAAGACCAGTGTGACCGCCATTAAGATTGGTTGGTGGGAGTATCCTCTTACTGGTGACAGATTATATGCCCAGACAATAGAACTCGGTAATGAACAACTGGCTATTACTGCCCACCCACAGGCGAGTAGAGGAAGTTATCTCAACTATTCGCCTTATACTAAACGGACAATCATAGGACGCTTTGGCACTGTGGCTGTGGATATGGCGTGTTTTAAAGTTGGAGAAAAGATTAGTATCTCTTATCGAATAGACTTAATTACAGGTCAGTGTTATACAAAAATTTCTGTTAGAAATGAGAGCTCGTCTACTCCCTCAGAGAAACTAATAGCCGAAAGAAATTTCCTTCTTGGAGTGCCTATTCAGATTGCACAGGTGGGGACAGATTATCTCGGCTCTGTGGTGAGTGCTATTAACACTGTTCCTAATATGGTAGGTGGTGCATTATCCGGTTTTGCTTACGGTTCCGTTACTGGTGCCGTTGTGGGCGCTATTGCGGGAGGTGCTTCCGGTATATACAACACCATTGAAACAGCCATGCCACAGGTGGAAACCAGTGGTCAAAATGGTTCTTTCCTCGCCCCTGTAAATAATACCCATGTAGTGGAACAGTTTTATAAGATAGTGGACGAAGATATTGCCCATAGAGGTAGGCCACTATGTGAACTAAGACAACTCAATACTCTATCTGGATTTATCCTGTGTGCTGAAGGTGAAATAGATATTAGTTGCTATGATAATGAGCGTAAAGAAATTGTGCGCTATTTAACCACAGGATTCTTCTGGGAATAAGGAGGGGTATGTATGGCATTAGACCCTCCGGTATTGTATAATGATTGGTGGGTATATCTGCGGGATATGGTGGGAGGTACATATGGATCATCACATCTCAACCCCTCAGATTATCAAATACATAACGCTTATAAAATGAGAGCGCTACTTCAAGCACAAGGATATGACGATAAAGCAATCGCAGGAGTAATAGGAAACGCACAAGTAGAAAGCGGTATAACCCCCGGCGCTATTCAGAAAGTATCTGCTCTTCCTAATGGTGCTGAAACATTAGCAGACGTTCCGAATAGTTATATGCTACAATACTACACGCCCACAGCGGGAGGACAGGGATACGGACTCGGATTGCTACAGTGGGATAGATTTTCTGCCCAGTATCAAACTCAAGACCTTCTGGGGTGGGAAGATCGTAATGGATATGTGTGGTATGATGGGGATGGGCAGTTAGCAAGACTCGACTTTGAATTCCAGAACGATTCCATATATAATTTCTGGAGAATGAATTATGGAAGCACTGTAACTTGGGCATATTATAAAGAGATAGGCACTAACCAACCGACTTGGGATGCGGGGGAAGCTGCGAACATCTGGGCGTCTTGTTGGGAACTCTCTTCCACCGACCCTACTGGCAGACAATACAGGCGAGATAATGCTAACTTCTGGTATGATTACTTTATAGCACACCCCATTGAACCCGGTCACTTTAACCCTGTTTTATTCTGGATGATGCAAAAACGAAAGGAGTTGAAACCCAGATGCCTAAAGATGTAGGATGGGGAGTCCCGGAAACATACGATTATATTAATATGTATAACTCCTCTTTTAGTCCGTCAACTGTTCATGTGAAGAATGTTGCTTTGCAGAGATTCTTCCGCAGATACCTGTTCCAGAAAGCAATCTCCGTATTTGAATGGAAACTCCCGGAGACATGGAACAGGGACTACTTCCTGTATGTTCTCTATGCTTGGGGTTATATTGGAGTAGTAGAAACCAACAAGTATGGAGTTATCTGTCAAGCGGGTGTCCCATACGGATATGACATTTACTATCAGCCTACCAATCTCATTATCACCAACCCTCTTCTGAAAGGATCACTGCAACCCCGTATTGGCAAAGAGTGTACAGTGTTCAAACTTCAGCCGGATTGGGGAGGTATCAATGACCTTGTTAACTATTATGCTGATATGATGGCTTTGTGCGCTGAGACAGCTTCCGTTAACCTTCTCAACTCTCACCTGTCATTTGTGTTCCCGGCTAAAGACAAACCCACAGCAGAAACCTATAAGAAACTCTTTGATAAGGTTGTGGGTGGTGAACCCTGTGTAGTAGTTGACAAACAGCTTTTCAAAGAAGATGGTACGCAAGTCTGGAATACTTTTCAGCAGAATATTGGACAGAATTATATTGTGGATAAAGTCCTGTCTGATATGCGGAAAATTGAAGCTATGTTTGATACTGATATTGGTATCCCCAATGCCAATACGGACAAGCGGGAAAGACTCATTACAGATGAAGTCAATGCCAATAATATCGAAACAATTACCAGATGTGAATTATGGCTTGAAGAATTGCAAAAATCTTGCAAAAATGCCAAAAATATGTTCGGAATTGACATTGAAGTTGATTGGAGACATGACCCGGACAAGATGATTGTCACTAATACACAGGAGGGTGAGTCATACTATGGGAAGAGTCGTTAACCTGTCCCCTCTGGGACTGTATAACTGGGATGATACCATTTTCGACCTTATGCAGATACCTTCTGCACTGGACAAAGAAACCCTTGTACAAAACCTTCTGGCTGAGACTGCGGAACTAGAAGTCCTCTATCCTAACCCTGTAGTATTCAAAAATCTGGTGGGCGTATGGAGTGCTAAACAGATTGACATATGGAACAGACTCTATGCCACTACACAGTACGAGTACAACCCCATTGAAAACTATAACAGGTATGAAACAGGCAGTGACAGCGGTACGGGCAGAACTACGCACAGCGGTACGGATACCACTACGGAAACCACTACTCATGGCGGTACTGATGGAAGAACAGAAGCTATCAGCACTGGCGGTAAGGATACTCTGGACATGACCCGGAGAGAGGGCGGTACAGAAGAAAAGACCGGGACAGTCGGAATGGAACAGGGTGGCACCGAAACCGAAAACACAACCTCGTCCGTTGAACAGGGTGGACAGGATGTAACTACAGGGTCAGATACCAAAGGTCATTGGGTTGCGGGATTTGACTCTCAACCCAGTGGGCAGGATGATGGACTTGTCAAACAAACACGGGATCAAGATGATGCCACTACTACAACCGAATACGGGAAAACAGAGGATGGTACAGGCACTAAAACCACAGACTTTGGCAAGACTGAAGATACTGAAACCTCTGAGACAACCACCTTTGGCAAGACAGAAACCAATAAAGACGAAACCACCTACGGACGAACTGAGAATGTGCAGGAAACTAAGACATATGGTGAGACTATCAACAAACAAGGTGGACTGACTCATGGCGAACAGGTGGCTACCACTAATGAAGGTGAACATGAACTTCATGCACATGGTAATATTGGTGTAACCACTACCCAGAAACTTATCCGGGAACAGCGAGAGATTGACCTTTTCAACCTGTATGATATAATCATTGAGGACTTCAAAATGCGGTTCTGCATTTTGGTATATTAAGGAGGAAACAGCATGAATAATGGCGCTTTCGGTGAGAACTTCCCCTATAGCAACTTCCATGGCCTCAACATGGATTGGATCATCAAGATTGCCAAAGATTTTCTGGATCAGTATACACATATTCAAGAAACAATTACCAGTGGGGAGGAAAGTCTGGAAAACCTCACCACTTCTGGACTCGCCCAGTTGCAGGAAAAGGCTGATGCTCTGGAAGCACTCCTGCAAGCGTGGTATGAAGAACACAGCCAAGACATTGCGGATCAGCTTGCGGATGCACTCGCAGACTTGACCGAATGGTATACAGAACACAGTGGAGACATTGCGGATCAGCTTGCAGATGCACTCGCAGACTTGACCGAATGGTATACAGAACATATAGGTTTTCTTGACCAGTATGTAAGTGACAGCATTAGTGAATTTAACACATTTGCAAATCAAAAAACTGCCGAGTCAATCGCATCAATACCAGAAGATTACACATCATTATCTAAATCCGTAGAAGATATACAGAACGCATTAAATACAGAAGGGTTTACATTCTTTAATGATAAAACAGCATTTACCTATCCGGGATATCTGAACGCAAACGGGAATTATCAAGCCGATGTAGGTTTTCTTACTACCGATTATATCCCCATTTCTGATATCAAAAGCATTATCATGACAGCTACAACAATGGCAAACCTGTCTAACATTGTTCTGTATGACGCAAATAATACCATTGTTAGTAAATATACTGGGTCTGGCATTGCTGAACTAAATACTTTTGAATTACAAATACCTGCAGAAGTTTCAAAAGTTAGATTTTCAATCACAAATACTGACTACGTACAAATCGTATATACAAGTGTAACCGAAGAAGAAAAAAATATTTACCATAATATTGAACTTATAAAAGACGCACTCAATATGAATGGCTATACTATAATAGCAGATAAAAACCTGTTCATTCTTCCGGGATATCTGAACGCAAACGGGAATTATCAAACTGCTCCGGGATATCTTACTACCGACTATTATACTTTACCGAAATGCACAGAAATTACCATGAAAGCATCCGCATTAGCGAATCTGTCAAATATTGTTATATATGATGATAATAATAATGTAATTGGAAAATATACAGGTTCCGGTTCTGCACATGAAGAAACCATTACCTTAGATATCCCCGCTAATGCCGTAAAAGCCCGTTTCTGCATTGTTGAAACAGATACTGTTAATATTATCATTCATAATGAAATAATCCCAAAGGCAACAGTGTGGCTTGCAATAGGTGACAGCATCACACTGGGATACGGGAATGATGATGTTTCATATGCTGATTACGCATCAGATACACTTGGAATCACCCTAAACAAACAGGGAGTATCTGGGTCTACATTGGGAGCAATTCTAAACCGAATTGATGCAGGAGATTTTGACAATACGAATCCGACCATTATAACACTATTAGCAGGGACCAATGACTGGAATATCGACAGACGTGCCATGAACTATGAATATGACACCATCTATAACGCCGATACCTATATGGGGTATTTAAACACAATCATTGAAAAACTGCAATTTAAATTCCCAACAGCACAACTTGTTATATTGTCCTGTCTACAGAGAAACTATATTGGAGACGATCCCGATATCATTAGAGGAATCACAAACGGAAACAATGAAACACTGGAAGATTATAGAGACGCACTCATACTATCATGCGTACACCACGGTGTTCCATATATTGACTTATATGCAGAATCTGGAATATGTGCATCCAACTATCTTCCGGCTGAAACAAATATCACCCCTTCAATAGCAAGACTTACAATTGACGGACTGCATCCAAACGACCTTGGTCATAAATTCATCGCACGAATCGTAGCAGGAAAAATGATCGAATACATTAAATAATTTTAACAAGTTTAAATTAGTGGGTGGTTTTCATCACCCACTTTTATTTATGATGTTTTTGGATACAGGATTTTGGTTGTGTTCCCTTTGTATTATGTAATGGG
>JAGBTG010000025.1 GCA_017631435.1 Bacteroidales bacterium | reverse complement strand
TTATCGGGAAGAAAAATTTAATGGAAAGTAAGATGAAAAGAATTGAAGATATAGAAAAAATGGGGCTGGAGGAGCTGGAGGCAGCTGCTATGGAAGAGAAAGTGGAGGTGCCTCAGGGTCTTGCCGGGAGGATCCAGGAGCGGATTCTGGCAGCAGAGCTGGCAAAGGAGCCGCCAATAGAGAAGCCACAGATTCAAAGGAAGCGGATTTTGCAATACAGCGTAATTACAGCAGCGGCTGTAGTTGTTTTAGCTCTGGTACTTTTGAAACCAGAAATGCAGAAAAATACTCTGCAGGATACTTTTGATGATCCGTATATGGCATATGTGCAGGTGGAGGAGGCCTTCAGACAGATTTCAAGGAAAATGACAGTGGGAGTGGAAATGATTGCGGATGCAAAACCTTTGGCGGAGAGGCCAATGGAAATTTTAAACAATGTGATGGACAGTAAAAATTAAGATTATGAAAAGATTTTTCATTTTGGCAGCAATGCTGCTTGTTATCATAAGTTCTTTTGCTCAGGATGGAAAGAGCATTTATCAGAAATATTCAGACTCTGAAAACATAAGTGCAGTTTACGTGTCACCTGCAATGTTCAAGCTGATTGGCAAGTTGCCGGATATAGAGCTTAATAATGGTGAGGTTAACTTTTATCCAATCATAAAATCCCTTACAGGACTCTATATTATAAACAGCGAAAATGCCGGCATTAATGCCCAGTTGTACGCAGATGTGGACAAGTTTATAAAAAGTGGAAAATATGAACTGCTTATGGAGGCTAAGGATTCTGGCCAGACTGTAAAAATGTACACTGTTGGAAATGATGTTACAGTAAACAGTTTTGTAATGATTGCCAAGGATGGTGAAGAAACAACCTTTATCTGTATAGACGGTAATATGGCCCGTAGTGATCTTGAGAAGCTGCTGGCAGAGCAGATGAAGTAAATTTGTTACAGGTTAAAAACCGGTTGTACTAAAGGCTGTAAAGTTGTAAAGAAACCTTACAGTCTTTTTTTATTGGCAGATTTTACAATTGATTGATAATGTATTATATAGCTCCTTTGGCACGGTTTTATTGCATTATAGTTGCAGATATGTAAATTATATAAAAATTGTAAAGTAACTTTACACTTATGAAAAATTTCACAGCAATTCTAAGAAAATATACAGTAGCAATGGTGATGAACTTTGCTGGATTGGTATTTGCATTTACAGCTTTTATGGCTTTAATGCTGCAAGTAGGGTATCAGCAGAGTTTTGATAGGACACATCCTACGTCGGGAAGAATATATAGGGTAGATAAAGTGGGGAGTGCCAAGGATGATGTATTCAAAAACATTCTGCCAAGGGCTTATGCAGATGATATCATAGGTTCTTCTCCTCATATAGAGGCAGCTACCATTAGCTGTCCATTTATAGGGGAGACTGTATTCTATGCATATATGGGTGAAGGGATGGAGCCTGTTCCTTTCAAATGTGGACAGGAGGTGGTTTATCCGGATGTTTTTAAAGTATTTGGGATTGATATTATTGAGGGTAGTGTGTCTGAACTGGAAAATCTCTCAGCTGTGGCCATCCCACATTCTTTGGCAAAGAAACTTTATGGAGATGAGCCTGCATACGGGAAAATTATAAGAAATGACAGGGTGTTTGGCCTTAATGGAGAGACCAAGATTGGAGAAATGACTGTTGGTGTGGTGTACGAGGATTTTCCTGCCAATTCCCAGATGAGAAACTATGTTTACAAGAATGTTGGCACATCTCAACAAGGGAGTTATGGTGGAGCAAATTTCAATTGTTGGCTACTCTTGGATTCGCCAGAGAGCAAAACTTTTGTAGAGGAGAATTTCAATAACAGTTTTGATTATGGCGAAAACAGTGATTGGCTAACAGATATAGAGCTTACCCCTATTGAGGATATCTATTTTCAGGACTACGGCAGTGCCATTTACAAGAATGGCAGCAGAGGTCAAATGTGGCTGATGGTATGCATTTCAATTCTTGTAATGCTTATTGGAGGTATTAACTATTCCAACTTCTTTACCGCCCTTGCTCCAATGAGGGTTAAGACGATCAATACCCAGAAGGTGCTTGGCAGCTCTCTATTCCAGTTAAGAAGAAACCTTATTATGGAGGCTGTTGTATTCTGCTTATGCGCCTTTGCCGTTTCACTATGCATTGTAGGCCCTATAACTGAGTGGATTTGTTCACAGGGGCTGATTGATACCTCTTTTAAGTTTACAGAACAATTACAACTTGTAGTGCTGTCTGCTGTCGTAGCCCTGTCGGTAGGGTTGGCAGCAGGAATATATCCAAGTTTCTATGTAACATCGTTGCCTGCAGCTTTTGCTCTGAAGGGAAATTTTGCTTTTTCTCTATCGGGAAGAAGATTCAGAACAGCAATGATGATTTTGCAGTATGTAATATCCTTTACCTTGCTTGTTTTTGTAGTATCTGTTTATAGGCAGAATGAATATATGATTACATATGACCACGGCTTTGATAAGGAACAGATTCTTGTGACAAAACTTTCCCAAAAGCATGTGGCTGAAAAATCTGATTGGCTAAGGGAAAGGCTCAGTACTCTTACAGAAGTAGAAGATGTGGCCTATTCTATGGAGTTGGTAGGCGGTGGAGATTCTTATGGAACCACTACATTGCCACTTGGAGGTGAAGACGTAAGGGTGTTTACCATATATTGTTCGTATAACTTCCTGGATGTAATGGGTATTCCAGTGGTAGACGGGAGGAACTTTACAAAATCGGATGGGAGCAGCATGGCAGCATGCGCCATAATGAATCAGAGAGTGAAGGAGCTTGGAGGGGAGATGGAGAACCCTATAGTTGGGCAGACTGCTCCGGTAAGAATCAATTCTATGAGAAATGAGACAGCTCCCCTTTTGTATATAGTTATTCCCGACGGTTATGCTTCTTTGGATTATGCGTATATAAGACTTCGCAGCAGTAACAATAAAGAGGAGGCCATATCTAAAGTGTTGGAAATCCTTAATGAAATGGATCCTGGATATCCTTTTGAAATACAACAGTATGATGAAATTTTGGGAATCCTTTATAATGCAGAGGTAAAACAGGGTAAGGTTATTTCCATATTTTCATTCTTGGCGGCAGTACTCTCTTTGGTGGGAATCTTTGGACAGGTGTTGCTTGATGTACAGTATCGCAGAAGAGATATAGCGGTGCGCAAAGTATATGGAGCAGAAATAGGAACCCTTATAGGTGATGGTATTCGCAGATACTTCATATTGGTATTAGCATCATTTGCATTGGCTGCGCCTGTTGCCTGGTATGCAGTAACCTCTTGGCAGGCTGGATTTGTAGAAAGAGTTGAGCTTTCTCCTGTAACCTTTATTCTTGCTTTTGCCACAATTGCGCTCCTTACCCTTGCAATAGTAGCTTTCCAATACTGGCGAGCTGCCACTATTGATCCTGCGGATATTTTGCAGAAGGAGTAGATTGTATTATTGGGGAGAAGACTGCAGTGATGAGAGTCTAACATTAAAAGAATTTAGGTAGCCAGATATGTTTACGTGGTGCAAATGTGGTGCAACTAAAAAGAAAAACCCTCTCAGAGATATCTCTAAGAGGGTTTCAAGTACCCAGAGCCGGGGTCGAACCGGCACGGGTCGCCCCACTGGTGTTTGAGACCAGCGCGTCTACCGATTCCGCCATCTGGGCCTTTCATTTGCGCTCCCTAAGGACCGCATCACAAAAGTAATGAACTTTGAGAGCGCAAATGTACGAACTTTTATTTAAACTCCAAATTTTAGAGCCGTAATTTTTGGAATTTTTGCAAAATTTCTAAAAATGAAGGGCTCCAAGGAGTGTTTAGTAGTTGAAAGTAATTGACTTTTTAATGTCAGGGTGCAAACTGTTGTATACAGGGCATGATTTTGCAGCGGCCTCAATCACTCTCTTCTGCTGGTCGGTGTAGTTGTTGTCTTTAGGGAAAGTGATGTCTAGTTTCAACTCAACAACTCTTCTTGGGTTGGTTCCCATGATTTTCTCGGTCTCAATAACGGTACCCTCAAGGTTGTAACCGTATGCAGGAGCTGAGATGCCCATGATTGTAAGCATGCAGCTGCCAAGTGATGTAGCCAAAAGGTCTGTAGGAGAGAAGAACTCGCCTTTGCCGTTGTTGTCTAGAGGTGCATCTGTGATAAGTTTGTTTCCAGATTGCAAGTGCTCGGCCTCTGTTCTAAGACCGCCGAGGTATACAGTTTTCATTTTTGTCATAGCGCGTATGTTTTTAAGTGTTTATATCTGTAAATAAAGTTTATACAAGTTCTGCAATCAGTGTTGCCGATGTGCATGAGGTCACTTTTACGGTTACGTAGTCTCCAATCTTGTGCCCTTTGCCGTCAAATACACACACCTTGTTCTGTGGTGTGCGGCCAAACAGCTGCTCTGCAGAGCGTTTTGATGTTCCCTCAATCAGCACCTCATACTCTTTGCCAACACATTTGCGGTTGCTCTCAAGTGAGAGGGTGTTCTGCAGTTCAATGATCTCGTTCAGCCTGCGGGTCTTCTCCTCAAGCGGAACATCATCTGTAAAATGTCTGTGGGCTTTGGTGTTGGGCCTCATTGAGTACTGGAACATGAAGGCAGAATCGTAGCCTACCTCTTTCATGATTGAAAGGGTATCTGCATGGTCCTCAAGGGTCTCGCCGCAGAAGCCGGCAATGATGTCTGTGCTTATTGCGCAGTCGGGAAGAATCTCCTTAATCTTTGATACCCTGTAAAGGTAGCCCTCTCTGGTGTATTTCCTGTTCATCTTGTCCAGCATTGCATCGCTTCCGCTCTGTACCGGAAGGTGGATGTGGTTGCAGATGTTGGGATACATTGCCATTGTGTAAAGTACGCCGTTGCCCATGTCCTTAGGGTGTGATGTTGAGAATCTCACTCTCAGTTTAGGGTCTACAAGTGCCACAAGTTCAAGCAGTTGGGCAAAGTTTACAGTTTCTGAGGTGTTGTCGGGATTAATCCACTTGTATGAGTCTACATTCTGGCCAAGAAGGGTCACCTCCTTGTAGCCTGCATCAAACAGTTCCTGTGCCTCACGTACGATGCTGTGAGGGTCTCGGCTTCTCTCGGCTCCTCTGGTGTAAGGTACAACGCAGTAAGAGCACATGTTGTTGCAGCCTCTCATAATTGAGATGAATGCCGATACGCCGTTCTTGTCCAAACGTACAGGGGAGATGTCTGAATAGGTCTCCTCACGCAAAAGTTTGGTATTTATCTGTTTCTCTCCGGTATCAAGGGCAGCAATCAGGTCTGCAATCTTTCTGTATGAATCAGGTCCTGCCACCAAATCTACTGCAGGGTGCTGCAGCAGTTCGTCCTTAAGCCTCTCGGCCATACAGCCAAGGACTCCCACCACTACATCTTTTCTCTTTTTCTTCTCCTGAAGGAACACATCAAGCCTTCCCCAGATCCTCTGCTCTGCGTTGTCCCTTATGGAACAGGTGTTTACAAGTATGACATTAGCCTGCTGGATTGAATCGCACAAGGCATAACCTGCTTTCTGAAGTACTGAAAGTACAACCTCACTGTCGTTCACATTCATCTGACAACCGTAAGTTTCAATGAATACCTGAGGCAGGGAGCTGTCCTTTATAGGTTTAACGGAATAATATTTGTTGTTCATCCACTAAATTATTAAAACACAAAGATAAGTTTTTTATAACTTTTTTTACCTTTGTGAGGCAATACTTTTTTAATCTGCTTCCCGATGAAGAAATTTTCCATCATACTCCTCCTTGTAGCTTTCCTCCTCCAGGGATGTGCCAACTACAGAAAGATAGCCCTTGTGGATGTGGAGTTTGGGAAAGTGAAAATGACAGCCCTTACAAAGGCTCGGGTACAGGTTAACCTTAAAATAAACAATCCTACCAGGTCTGTATTTTATATCTCAGATCTTGAAGGTATTCTGGATGGGGCGGGAACTGAGTTTGCCAGGTTTTCGCTGGTTGAGGAGATTGCTGTGCAGCCGGGGGAACCCAGTCTGGTTCCGGCAACGATTGCCGTTGAGGTGACAGATCCGCTGGCCTTGCTGGCCAAAGGATTTAATCTTCCTGCGTTGATGAATGGTGATTTTACGGTTGATGCGGCGGTGCAGGTACGGAAGGGTGCGGCAAAGAAATGGTTCAGGGTTAAGGATATTCCGCTAAAGGAACTGTTGGAGAATTTAAATTTATAGTTATGAGATACATTGTTACAATAATATTTGCTTTTATTTCATCATCACTGTTTGCGCAGAATCAGGAGGTGGTGCAGAGCCAGGCTTTACAGCAGCAGGATACTGTAACGGTGGCGCAGCCTATGGCTCCGTTGGCAGATTCCTCACTTGTGGGAACCTCCATTTTCCAGTTGTTGGGCCGCAATGAGGGGGGCAAGGTTACAGTTAATCAGCCTCAGGAGTTTGAGCAGGCATACAGAACTTATGTGAAGGGCAATAAGGATAGAAAACGCAACGGTTACCGCATAAGGCTCTTTTTTGACAACAAGCAGACTGCAAGGGTTGAGTCTGAGGAGCTTGAGAAGGCGTTTAAGGAGCAGTTCCCACAGATCCCTACCTACAGAAGCTATACCAACCCGTTCTTTAAAGTGGTAGTAGGCGATTACCGCACCAAATCCGATGCAATCAGGGAACTGAAAAATATACTCCCTTATTACCCCAAAGCAATTGTGGTTAAGGAGAGCATATATTTTCCGGCTATATAAACTTTACCATATATGGGAAAGGGCTCAGGTTTTGCCTGAGTCCTCTTTTTTTGTTATATTGGCAAAATAAAACATCTCATTATGAAACGGTTCGTAGTATTTGTTGCGGGCATTTTTATATGTGCGTGTCTTAATGCCCAAGTGAAGTCCATCAAACCGGAGAGGGTATTTCCTGTTCCCGACATAACTGCGGAGCAGTACAAGTCATATTATCTGAAGTTTGATGAGGGTAAAATAAGTATGGAATTTATGAGGCAGCTGGAGGAGAACCCTATTTTTATGCAGTTTTATTCTCCCGCTTGCAGTTGGTATTGTGGAGGAGTAATTGATACAATCAAGACATCAAGTGCTTTGGATTCTTATGGGAGATTTACGTATGAAGCCGGTAATCTTCACGATTTCAATCATGAAACAGCGTGGGTAGAGGGTGTAGAGGGGTACGGAATTGGAGAGTATGCAATATATGAGTTCCCGGGAAACTGCCCAAGAATCACAACGGTAAATGTCCTCAACGGTTATGTAAAGAGTGAATCTTTATGGAGAGCCAATTCCAGGGTAAAAAAGTTGAAAGTATGGTATAACAACAAGCCGTTGGCTATTTTGGAACTTGAGGATTCCCGCTCGTTGCAGATGTTTGAAATAGGGCCCGTAGGGTACGGGCCAGAAGGTATGGAGGCTGATATTTGGAGCCTGAAATTTGAAATTATGGAGGTTTATCCGGGTGATAAATATAAGGATACGGTGATTTCGGACATTTATTTTGATGGTATAGATGTGCATTGATTTCAGGTTGGCACAATATCATCTGTTTTTGAGCCCTAGGTGAGGCCGTCGGGAACAAAAAGACAATAAAACGTGCCCCAACAGGTATTCAACCTCCTGCTTGGGCACGTTTTGTATGTGAAATGTGCCGGAGTGGGAACTGTCGGGAACGAAATGGGGAAGATATGTTCCCGGCTGCAAGACGTACAGCTGCTACAAATCAAGTCGCCACAAATTTCCCCCAGTGGATTATCTCTCTTTTCTGTTCCACCATCTTACCCTTATGCGGTGTACCCACAGGCGCATTGGGGTGATGTAGCGCTCTATCTTTTCGGGGTAGATATCAGGGATGCTTACAAGAATTCCGGTCTCCTCCACTGCTCCAAAACCATGGTTTATTGCTGTGCCGAACACTTTCATGGTTGGAGAGAGGTTCATGTAGGAGTTGATAAGTGGCGGGATATGTTCGCCGTTGTTTTTCAGCTCCTTCTGAAGCACTTTGTAGCCCTCCTTGTAATCAAGGTCCTTGAAGATTTCGTAGTGTGTAGGGTTGTCAATGTCGCACTCAAGGGGGGTAGTTGGCTTAACGAGTGATTGCTGGTCCTTGAAGTATTTCTTAAGGAAGAACAGCAGCATGTTGCGGGCCTTGAAGTTGTATGTGGTGTACATTGTAACCTTGCCAAAGAAATATTTTACCTGCGGGTTCTTTACCATAAGCGCACCAAGTCCGTCCCAAAGGTTGTCCAGGGCATAGAGGCTCTTGCGCTTGAGATTGGTGCTCTGGTAGTTTGGCTGTACAAAAGATCTTCCAAGTTCTATTGTCTGGGGCATGTAGTCATTTTTGAACTCGTCTGAGAAATCAAACAGCTCGGTTGTGGCCATTTTGGCTGTATCCAACCCTTTGCAGTGGATGTAGCGGTAGCCGCCAATGATCTCCCTGTCTTTTGGGTCCCATACTATAAGCTGGCGGTACGGGTGTACAGGGTCAAGGTCAAACTCGTCAATATCAATTGATTTGCCGGTTCCGCCACCTCCCATTCTGAATGAGAGTTCCCTCAGGCGGCCTATCTCCCTCATTGTGTTTGGAGAGTTGTGGGCGGTTATTTCGTAGATGAAGTTTTTTCCTTTTCGGGTAACTCGTATGAATTTCTCTTTTGTGAGTTCCTTCATTATGAGTTTCCTGTCAACGGGTTCTATGATGCGTTCCATTTTATTTTTCAGGTTTTAGTTCGTAGCATTTCTCCCTTATCTCTTCGCACCATTGCTGTAGGTTTTTGGTGTTGTCTATTGATGAGATGGGGATTGGTTTTCCAATAATTACATCAAAGATACTGTTTTTTTGCCTGAACATTTCGTCGGGAAGAAAAATCATTTCAATGTTGAATTTAATTCCCAGCGCTTTCCTTATTTTGGCAAGGCGGTAGAAGAACTTTGAGTTCTGGCCACTGAAGTAGATTGGGACAATGTCGCGGTTGTATTTGCGGGCCTGTTTGATGAAATTCTTTTTCCACTCCAAATCTGTAATCTCCCCCTTTATGAGCCTTGAGCAGAGGCCGGCCGGAAAGTAGAGCATCTGCGCGTCTGAGGCATATGCATCATGTATCATCTGCCCGTAGTCTTTTCCCATACGGCCATGCTTGTTTACCGGTACAAAAATGTTCCTCATTGGAATTACATTCATGAGAATATCATTTACAACAAATTTTATCTTCCCGAAAGTTTTTCCAAAAAGGGAGATGAGGGTGAGTCCGTCAAGGCCTCCCAGAGGGTGGTTGGAGACAAAAATGTATTTTTTGTTTGGGTCCAAACTCTCTCTGTCAATGAACTTTACGTTGCTTTTTACGTTTAGCCACTGAAGGACTTTATTGGCAAATTCCACATCAATGGTGCCATTGCTGTATTGCAGTATCTGGTTGAGTTCATCCTGGTGGATTATCTTTTTCATCCACCTGATGATAAACTTTGGTGCGTATTTTGCTAATCGTTCACTTTTAGAAGCAATAACCGCACTTATATCCAATTTCAAATCTTTGTTCTGGCTTTCCATAACGGAGTTTGTTTGTAGATGCTAAGTTAAAAAAAATTGTATCTTTGCCATATGTTAAAACAAGGGTTACAGCAAAAACAGCAGCAAAAATTATCGCCTCTTCAGATTCAGACCATAAAACTTCTGGAGCTCCCTACTCTTGAGCTTGAGCAGAAGATAAGGAAAGAACTTGAGGAGAACCCTGTCCTTGATGAAATTTCAGCCAGCGATGATCCTGAGAATGATGCTCCAAAGAATGTCTCTTTGAGCGAGTATCCTGCGGATGATCCTACCCCTTCATATAAGTTGTACGTGAACAACCAGGGCAAGGACGCCAAGCCCCAATACAATACATTTTCAGTTAAGGAGAGTTTCCATGAGAACCTTATTGTGCAGTTGGGATACAGGAAGATGGATGAGAGGACAAGATCCATGGCTGTATTCATGATTGGCAGCCTTGATGATGACGGATATTTGAGGAGAGACCTTGAATCACTTTCTTATGATATTCTTCTGCGTCTGAATATAGAGACAACCGAGGAGGAACTGGAGCAGATCCTTAAGGTGATTCAGGAGTTTGAGCCTGCAGGAGTGGGAGCACGCGATCTTCAGGAGTGCCTTCTGCTGCAACTGGAGCCAAAAAATATTGCTCAGGAGAGGGCCCGCACCATTCTGGAGGACTATTTTCAGGAGTTTACCAAAAAGCATTACACAAAGATAATCTCAAGAATGGGGATTACCCAGGAGGAACTTAAGGATGCCATAGAGGAGATAGTAAGGCTCAATCCCCGTCCGGGCGGTCAGATAGATGATTCCTATGAAGACCAGGCCCAGCAGATTGTTCCCGATTTTCTCCTTGAGGAGAAGGATGGTGAGCTGATAATGAGCATGCCGCGGTTTTCAATACCGGAATTGAGGGTAAACAAGAGATATGCAGACCTGCTGCTGGATTCTTCCAATACTTCAACCAGGGCGGGCAAGGAGGCTGCTACATTTGTAAAGCAGAAACTTGATTCGGCCAAATGGTTCATAGAGGCCATCAAGCAGAGACAGAATACTTTGCGCAATACCATGAATGCCATTATTGAGTTCCAGAGGGAGTATTTCCTTGATGGGGATGAAACCAAACTGAAACCAATGGTGCTCAAGAATATTGCCGAGAAGACAGGACTGGATATCTCCACCATCTCGCGTGTGGTGAACTGCAAGTATATACAGACCCATTTTGGAATGTATCCCCTCAAATATTTCTTCTCGGAAGGTCTTATGACCGAGGGGGGAGAGGAGGTTTCCACAAGGGAGATAAAGAAAATCCTTTCTGAGAGCGTAGATGCTGAAGACAAAAGCAAACCGCTCACAGATGAGGAGCTTGTGGAGGTTCTTAATCAGAAGGGATACAAAGTTGCACGCCGTACTGTAGCAAAATACAGGGAGCAGCTCAGTATCCCTATAGCAAGGCTCAGAAAAGAGCTATAGCTTGTCTCCGTATGCCAGGTCACCGGCATCGCCTATTCCCGGAACAATAAAGGATTTGTTGGTGAGCTCCTCGTCAACAGCAGCTACCCATAGCGTAACCTTCTTGTGGGGAAGATTTCTTGAAAGGTATCCAAGGCTCTGTTCACTGGCAATAGGGCAGACTATATGTGTGTGGGCCGGTTCTCCCAGCTCGCACATTTTGTTATAGGCCAGTACCATAGATGAACCGGTAGCCAGCATGCTGTCTGCCAGTACCAGAATCTTGCCCTCCACTTTTGGAGAGCTTATGTATTCAATATGAATTGTAAACTTGTTGTCCTTGCCGTACTTGCGGTATGCTGCAATGAAGGCATTCTGGGCTTTGTCAAAAATGTTGAGGATGCCATTGTGCACAGGTAGTCCTGCTCTCATGATGGTTCCTAGAATAAGGTTCTCTTCTGGTACAGAGCAGTTTGCAATCCCAAGTGGAGTAACAACCTCTTTCTGGCTGTATTCCAGTGTTTTGCTTATCTCATACGCAAAGATCTCCCCAATGCGCTCAAGGTTTCTCCTGAATCTGAGGCTGTCTTTCTGAGTCTCCTTGTCCCTCAGTTCTGCAATATATCTGTTGAGGATAGTATTGCTCTCTCCAAGATTGATAACTTTCATGGCTTTCGCTGTTTAGATTTCTATAAAGATACTACAATAAACCTTCATCTGCAAAACTGAAATAGTCATTTCCTGCAACAATTATATGGTCAACAAGTTGAATTTCGCACACAGCAGCACCATTTTTCAGTTTTATAGTCTGCAGTTTGTCCGTTTCTCCAGGTATTCTGTTTCCCGACGGATGGTTGTGCACCAGGATGATCCGGCAGGAATTCTTCTCCAGGGCAAGCCTGAGAATCACCCTCACATCCACTACTGTGGCATCAATGCCGCCGCTGGAGATTCTCTCCTTCCCTATAAGCCTGTTTGATTTGTTGAGGAAAAGTACCCAGCACTCCTCATGTTGCAGATGGCACAGCATTGGTACGGCAACAGCGGCAGCCTGATGGGATGAATAAATCTGTGGCTGTTGTTGTGCCCCTTCAATTTCGCATCTGCGTCCCAGTTCAAAGGCTGCCAGGATTGACAGCGCTTTTCCGGGGCCTACACCGCGGAATCTTTTAAGGTCGTTGTAAGTGAATTTTTTTAGTGAATTAAGACAATTTCCTGCTGCTCTCAGAATTTTCCTACCCAGCTCAATTGCATTTTCATCTTTATTTCCGGCTCTGATTAGAATTGCCAGAAGTTCCGCGTCGCTCAGACTCTCCGCCCCACGTGTGATGAATTTCTCTCTTGGCCTCTCATCCGAGGCCCAATCCTGAATTGTAAATCTCTCTCTCATGTCTATAAAAAAATAAAACTTTCCAAAGATTGGAAAGTTTTATCTTTATCTCAACATTTAGAGTAAATTTACGCTAGTTTGTTAACATAAACAGCTAGACCGCTCTTAAGGTTAGCAGCTTTGTTGCTGTGGATAATGTTCTTTTTAGCTAGTTTGTCCAACATTGCAGCAACTTTAGGCATTAGAGCCAAAGCAGCCTCTTTGTCGGTTGTGTTACGCAATGCTTTGATAGCATTACGTGTTGTTTTTGCATAATAACGATTATGCAATCTACGCTTCGCATTCTGGCGATTGCGTTTTTCTGCTGATGCGTGATTTGCCATGATTTTATTTTTTTAATATTATTAGTAGTCGGTAGGGGAATCGAACCCCTATTGCAAGAATGAAAATCTTGAGTCCTAACCGTTAGACGAACCGACCTTC
>JAGBTG010000002.1 GCA_017631435.1 Bacteroidales bacterium | reverse complement strand
CTGGCATATGGGGTATCATTCCAAGCAGGATGCCGGTGCGGACTCCTTTAAAGCACCCTAAGCCCCAAAGGATAAGTTACAGGTGGCCTGTCTTTCGGCAGCCTGTTCCCGACAATTAAAGAAAGAATAAGCATGTAGAAAGCATATTGATGGTTTGGTTGGACGGCGGTTCGAGTCCGCCCATCTCCACTGGATAAAAAGCCGGCCCATAAGGACTGGCTTTTTTTATCCAGTGGAGACAAGCATCACCCCCTGCACCCCCTCAAGGGGGGATTTGCGGTGCCCCGTGGGCACCGGTTGCCTCCGGCAACTTGTTAAGGGCTCCGCGGGGCGCCTGATGGCGGCTTTTTTGTTTCTTTGACATTAGCACACCTCTCTGTATTTATAATAGAAGAACTCCCCTATCCCGAATTCCAAGTCAAGGGATTCATCTCCGTTTGTCCAGTCTTCTTCTGTTAAGGTGTGGCCTACTACGGCTACTATAAGCTTTACGAGCAAATAACAGCTTTGAACAGAACTCTTTTCCATATTGATTATTGTTTTGCAAAAGGGCCCGCACTAGGCAGGCCCTGAAACACAAAATAAATACACGCTTTCTTGCAATGACAACGCTTTAGAGAAAGGTTTGTTCATTTATATACTTGTTTTTTGCAAGTTTTATGGGTGCATAAGTATACCGACATTCTTACTGTTTATATTTTAAAATACATTTAGTATCTTTGAAGCTTGTTTTTAAATTCAGAACATTTATGACAAAATTGGGCACAAACAGCATCCGTTGTCTCCTGAAAATTTGGGGGACTGCTTTTGCATTGCTTTTATGTTCACCTGTTTTGTCCCAGCAGCTGGTTTATAAAGATTTGTTCCGTGGATTTGAGAGACGTTTTGCCCTTTTGGATTCTTTAATCTTTAAAAATGGAGATGCTCCACAGCAGTACCAACAGTTCCGGATGTATAATGGTTTTGATGGAACAGGCATGCTGGCTGTTGATTCTTTGATCAATGATAAGGTGAGTATGCAGAAAGAGGCCTTTAAGGCGGAGAACGGCCTGTTGGTTTCTGGACAGAGCTATTATCGTCTGGATGAGGGATTTGGAATTGATGATGAAGATGCTTTATCACGCTATAATGCTAAGGTACAGGTTGAGCTCAGGTGGAATTTTCTCAGCAGTTCACTGGTTCACCGTGACAGCCGGATGAAAGAGCTGGAATTGAAAGGTGAGCTGGAGCGGATGGCTTTCCTTAAGGATGAGATTAAGGAGCTTACAGAGAAGCAACAGATTTTTTTCAGGGCTGAGTATGACAGCCTTCTATCGGGAGTATTAAAACTTCGTATAGACAATTTAAAGTTGCTTTATGATGCTCAAGAGTATCTGGTTAGCGACAGGAGTATTGGCACTGATGACCTGTTGAAGTTTATGGATGAGAAGGCTATTGCTGAAAGGCAGCTGGAATCTGTTCCCAAAGATTATCCTGTTGCATCACAATTGGTGTATCCGGCTGGAGCTATGGTGAAGATTGATACTGCTGGCATCAGAAAACATATTTTGGAGAACAGTCTGATGCTGCAAGAGGCAGATCTTCAGATTGAGTTGTTGCAGCAGCAGGAAATTGGAACGACATATTGGAGGACCTTGAATATCTCTCCTTTTGTAAGATATTCATATTATGTTCGTCCCCAAATAAAAAACTCATCCAATATTGATGCAGGTATAGCTTTCCAGATTCCGTTGACTTCACAGCAAGGCCGCAAACAGAAGGCTATGAAAGCTGAAAGGATGCAGAAAATTATGGAGAAGGATATGCTTGCAGATTATATTAATGAGCAAGTCAATCTCCTTTTTGCAGAGATTGAGAGAGCTAACCGTAGCATTGCGGGAGAATTGGAACGTATAAGGCAATTGAGGAAGTATTTGGCCTTAAGGAAAGAGAATTACAAGGGGCATATTGGAGAATATAATTTCCTTACCCGCATTAAGGAGTATAATCATTACCTTACTTGTTGGGAAAATTATTATTTATATCAGTACTCAAGGGATTGCTGCATTGCACAGTTGCAGAATTATCTGCCGGACCATTCGGTTCTGGAATTCTGTACAATTATAAATTAAGGAGCGGACAATGAAAGATTTTCATTTTACAACTGAGAAGGAACAGGCTGAAATAGAACAGATACTGCTGCAGAGGAAAAAGAAAAAATCTCAACAACAGATTATTTTCCTTGGCATTTTTGTGTTCATTATGGCTGTCATTGCACTTTATTGCGCACGTATGATAGTTTACACGGATTTTAACGGATATGTGGTAGTACATAATGTACGTTTCAGGGCATCGGAAGATGTTTTTGTGCATGATATTTACAAACACAACGGAGATTTGATTGTACCGGGAGACACTATCTATTCATATGTTTCATTGGACTGGTTCCATGAGATAGGAAATATCAATACTGAATCTGCCATTGTGGTAAAGTCCAGAGACCTGAAACTGCAGTATGGCCTGGCATATCAGAACCTGGCTGTATTAAGGGCAAAAATGGAGGAAATTAAAAGACAGATAGAGCTGGAAGATCACAATATCCGTTTTGGGCTGAGCGATAATGTGCACAAACTTAATCTGGAAAGGGAATACAAGGAAACAGAAGAAGAGCTTAAAGCTGAACAGCGCAAACTATATGTTTTGCAGAAGGCAATTGGCGAATCCAAGGATGCCGTTACCCGCATAGATAAGGTAAACAGCGGTGGTTTCTCTATCCAGGATGTGAGAAACAAGAGAAAGATGAAGGATTTGGGACTGGTCCACTATACCATTGCCGCTGATTCAGGACTTGTTACAAAGAACTGGATTTCTGAGCTTTCTCTGGTGTTGAGAGGAGAAGATATAATTGAAACCCAAAGTTTCAACCTTGAGAAGGACAATGTTTACGTTATGGCATATGTGACTCCTTACCGTGCAAAATACCTGAACAGAGGTTTCAAAGCTACGGTTATAGTGAACAACGACATAAAATATACGGCTACTGTAGTTTCTATGGGTGCCCGAACAGAGGATATTCCTAATGGTTACAGGAACAACTTGTCAAAAGATCATATTGCGGCCATTGCCGTTCTTAAGATAGATGATGGACAAGATATCCCGTTCTGGTCTCTTGTGAACGGAATGCCCGTAATTATCCGTTTCAACAATCTGGAATATGAGCAAGTGCTTCCGGAAGAGTATCTTATGCTGACAACACCTAAAGGTTTGAAGATACCGGAACAGGTAAAGGAACATATTAATCATCAGTAAAAATGGCAAGCAATTATCAGATTAAGACAAACTTATCCGGACGCAATATTCTTATTGTAGAGGGAGTTATAAATATAGACCTGACAGAAGAGATCAAAACAGAGGATTTTGACATAATCTGGATTATGGATACGAAGCAGACACATGCGGAGCTCTCCTATCAGTTGCAACTGATGTCTCCTTTTCACAGTCTCAAATGCCACCTTAAGCCCCGTTTCCTTGAGACGTCATTGAAGAACCGCGTACTTGGCCTGAGTACCGTTGTAGATGGATATGTAGATTCAATAGATGACAAGCTTCTGAACGAACTCTCTAATGACATCTATGAAAAATTGGCTTATATTGAGACCTTTGACATAGCAGAAGTTACTAAAAGCAATTATATATACTTTCTCAAGCTCTGCAAATACGCAATCTCCAGGGGCATGAACACCTTTACCATGTCTTTGGACAAGGCCTATGCCATTGGACACACAGCACTTTTTGTTGCCAAACAGAACAACCTGCTCAGCAACATGAGAGCTGAATTCATACACTTCAACCACATACTTATGGATTTGGGTTATGCAATAAAGACCAAATTCTTAGAACGTATACATATTTGTCCGAAGTGCAAGAACACTCATCTGTTCTATATGGAGGCCTGCCCCAAATGCAACTCTTCCAACTTGCAGGAAGAACCGGTTCTTCACCATTTCCGCTGCGCCAACATATCTCCAGAATCAAGCTATCTTTATGACGGAGAGCTCAGATGCCCAAAATGCCATCACTTCCTCAGACACATAGGTGTTGATTATGACCGCCCTTCCAATGTATATACATGCAAGGAGTGCAACCATAACTTTCTCCATACCAAGATGAAAGTATATTGTCATGCTTGCAGGAAATCTATGAGGCCATCTGATCTGATCCCGACAGACCTGTACCTGTATGAATTCACTCCAGATGGAATACTTGCATTATCTTCTAATGATGCACTGGTTGCAATCAGCAAGGATTTGTGGGCCGGCTACTCAAACTTCACATCATTCATATCACAGATACGTCTGTTCTCTTATTCAAAGGATAAAAATGAAGCCATTTTTATCAACCGCTTTAAGGTTGATGGCCCTAATGTAAACAAAGAGACAATAATCAGCATTGTAAGCGATATCCAGAAAAGATACCATTATAACAATCTGTCTTACAATGGAAACAACATTTTCATGGCAACAAAGGCTCCTGCCGACATGTCTGATACTTTGAAAAGGCTGATGGAAGAGGAGTATCTTGAGACAATGAAAATTATAGACCTCAAATATCCGGGGATAGTACTCTCCGAGCCGAACTATCTGAACCAGAATGAAGGAGAAAAAATAGAAGCATTTATAAAAAGAATAAGCAAGGATAATTAAGAATTTTATCCCAATATAATGGATATCATTTTTAACATAGTAGATGGCATTGTTGCCTGCTTTACGAGAAATTTGTCGTGGAGTGCAGTACTGCATACCTACTGGTTCCTTTTTTTCATAGAATTTCCACGTTATTACTTTCTTGAATTTGTCATTGCCATATGGCACAAGATCACGTACAGGAGAAGGGAAAAAGCTATGGCTGTTGCAAAAATGAAACTGTACATAGAGAACCCCCTCATAACAATCCTTGCCCCTGGAAAGAATGAAGGCAAACATATATACAAGCTGGTAAAATCTCTCAATGAACAAACATACCGCAACTACGAAATCATCATTGTAGACGACGGATCCGACGATGCCACCCCCTTGATCTGCAGAGACCTGGAAAAAGCCGGCTACATAGATTTATACCTGAGGTCAGACATCCGTGGAGGAAAGGCCAGTGCTGCCAATTTTGGAGTGCACTACGCTAAAGGCAAATACATAGTCCATCTTGATGCAGACTCCTCTTTAGACAGGGATGCCATAGAAAAGATTCTCATTCCATTCTACTATGATCCAAAAATCAAAGCAGTAGGAGGCTGTGTAAAGGTTAGAAACTCAGAAGAATCTTTATGCACATCAATGCAGGCGTTGGAATACCTCAAAACTATTCAGGTTGGACGAATGGTTACCAATACACTTGGCATATATCACATCATATCTGGCGCATTCGGAGCATTTGAACGCAATAAACTGATGCAAATTGGAATGTGGGATATTGGACCAGGATTGGATGGGGACATCACCCAAAAAATAAGAAAATCCGGAGACAAAGTATACTTTGCAGAGAATGCAATATGCATGACCAATGTCCCGACAGCCTGGCATGCCCTCTTCAAACAGCGCCAGAGATGGAGCAAATCTCTTATCCGTTTCCGTTTACGCAAGCACTTTGATATCCTTATGCCACACAAGCATTTCAACTTCCTGAACTGGATATCAAATATGGAAAACTTGCTATACGACTGCGTATTCAATTTCTTATGGCTATTCTACATGATAACATTGGTATTCATGCACACCGACAGGCTGCTTGAAATCTTTTTGGTAAGCTGGCTCATAAGGCTTTGTTTCTCATTGGTTGCATTTGGAGTTATAATGATGGTATCAGAACGCGCATCGGAAGAGAGGAAACTTATACCATACCTTCTGCTCAGCTCGTTCTACACAGGTTACTTTCTCCGCAGTACCCGTCTGCTGGCCCATATCAAGGAGTTGTTCTTCTTCTCATCATATAAAGATCCGTGGAATCCTAAGAAGACATCAGATTTGGCACAAATTGAAGGTATATAAACATATAAAACACACATATAATGCATAAGGAATTTAAAATTGGCATAATAGGATTGGGTTATGTAGGCTTTCCCCTAGCCTGCCTTTTTGCCAAGAAATATAAAGTAATAGGGTTTGACATAAACGAAACCCGAATAGATGAAATCAATAGAGGATTTGACTCCTCCAACGAGGTTAAAAAAAGTGTATTGGAGGCTGCCCTGGCAAACGGCATGGTATGCACAAACAACATGGATGATATTAGAGAGTGTAACGTATATGTAGTTGCCATACCTACACCAGTAGATGACTTCTACAACCCGGAGCTGCTGCCATTGAAAAAGGCAAGCACCACTGTGGGCAAAGTCCTAAAAAAAGGAGATTATGTAATTTATGAATCTACAGTATATCCCGGTGTTACAGAAGAAGTATGTGCCCCTATCCTTGAGAAAGTTTCCGGCTTGAAACTCAATGAAGATTTCTATTTGGGATATTCTCCTGAGCGTATCAACCCTGGAGACCGTGTACACACTGTAGAAAACATACCAAAAATCACATCAGGTTCAACACCAGAAGCTGCTGATGTCATTGACAACCTATATAATTCCGTATTGCTTAAGGGAACACACAAGGCTCCAAGCATAATGGTTGCAGAGGCTGCCAAAATTTTGGAAAATACCCAACGGGACGTCAACATTGCATTCATGAACGAAATTGCCGTTGTATTCAACGCATTGGGAATAGATACAACAGATGTTTTGAAAGCAGCCTCAACAAAATGGAACTTCCTCAATTTCAGCCCTGGACTTGTAGGAGGACACTGCATTAGTGTAGACCCTTACTATCTTATCCAACGCGCCACAATGCGCGGTGTTGTGCCAAGAATCATGATAGAGGCCCGCAGATTGAACAACACAATGGGCAACTACATTGCAGAACGTGTTGTACGCTGCATGAATATGCATAATCTTCATGCATTGAGCTCAAAAATGCTGATTCTTGGATTCACATTTAAGGAGAACTGTCCGGATATAAGAAACACAAAAGTTGTGGATGTATTCAATTCACTCAAGGCATACACATCAGATATAACCATCTATGACCCTTGGGTAAGCAAAGAAGCAGCCAAACATGAATACGGAATGAACATAACAACCGATGAGCGTGATTTGGAAAGGGGCCAGTATGACGCCGTGATTTACTGCGTAAAACACGACTGCTTCAACGATATAGAAATGTCATCTCTCAAAAAGCCCGATGGCATCTTCTACGACGTAAAAGGTGTCCTTGACAGAGAAATAATAACTGAAAGGCTGTAAATATACACCGCTATAATTTATCATGTGTAATTTTTTTATATTTTTGCGTTTGATTGAATATTTAAAATAAATCACCCTACAAGTAAATCTTAAGGCTAATGAAAAAGAAAATTGTATTTGCAAGCTCTTTTTGCCTGATGATGGTTATACTTGCATCGTGTTTGGATGATCGCAGTATCACCCCTGAAGGCCAGACTCCGGATATAACTACTCCGGACCACGTGACCATTGTTGATGACATGTCACAATTATCTTCCCGATTGGTTTTTCCCGCTACAACAGTGGAATCAAAAGCCATTCGTACAACTCTATCATCAACTGCAGCCCCAAGCATTCCCAACGGAGCACTAAAGCTGACCGAACAACCTACCAACTGGAACAATGGAGTAACCTTGACAAGAGGTAATTCTTACTATATTGACCAAGCATGGGAAGGTACAATCAGCCAGGACTGGAGTTCCACACAAGGCTCAATTGACATCTATCTTGGTGCCAATGCCACAATACTTGGCGCATGGTGGAATGATGACACACCAGTAAACATCTACATTCTACCTAACTCCGTAATGACATATTGCGAAGTTGGCTGGGACAATATGGTAAAAATAAAGAAAGCCACCAACGTATACTGCTGGGGAAACATTGACACTCCGGAGAATCTGGGATTCAGGCTTTATGATGCCGGCAAAGTACACATTTACGGCACACAAGGAGAACCGTTCAACGTAAGGAACAACGGAACAGAAACCATAACATTCCAGGTTGATCCTCTTTCTGATTTCTATTGCGAGCGTAAAATGAATGTAGACGGTTCTGCCCGTATATATGGTGGAACATCCCATTTCACCAATGAACTTTACATTGCTGGAAATCTTTTGGTAGAAGGTGATGCAAAAGCGACATTTGACGGTTGTACCGTTGTAGCAGAGGAACTTGACTTCAAAAGCGCTACCGGAAACGCAATCTTGAATGTAAACAAATCCCTTACTGCAGGCACCTTAGTGACAAATCAGGGAAAGGCAACCATGAACTTGAAAGATGCGTTGTTTGAAATTGTCAATGACGGTATGTTTGTAGACAAAGGAGACCAGAGAGTCGTTATCAACGGAGTAGAATCAGATTACAAATCCATTATAAAGGTTGGCGGCAAGCTTTACCTCGACCGCGGCAATGACTACACTACCGCAAACGGCACAGTAGCGGCAGCAAGTTTCCCTTGCAACAATTTCACAGGTGACCTGAATATTGAGGCAGACCTCCGCATCAAGTTCTACCATGAAGTTGATGAATCATTGGCTATACTTACAGAAGACAACCTTGTAGTACCTGAAACCGTAAGTATAAATGCCAACAGCTGGCTACCCGCATCAGAAGACGGTTGCCGTGCAGAGACAGGAAAAGTACCTGTTGCAGAGGTACTTCCTCCTACAACATCGGCATCACACAAATACTCTGCTACCGGTATAGCATTCAACGGCAGTACAGTATATGTATGCTGGCATTCAAACCCTGCCACCAATATGGGTTATACAGAAGAGGACTACAGTCCATCCGTAGATGGTGCTGAGGATTTTGGCGGTATTATTGATATCATAAACATAAATACATATGATATTACAAGCAGTTTGTTTGAGCAGACAATGGAAAATGATGCATTCAAATACAATCACATCATCTACTCCAACAATAAATTGTACTCCGCTGCAACAAACTATAATGTAGGAGCAGCTCTAAGCGAAATAGCTCTTACAAGCGACGGAAAATTCCCTGCAATTGAGCAATTTGAAGAAATTCGCGTAAATCTTACCGGATACTCTGCAAATTGCGTGGAACGTATAGGAGATGAGCTTGTAACTATTTCCGGTTACTCAAAAGGCGGTATCAACAAGTTTGCCTTGGACGATGTAAGCAATCAGGAAAAGAAATTCATCAACGAAACCGATGAGGACTTCCAGGGCAAATATATATATTACAATGCAAGCAACGGCAAAGTAATAACATTGAACAATACAAACAGGGGAATAATAACCATCTACAACTCATCAATGCAACCGGAGAGTTCATTTGAAACAGGAGCAGTTACCCCTACAGATGGAAAGAATGTATGTATCTGTGATGACAAATACATCTATGTATGTAAAGGACAAAACGGATTTGGCGTATATGACTACAGCGGAAACCTTGTGGGCGGAAGTAAAAAGCACACAAATGGTGTAGACGTTGACGACAAATACATCTATCTTGCAGCAGGCGATGGTCTTGCTATCCTTGATAAAAACGCAACATACACAGATGCTGACGGCAAGACATATAACCGCACCATCAAGAAATTCAACTACACCGGCAAAGGTGCTACCAGTGTAAAAGATGAGACAACAATCAAAGAGTCTGCAAACTTTGTAAAGAAAGGTCCCGACGGCCGTATCTATGTAGCTTACGGTATGTACGGATTGCAGATTTACGATTTCAACTAACCCGGAATATCATTAAAAGTGCCCATCAGGACGTCGTCCCAATGGGCACTTTTCCCCCACATAAAACGGCCCGCAGCGCATATGCACCGCAGGCCATTTCCAAAACACAAATACTAACTAAATACGTAACACAGAGAAAAAACGCTTTCTTGTCTTTACAACAAAAAAAGGGGGCGGTTGTTCAAACTGCCCCCTGGAATTTTACCACTTCCGCCCTGCCGGCACTCATTTACCATTCATCTCCAAAAATCTTCTCTCACCTTCCATCCATCTGTCATTCACTTTCCCTTATCTGTTTTATGTACTCAAGTTCGTGGCGTGCGAATTCGGCACTTAGGGGATCATTGAGGAGGGCTTGCAGAAGTTCCTCTGCCTGATTGTAGGCCTTGTAGTCTATAAGCATATAGGCTAGGCGGCGGTTGAGGAAACTCGCATACTCTGCCTGCTCGGGGGATTTGGATTCCTGGTACTGTTGCAGACCCCTTATCTCCTCCAGTACAATATGGAATGCCCTCGGATCCATCTCGTTGGTCAGGATTGCAATATACTCGCTCATTGTAGTGTATGTTGGAATTATCCGGGTGCTTCTCCTCAAATATGAGATAGCCTTGTATGGCATATCAAGGTCTGCAAGCAATGTGCCGGCTATATACAGGGCGGTAAGATGGAGTATCTGCCCCTTTTCTTTCTGCAGCTGTTTCTGCGGAAGGCGGTCAATCTCCCTGCACAATTGCAGCGCCGCTATAGCCGCCTCCATACTGCAATTGGAATTTCTCAGTGTTCCCACATATGACAATTTATCTTCAATCTTCTTCAAACTGAGGCTCTTCCCCCCTGCATCAAGAGGCTCAACCGGCAGGGAGGACATTATGAATGATGCCATGTCTGGGGTATTCAAATCGCTGTCGGGATGATTCTTATAATCAAAACGTTTGAATTTTGGGTGCATTATATTTACCCTGAAAAGGGTTTCTGCAACCTTTTCAACGGTGATTACAAGGTTGTTGAAGTTGCATAGAACCGACTCGTCCATTATCTCCTCCAGTCCCATCACCTCAACAGAGCGGGTGTATGAAAGCACCATTTTTGAGACGCCCGAGGTACAGAGATCTTTAAGGTTATAGTTCCACAGTTTATCTTTCCCGGTTATGCGTACAATCTCTCCATTACGCTCCACAACAGCCTCAAGGAGAGATTCTTCAGGAATATCATACAGGATTGGAAGCACCTGTCCAAGATATGTTCCAGGGCCGTCCATAAGAGCCGGTGCCTGAAGCCTGCTCTCTTCATACTTGGCAAGGTCAAATTCCAGAGAATCAGTCACATCTTCCAACAGCCCAAAATAATAGTCTGCAGAATCAAAATTTCCCATAGCCCAGTTGCATGCCCCCATTCCTGCACATATCTTGTGGAACAGTTCATCAACCACAGCGGTATCCGGTCTGATGCTTTTCTTAAGTTTCTCAAATGCGGGAGCCCATGCCATGGAACCGTCAAAAAGGCTATTGTCCTGCATCAGACGCTGACCATAATAAATGGCATTTTCCAAATCATCAGACTCATCAAGCCCCTTCTTGCAGCTCAATTCGGTCATATCAAACTCCCCGCCAGTTGAATCCTTGTGCACTGTGCTTGACAGAACCTTGCTGAAACGTTCTCTATACTCCTGGTCCGGGGCAACATCAAAAGCAGTAAGATAACTTGCAGAAACTGCAGAGGACTCAGAGTTGAAACTCTCCAGATCATCCTCCCCAACCGGAGATATCATAATTGAAGTACGGGTATAAACCACCTTCTGGGGAAACCCTCTAGGATTGAAATGCACCGCCATGGTCCTCTCCAGGCCAGTACTGTCTTCCCGATAGTTCAGGAAAACGGTTGCAGTAATATCGGGATGCTTGAACTTGAGGCTGCTCCCCTCCCTGTTGAAGCACAGGAACACCGGATCCATTTCCAATATCTTGTGTGGATCATCAAACTTCTCACTTTGCGATCCTCCAATCCACTGTTGCACAACCACAGCAGAAGTATAATCCAAATCCCCCACAAGTTCAGAAAGCTGCTGGCCCAAAGTAAAAGGATTGTCAAAATCCGATCTTGGAAACTGGATTTTCTGGGCAAGATATGTTGACTCATTCCTCACATATTCGTTGAAAAGAATATCTCCTGTTCCCTGCCCATACACAAGGCCATTGCTACCCAAAAGGGATATTACGGCCATCAGAACTGATAAAATGATGCATTTGCGTACCATAAGTCATCCGATTTGTAAATTGATAATGTATATGCTATAAATTTACAAAAAAAAATGGATCAAAATTGCTTTTGACCCATTTTAATCATCTATTCCATTACCGTAACCTTCAGCTCGCCGCTTTCTGATATGCTGGCTTCTGGAGTATCAACCTTGGCCTCACAGGTTATTGTGTAGGTACCAGGAGCAATATCCTTTACCTGCATCTTATACAGGAACGGATATTCATTGTCTGAGATCTCCTTGTTGAATACTATAAACTTTGTCTTAAAGCCATACTTTACATAGTTCTGTTCCGGAATGAACAGAACCTCCAGTGAATCACTGTTTTTCACTATAAGCGGTTGGGGAGCACCATTGACAAAAGTACCGTCAAAAACAGCCTTTGCGCCCGTAGTCAAATTCTCAAGTACAAGATGAGCCGGTCCCTCGTGATTGATTGATGACTCCTGGCAGGATATTGCACAAAGCGCCATAAAAGTCATTGCTATAAGCAGTTGAATTTTCTTCATAATAATCTTTATTTATTACAGATACAAAAAAAGCCTTCATTTCTGAAGGCTCTCTTGTGATCCGCCTGGGGCTCGAACCCAGGACCCCAACATTAAAAGTGTTGTGCTCTACCTGCTGAGCTAGCGAATCATCCCGTTTTGGGACTGCAAATATAGATATAATTTTACAAATTGCAAATTTTATTTACAAAAAGTCATATTTCTTCTACAAGTTTATATGTTGCCTCCCAATCCTCAGCCTTAATCATGAAACTATTGCGCGAATAATCTATATCCATCCTTATATCTTCAAGAATAGGCTTATGCATATCATAACCGTTCTCTTCCAGATACTTGCCTATTGGAATATCTTTATCTACAATCACAGGTCCAAGGGTACCGTCAACCTCTTTCTTCTTCAAAAGCATTGAAAGCTTAAGATTCTCCGTATCCGGCTGACGGAGTATCCTGCCTTGGAAATGGCTGCAATATTCGTCAATGTCATCAAACTGCATATGTGTTTCTACCTTACCCGAATAAAACCCTCCGTCTACATAGAACCCTTTTGTATCACATTTGAGTATAAGTTCAACAACATATTCTATATCTACCCATCCCTGCATATAGATATCAACTGTTGCAAACTCCTTTTTCGGCTCCACAGAAACCCATCCGTCTTCTTTCCATGTATCTACAGTATCTGCAAAGAAATACAGGGAATCTGCCAGCACATCCTCCTTTTTCAGGAGTGATGTGGCTGGCGTCATGGTTTCATCCAATAAGGTTGCTCCTCTGGCATTACCCCAC
The DNA here is from genome assembly GCA_017631435.1 of Bacteroidales bacterium. Lineage (GTDB taxonomy): Bacteria > Bacteroidota > Bacteroidia > Bacteroidales > UBA932 > Egerieousia. The sequence goes on along the minus strand of JAGBTG010000002.1, from coordinate 28,674 downwards.
AAAAGGCATTGCATACGTCTGTTTCGGGGGACCTGCACCGTATAAGGTGAAGAGTATGACCGCCGGTAAATTGTGTCCTTGTACATTATTTCCCCGTCGGGAGTAAAAAGCCAAAATTGCCATTCCCTTATTCCCTTATCTATTTTTGTAAGGTCTAGGGTAAGATAGCAAGGGCAGCCGCTCCTCTCTTCAAGTACCGTACAACTGCTGCCGAGCAAGGCTAAAGCCATTATCCCAAAATAAAGCAAAACCCCTCTTTTCATTGCTATCCCTCCCATTAATTAAAATTCTACATCATTGTTGTCATGAACATCCCAATCAACTATACTGATGGTGGTATCCATACTGCCTTTGTAGATATCGGTACCCGGATCAAGTGAGCCCGGCCTTTTTATTGTTATATCAACACTGTAGCAATTATTCCTTATGACACTTTTAAAAACGATAGGATAATAGTATGTCATGCCATTGAGTTTGCCTTCAACAATCAGACGTGTATATTTATCATCTTCTTTCTCCCTTACAGGGGCATTCTCATAACAGTAGAAATAATGCGGTGTAGTGTAGCCGGCATCAGAAACTGGTGCGGTGAAGCTGTCATATATTGCCCCCGCCATTGTACAACTTGCCGCATCTTCTTCTACAAGTTTGCCTTTATTCAGCACAAGCAGGTTTTTTCCCACGCCATTATATATTCGCTTAGCACCCTGTACATTAATAAGATACGCCTTCACGTCAGTTAGTTCCATCCCTTCATATGGGCCTCCGGCAAAATCTGTCTTGATTGAGTTTATCGCCACTCTGGCCACAAGTCTTCTGATTGGGAAGCTCACTACCGATGTAATGTTCAATATTGCTTCGGCACTTCCCACCATCAGGAAATTCTTTGAGTTTTCATCTGCCAGATTTGCTGTCTGTTCTTCAAACTTCTGCCTGGTATTTACATCTTTCCAGTTTGCCCCATGGGCATTGGCTACAGCATAGATAATCTTGTTGCCGGTTGTAGTCTGTATTGCCAAGTTTGAAGTTGAAGAGACTTCATCTCCTGTAAGTTTGCAGTATGTATCCAATATGCCATCATCGGGCTTACCCGGATTATCCCTAAAAATAAATATCTCAAGGGTATTTACAGTATTGTCTTCAGTCTGATTCCCATGGCCTTCTCCACTGGCTTTGGTTCCCCCGTCGGGAACAATTGAGAGATAAAGTGTGCTCTCCAAACCTGATTCAACCCTCATTTCCTCCTTGCTACAGCTGCATACCAATGCAGCTACGGTAGCCAACATAAATAATTTTTTCATTACTGATAATTTTGATTAAAAAGTGAATATTTTTTAATTAAAGTTCCTATTTCCGGATCAAGGTTTCCCCTGTGTCTCATAGATTCATCCTGCTCTACTGAAGCAAGGAAATATTCCAGAGCCAGTTTCTCATCGCCCAGTCTTCCATATACTATAGCCAACATATAATCCCTCTTGGCACTCCGTGGCAGCTGCCCCAGAATCTCCAGCGCAGAATTGTCATACCCCATACACATATATGCAACCGCACTGTTGTAGCATCCATATGGGCGAAGCAAAGTGACAGCAGTCCGGTAATCCCTCTCTTTCAAGGCCTCAATGCCTCTCATGTACACGGAATCAAGCACTGTTGTGTGAACAGTATCCTTTATCATCCCTTTCCTGTGCAGCTTGAAATTCAATTTTACCCGTCTGAGGAGAGGATAGAGTTCTTTGGTAATATATTCCGAATCCTTTCCCTGCAGCAACACAGCCTCCCTGGCATCCGGATCCTCCACTGCCCTGCATTTGCTTATCAGTGCACTCCTGTGTACAAGCGAATCCTGTTCAAGCATCTGGTATAGGCTCTCCCAATCTTCCGATATCTGCGTTACCTTCACAACCTCTCCATCAACGGAACCATCTCCGGCAACACCCTCATTATCTGAGGATACCTCTCCTGCATCAATTACCCAAGTATCCCTTACCACAGAGTCTCTGGAACTGCAGAGTGTCTTTTGCAGATACCTCTTTATCTCTTCACCCCTTTTCATTGAGAGCTTCTCATTTACAGGATACCGTCCCTCCGGCGAACATGCAGATGCCACAAGTATTGAGTCAAGCACATAATCCTCATTTTCTATAATCTCCAATATATGACGCCTCATATTCTCCAGCACTACGGCATTATCTTCCTTTTTGGGATCCACTTTCCACGCACCCCTATCAAAAACAATATTGTATGAAGCATCAAAATGCATATCTCTGTAAACCACTTGTTTAAGATACCGCTCGGTTTCATCGGCCAAAGTTGAAATTGAACTTATATAGAACGTAATGGGTTCTGTTTCCGCCAAAGAGCACAACTTGCGGCCATTGGTATGCACCGCCCCCTCCAGAACCATATCTACCTTTCTCAAGCCCGGCACTGCTGCCAGAGTCTGCACATAGTAGTATCTTATTACGCCGGATCCATTATTCACAACAGAATCCAGCCTCACCCCACCCTTTGGGAAAGGATCCACCACAAACTTGTCATAAATCGTCCCTTTTGCCAGGTCCTTCTTTCTGTTGATATACTCAAGGAAACTCCTGCGGTAATACTCCTCAGCCCTGCTGTCATATCCATGGCGGGCCGTAAAAGTCTCCATCAGCCTGCTCAGCGCATACAGCGAATCTGCTTCATGCTCAGGCACCACCCTACTCAAATAATTATTGTAGACCATATATTCCCAGTGCTGCACACGTCTGAATGTCTCCCCGGTAATCCTTATCTCATCTGTCCTGAGGGTGTCCCCCATATACATATACTTTGGATAAAACCTCACCTGCCATCTCCTCTGCTGAAGTTCCACCGGCACTGCAAGTTCAAATACAAGGTCCACTACACCATTCCTCTCCGCCACATGGCAGAACCTGGCCTGTACTACAATCTCATTCAACTGTTCCTGGGCAACCATCTCCCCGGTCTCCTCATCCTTTACAGCATTCATAATAATCTTTCTCCCCTGCAAATCCTCTATCTCAACAACCTCAACCTCCGGCTGCACATCTGCAGACTCCCTGTAAACATCATCCAAACTCCCCACTGCCACATCCACTGTTATCCCCTGCTCCTGCACCATTGAAAGCTTTTTACCACCTGCACAGGAGAGCAGCGTAAGGGATACCAGCATACACACACATCTTTTCATAGCTACAATATTCTCGACAGTTGCACAGTCAAATTTCCGGGGAACACATAGAACCTGTTCCTCTTGTCAAGGATCTTTCCACACCTTGGGCATCCATATTTTGTATAGGAGGTAGTGCCTGTCTGAACGCCGAACGAGAAATCAAGATTCCATTTTTTATTGAGCATAAGTGCATATCCCAAACCTGCAGTTACCCCCACAGCATCACCCTCATACGCATACTCATCGAGTATTCCGCCAGTATTATATACACTGTATCCCAAATGTCCTCCAACAAACCATCCGCTATTGGCATACCAGAACCAGTACTTGGCCCCGGCAGCAGCAGCGGCAACCCTGTTCTGCATGCCACCACCCCTTTTATATGTAAAAGGATTGTACCTTCCCTTAACATAGAAACTCCATTTTGGAGAGGTACTTAAACCAATCTCCGCGTTGATTGTTCCAAAATTGAGGTAATCCAGAAGGTTTGTGGCTACATGGACATTTTGTCCATAAACACTGTCGGCGACCATTGATGCCGCTGACATCACAAGCAAAACAACAATTTTCTTCATGTTTTTTTGTTTGCGAAAGTACACCCCCGCATTGAGAAAGGATGCCTGAAAAAGAAAAAGAAGACGGCCCTGGAAAAACTATTTCTGTTTTTGGCATTTATTGCTCTTTTTAAAAAGGGCAAAATTTTTATAAAACATCAAAAATTGTCTGAAATGGAAAAAAAACATTGGTGGAGCCACGTGATTCTGGGAATCATACTCCTTGCATTGGGAATTGTAATCCTGCTTTTCCCTGAGACCAGTTACATTACAATGTCTGTACTTTTTGGAATTATCATTGCCTTGTCGGGAATAATGTATATCTACATGGGGTTCCAGAGGGATATCAGAGGACGAGGATGGCTGATTGTTGGCGGTGCTGTTGAGCTTGCACTGGGCATTTACCTCACCTTTACCCCTGCCCTTTCAGCCCTTACACTGCCGTTGGTTTTGGGATTCTGGCTCCTTTTCAAAGGGTTCTCGCTTCTTGGCCTCACTTTCTCCAAGGGTTCTGGCGAATATGCCGGATGGGGATTGGCTGTATTCTCAGGAGCAATGCTCATTCTCTGCGGCATGATCATCCTGCTCCAGCCCCTGCTTTACGGCGCCGAAGCTGTAATCCTCTGGACCGGCATCTCCCTCATCATTGGCGGCTGCACATACCTCAACTACGGCTTCAAACTAAAGTAACGTCGTCTTTTTGTACAACTTACAATAAATCAAGAACTTAAAAATAAGAGGTATGGCAAATCCGCCATACCTCAATTTTTATCTATCTATAAATCAACGAGTTGTACAAAAAGACGACGTAACATTAAAAATTGACTCTCAATGAGGCCTGCAACCTGTTGTTGTGGTGCATTTCATCATTCAGGTCCTTGCGGCTGCCCCAGAGGTATTCTACGCCGGTGGTAAGGACCGGAGATACTTTATATATAAGGTTGCACACAAAATAGGATGCCTGCTTATAGGTGCCTCCCCATGGGCCGTAAGTGCCGTCCGAGCCGGATGTCACACCTGAAACACCGGCATCAATGCCGCTCTGGTAGCCGTCGGGCATAAAGCATTTCACCTCACTGAAAGTTGCGGAGGTGGAGAGTACCGGTGATATCCGGTACTGCAGGCCCAGGTACGAGCCTACCACCTCAACAGGGCGCATCTTGCCCGAAGCGCCGTCTACCGGAACAAGATCAAGTCCAAGCCCCTGAAGGTCCTGCACATATGAGCCTATACCGGTACCGAACACCGACTGGCTGTACAAGGTAAGCCTGCTTGTAAGAGGCCCCACACTGCTGAGTTTTACAGCAACTCCCGCCTGGGAAGAGTTGTTCCCCGTAACCAGATTGCGGTACTGCATGTCCCTTAATAATCCCGACAGCCTTATCCATCCTTTCCCCTCCTTCCACGAATACTGGAGATAAAGGGGGATATCGGGAAGACGCTGGCCCACAGCCTGATTTCTGGAGCCATAGGTTGCATTCACAGAAGGCATCTCCACACCAACACCTATCTTCCAATGGTCATTGAGTTTACGCTGCCAGTCAATAACCGTATTGAACAAGAAGGTCATGGCATTTGGTCCCTGCTGGTCTATTGTCTGGGCTGCAGCCTGGCCGTCGGTAAAGAGGCTGGTGGTATAACCCACTACAAAATTCCTATAAGTAAGATAGGCCGCCTTTACAGAGAACCCGTAGTTGCCCAACCCCTCAGCAAAGCCAAAGTCTACATATGCACCAACCTTGTTGTCTGTATGCGGAAGGGCAACAAAGTTGAAGAACATGTTTGATGAAGCTGCACTCATCTGCACCATAGAGCTGTTTCCACGGTTGTCACCCATAGGGATTGCATTTGTAATGAAATAGAGGGGACTCTCTATAGGGTTCCCCCAGTCATATGACAATGATCCCCTTATATATCCTCCAATACCAAGATAAAATTCACGCTGGTTTCCTATTACTGAAAATCTTGGCATCCCCGGTGCATTGAAATATTTTGGAGCATTCTCCTCCAATACTTTCAGCACCACTGTATCCTGCGCAGAAACTCTCTGAGCAGAAAAGGTGGCCGCTAGAGCGCAGGCCACCAATATTCTGAAAAATTTCATAACAACTAGTCTTTATCTTCAACTACTACTACCCTGTTGAGCTGCGGCTCATTGAACTTCTGCTGTTTTGATCCCACCGCATCAATGCTCAACTGCTCTGCTTTAACGCCATATTTCTTAACAAGGGTATTGAATACAACCTCTCCACGTTTTAGGCTCAACTGCTGGTTGAACTCAGGGGTACCTGTCTGTTTGTCGGCAGAAGCAAAGATTGTAAAGCGTTTGTCGGGATACTGCTTGATGATATCTGCCAAGTAGCCAAGGTTGATTACAGACTTCTCTGTAAGCTTGGCTTTACCAATCTCAAAGAAGATTGCAAGTTTAGGGAGGATTGGAATGGATGTCTCAACACTCTGCATCTCATTCATTTCAGCTCTCTGGGCAGCAACGGTCTTCTCAAGGGCAGCCCTTTTTGCGTCTGACTGCGCAAGCATCTGCTGCAAGGAGGCAATCTGCTCCACATATTTTGTATTGTCCTCAATTACAATAAGGTCTGAAGCCCTCTTGAAACCAACATTGCCAAACTTGTAAGAGATACCGGCAGTTACTGTACCCATAACGTTCAAGCCATTTTCACCTGTTGTATATGCAAACCTCTGGTTTACAAACATAGCCCTCATGTCTATACTGATATCAAATGCATCAGATAGCCTGATATTGTGCAACAAGCCTGCATTTGCAGCCAACTCATCCTTTGAATTGCCGTTTCCCGACGAATGGGCAAGGCCAAAACCCACATAAGGGACAAAACTCCAGAACCTGTACTGGTTCTCCCCACCAAACTGGTTGGATACATTCCACAACAAATCTGCATGCAGGTTCATTGTATTGAACTTCTCCTTGTAATACCCGCCGGCATCTGCGCTGCCATGAGAATAAGGAAGAAGACCGTCTGTCCAACCTTTGGCTTTAAGGCCCGAGTACTGCAATCTCATACCTACAGAAGGGGTAATCCATTTGCCAACTGAAATGTCAAGAGCCGGAGCAATCCTGTCGGAGAAATCACCATGGGTATCACTCTCGCCAAAATAGACCTGGATACCGCCACCTGCTGTTACAAACCAATTGTCCCAAATACCTGCAGTAATATAAGGGCCCTTGCTGTTTTGAATCTGTATCACTGTCTCATCCTGTGCATAAGCAGAGAAACCAAATACAGATACCATTAAAATCACAAATAATTTTTTCATAATGCTGAATTTTAATTGATCCTTAATTGCCTACTCAACACACATCCAACAAAAATGTTTTCCACGCAGTGAAAATATTCCCCATTTTGGGGGCAATAAGAACTTTCTCCCCCATTATTTTGTTAAGAGGAGAAATTTTTAATACGCCAGAAAGATGAAAAGATTCATTACTCTATCAGTTGTCCTACTTGCCATTATGGGTATAGGAAACTACTCTTACGCTCAGGAATTTGGTGCAGAGAGCACAATGAGCAGACAGGAAGCAAGGAAAGCTGCACGCGCAGCACACAGAAAAGCTGAGGCCGCACAGCAGCAGAAGGATTTCCAGGCTGCAGTGGAGTGCATCAAAAGCGGATCCTTTGTAATAGAGGTAGACCAGTTGCTGTTTCCAAGAGGAATGTCAAAATTTGTATCGAGCCTTACAAACTTCGTTTCAATGAATGAAGGGAGTGCAGTCATACAGATTGCAACCAGTTACTACAACCCCGGGCCAAACGGTTTGGGAGGAATAACCGTAGAGGGGAATGTCTCTGACATAACAATGACCACAGACAAGAGGGGCAGCGTGTTCTATAACTTTATGGTACAGGGGATGATGGTTTCAGCCACCGTTAATGTACAGTTGTTGGGAGACGGCAACAGGGCAACCGTTACCATCTACCCTAACTTCAACAACAACAATATAACAATGACAGGCACTGTTGTACCTTACAGCCAGTCGGATGTGTTTCAAGGCCAGACATTCTAGACGGATATGACCTTGTCGGCCGAAAGGTACCACAGATATCCCTCCACATTGGTATACCCCATGCAGGTGAGCAGTTCCTTGTATCTGCCCACCTGTCTTTTATATTGTCCCAGCTGGGCGGTATCCTCCTGGGAATATGCTCCAAACTTGTAGTCTATCACTATTGCATCTGTACCACACACCAATACCCTGTCGGGACGCTTCTCATCCCCATTCTCCGTAAGTATGCTGCACTCGTTGAGCACCTCCCACTTTTCATCAAACCACCCCAGTTCCTTCACAGAAGCAATTTTCTTCCCGACAAGTTCCAACAGTTCCTCCTGCCCACAAGTGGCAACACCTTCCCTGCATGCCCTGGCAACAGCATCTGCGGCATCAGCAGCATATTTGACCAATGAGAAAACATAGTGCATGGCTATTCCGTGCTCCCTTATTGTCTCCCCACCCTGCAGAGATCCGCTCTGGGCAGAAGTCCGGATCCTTTTCTGCTGCAACGGGGTATCAAATACACCCTGCAGCATTAGCTTGCCCGAACTCTTCTCCTGCTTCCTTTGGCATCCGCTCTCACCAATCACAACTGTATTCTCCGGAGAGAGACCATTTACATCCTTGCAATAGCTGTAGAGGATATCCGAAACTGTATCCTGGGCATAATCTCCAGATTTCTTCAATTTTGCAGCAGGCGCAAAGATGAACATCTCCTTCTTGGCCCTTGTAAACGCCACATACACGGTATTGAGGGCATCAATGCAGGTAGCAATCCTTTCATCTCCATACGCCTTTTCAAAATATGTATCCTGGAGCACCTTGCCATATCGTACCGGCATTGGCATCCCTTCCCATCCGCACCACAATGTAGGTGAAAGCAGTGGTTTGTGGTCGAGATTCTCCTTAAGGAACGGCACAATAACCACATTGAATCCCAACCCTTTGGATTTGTGTATTGTCATTACCCTTATTGCATCCATATCCTCAGGGGCAGAAATTGTACATTTCACACCGCTCTCGTCCCACCACTTTATGAACTGCGGGATATTTGTCCCCTTATTGTTGGTAAACTCAAGAACAAGATCCAGAAAAGCCTGCAGATAAGCCAGTTCCTTCTTCTCTTCCTCCTCAAGGGATTCCCTTATTATGGCCTCACACAACTGATATAGTGAATATTGGGAAATATGCTCCACCTTGGGGATATTCTGGAACATCCTCATTATCCTCAACGCATCACTGTCGGGATTATCAGCCTCCCTGAGAATGTTCACCACTTTCTGCACAGCTGCAGAAGAAGCCACATACAGTGAATCGCTTGATATCACATCATACCCGCATGCAAGAAGTTTCTCCGCCACCAGATTTCCCTCCCTGCCTGTCCTTACAAGTACTGCAATGTCTTTCTGGGAATACCCCCCATCCAGGAGCATTGCCACCTTCTGCGGAAGCATCTCAAGGGCCTGCCCATAAAAATCAGCCTCCTCCACATCTATAAAATCCACCTCCACATATCCATCCTCAACTTGCTTGCCTTCAGGAAGTTTCTGTTCAAGATCAGAATATACGGCACTAATATCATTTCCATCTTTATCCACAATTCCCTGAACCTCTGCCGCGCAATATCCAAAAAATGCGTTATTGAATTCAATTATGTTCCTTGTACTGCGGTAATTGTGCTGCAAGCTCTCACCTTCAATCTCCCCTTCACCAAACACATCATAGATCTCATCCTTGAGGATATTCCAGTCTGAGCCCCTCCATCTGTAGATGCTCTGTTTCACATCTCCCACAATCAGGTTCCTGTGCCCCTCCGACTGGCTGTTTGTAAGGAGAGGCAAAAAGTTTCGCCACTGCAATGAAGATGTATCCTGAAACTCGTCAAGCATATAGTTCTCAAGCTTTGCACCAATCTTCTCATACACAAACGGGGTATCGCTGCCGTCAATGATTTTGCCCAGCAACTCTGTAGATTCAGACAGCAATATAATATTGTTCTCCCTGCAATATTCCATCACCTTCACATAAATGTCGTTGAGGATACCCAGCACATTCACATTTGAAAGGAGTACCATTGCAGTGGCATAGCCCCTATATCCGTTTTCGAACAGAGATACAATCTTCCCTATAATTTCACTCAATGCAGGATACACAGCCTCTATATCTGCCGGACATTTCTTTCCGGAATACCACTTTGAAATGTCATCATGCAGGGCCATGAATGTTGCACTTGGCACAACCACAACAGTTTTCCCCTTCTGTGGAATCACCTTCCCAAAATAAAAGAAAGGTGAACGGCTTCCCCCCTTGAATCCCGACGGGTCCATTCCTGCTTCCGCCATGCATTTGACACCTTCCCTTGCCAATGATGCAAGGTCCTTCTCAAACCCCTCCACCTGAGCCTTCAGGGCATTTTTCATCCCGGCAACCTCATCAATGGATATATCCTCAAAGTTCCTGTTGCACTTCTCCTTTGCAAGCTTGAACTCCTCACTGAATATCTGGTTGCCAAGGTTGAGGATCTCCCCCTTCACATTCCATGAACTTCCTTTGTCAACCGCCTCAAGAGAATAGTCTATAAGCCACTCCAGCAGTTTACGGTTCTTAGGGTCGTCCAGTTGGGCAAACATCTTGTCTACAGCCCTTGCCAGCACACTGTACTGGTCGAGTTCCACATTATATGTAGCCATCTTTCCCAGCTCCCTGGCAAAAGAGCGCATCACCAACTGGAAAAATTTGTCAATTGTACTTACCCTGAATGAGGTGTAGTCATGCAGAATGGATACGAGTATCTCCTTGGCCTGTTGCCTTACCTGCATCTCATCCTTGCCGGTCAGCTCCATTATCCTCTCAAGGTAATCAGATTTCACCCCCGGCTGTGAAAGTTTATGCAGTTCCTCCAGAATCCTCTGCTTCATCTCATCGGTAGCCTTGTTGGTAAATGTAACCGCAAGGATGTTCTTGAACGCATAATCCTTTGAGAAAAGCAGTTCTATATATTCTCCTGTAAGCCTGTGTGTTTTTCCGGCACCTGCCGACGCTTTCAATACTTCTATCATAACTTCAACCTCCCTTACTTTCTGCAGACAGCCTGCAATTTGCAATATCCGCAATTCTTCTCCTGAGGATTTGGATAAAACGGAATATCCTCATTGAAAATCTCCTCAACACACTCAGTGAGCAGCCTTTTGTACTCCACCAGATCTTCATGTACCAGCAGTTTCTGCATAGGCTCCTCCCTTGCAATCTTCTTCAGCTGATATACGGTAAGGAGGGCATCCTCAACCTTCTCCCCCTTTACAAGTTTTTCATCAAACATTATAAGGGCATAAAGATACAGCTGTGCCAATGCCTTGTATTTGCCGTCCCCCTCCTTGTCAAAGAGCTGGGAGAGCTCAAACTTGCTGTCGGGAGGAGTAACAGAACCTGTCTTGTAGTCTATGATTCTGGTAATGTTCCCCTCCACAAGGGTATCTATCCTGTCTATGAATGCCTTGAAGTTCACCTTAAGCTCTCCGCCGTTTATAGGGAGCCTGTACCTGAACCTTCTCTCCCCCGCAACATACAGCAAAGGGGCATTGGCCACCGCCTTGATGTCTGTCTCAAGGGCCAGCGATATGTATTTTCTCAGCAGCGCCTCAATGATCTTGTGCTGCCCCTCCAACGCATCGGTATGCATATACTCCACAAAACCCTCAAGTATAAGCCGTCCTATGTTTTCATGGTCATTCTTCTCCCGCACAATATCCTCCCTGTGCACCTTTTTCCCCTCATATTTTTTGTAGATGTTCTCCATCACATAATGGAAAATGCTGCCAAACACATTGCTCTCAACAGTTTCCGCAACCTCCTCCTCGTCTGCTATCCCCTCAACATTCTCAACGTAGAACTTGAGCGGGCAGGATATGTAGTTGTTCAGCGCACTTGCAGAGAGCGATTTCACTCCGTCTCCGGTATACATCTGCAGCAGTTTTTCCATTACCTCACCCCTCTTCTCCACTTTTATACCTTCATCCCCTTGGGCAATGACAGGTGGAACAGATACCGCCAGCTCCTTCATATCCACTCCAAAATGGAACTTCAGCTGCTTCACATATCTGCTCACCTCCCCACTTGAAAGCCCCTCAGAGCGGGTATCATATATCATGTGTATATTCCTGGCCCTGCAGATGCTCCTGTAGAAATGGTAGGCTGCAATGCCGTCCTGCAGTTCGTAGGTAGGGAGCCCGAAACCTACCCTCAGGTTGTACGGTATTATTGAATTGCCCACATTTGATGAGGGGAACTTCCCTTCATTTGCCGACACTATTATCACATTGTCAAAATCCAGCGCCCTGGTCTCGAGGGTTCCCATTATCTGAAGCCCTTTAAGTGGCTCTCCTTTAAACGGTACCACTATGCCGTTGCACAACTGGTCTACAAGTTTCAGGCATGTCCTTGTCTCCATAGGAATATTCAGATTCTGCAATCTCTTCACCCTCTGGTGATACTGGCAGATGAACTCCCTGTCCCAGCTCTCGAGCACGGTATCAAGGTACTCCAGCACAGACGCCATGTAGGCAAGCATCTGCCCGCTCCCCTCCACCGGTACCAGCACCTGAGCCAGCACTCCGTCAATTCCTTCAAGCACCGCGGAATCTGCCGCCACATATATCATGTTGCCTTCCAGCACCTTCCTCTTTATCTCAGCCCCCTTTTCTGCGCAAAGCCTTTTCGTATACTCATGCGAAAGGATATCCAGCAGCGACTTGTGGTAGAACAGGCACTTTCCCCCTTTCATCCTCACATCCTGCTGCAACTGCTTCACAAGATTCATGAAGGAGGCCAGCGATGTGGCCCCTATAGGGTATCCCATAGTAACATTTATTGACTTGAACTTTTCCGGAATGGAATTGAGCACCGGCATGAGAAGGTTCTCGTCGGGAAGAACAATTGCTGTAGAGAAAGCCTGCTCATCTGCCACTGCCTCCCCAGGAAAAAGTTTCTCAAGGATATCTGCAACCACAAATGCCTGTCCTGCTCCCGACGGCGAGGCATATACATTGAAACTCTGCTGCCCCACCTCAAGGGCTCCCCCTTCCAGTTCATACCTTGAAGGGAACTCCTTTACAAGGGAACTGATTATCTCCGATGCACCGTTGTTCCTGTCTGTGAGCATCCCTCCATAGAAATCCCAATAGAAATCCCCTTTGCCGGCATCCCTCAGATACTGCATCACCCTCCTCTCACACATGTTTGGGGCATTGAATCCTATGAATACCACCTTCTTGTCAAAGCAGAGATCCTCCACCCTGCCGGCCACCTTACGGTATATCTGCCCCTCATAACCTATACCCCTGGCCTGCAGTGCCGCATTGAAATTCAGATACAGTTCATGCATCATCCCCCATATTGAGGAGAACAGCTCCTTCTTGCTCCCAAGAGTTCCCCCCTTAAGGTAATTCTGCCAGAAGGCCTTTACCGCGTCAAACTGGTTCTTGCTCAGATATGAGAAGTCACTTTCTATCTCCTTTAGGTCCTTAATGTTGGTAAACAACTGTCGGGCATCAGTGAGGTATTTGTCTATATCATTGAAATCCTTGAGTATGGTATCGCCCCAATGGGCAAACTCGTCAAATGTATCCTTGCCGCTTGCCGGGTCATACCCTGTGCCGCGGTACTTTATTGCAATATACTCCTTGTAGAGGATATAGAGCTGCTCCACAGGATCTGCAGGGAGCAGGTCCGCCAACTCCACAAACAGTTCATTGATTGTAACAATCTGGGGTGAAAACATGGGCTTGCCCCATCTCTTTCCATACTCCTGCCCAAGAAACTTCTGAAAGAACTTCATTGATCGCCTGTTGGGCAACACAAACCTGCACTCCAAATCATCATTGGCCACAAAAGCGGCAGCCACCTGTCTCAAAAACTGGTTCTCCATATCTCTACTGCTGTTTAACTCAACTCCTTAACTTTATTCTTTTCACCAACTACCCAAACAGTGTCTCCAGCCTGAATTGTAGTTGCAGAAGTTGTACGTATGAAAGTATTGCTCTCCTCTCCCTCCAGACCTACAAGCAATACACCAAACTTCTCCCTTATGTTGGTAATGTTTCCATTTTCCCCTACCATAGGTGATGTGTCTCCCAAAGTAATCTGGAACAGTTCCATCTCGGCGCGGCTCCACTCCCTCGGCTGCACAGTCTCCTCCGCCGCCTCCTTGAACTCCATTATCTGGCGGTCGGTACCCAGAATGATGAGGATATCCATGGGGAAGATTACCTCCGAATTTACCGGAAGGTCTATTGTCTCCAGTCCCCTTACCATCTGTATTACCAATGCCCCTGTCTGCTTGCTCCTGTGTATCTGGGAGATTGTCTTGCCTGCCATGAATGAATTGGGCTCCACCTCCACCTTCTCAATATGTATCTCATCTGCCAGTTCCCTTGGGAGTATGAGTGAACGGCGCCCTCCCTCACTGTTGAGGTTGGTAAGGAACCTGTTCTCAATTCTGGCATAATACTCCTTTATCTTCTTGGATACCAGTACCACGGAAATTATCATGGCGCACAAGGTAAGCGCGGCACCGTACCCCAATGAGAAATAGAAAGAAGATGTGATTGAGATGGCAATTATGGCAATCAGGTATTTCAATATCATCATGAACAGAAGCGGTCCGCGGGCAAACTTCTGGTCTTGCCATATCCTGTCAAATGCCCCGTCAGAATCCTTGCGTTTGAGGAGTCCCCACAGGAACGGAAGCATAGCCATAAGGTTGATCAAGAATGAAATCACCCTCACATGCCTGAACTCTCCAAAGAAATTCACAATCACCGGATAAATCATCTGGGTAAACAGAAGGTTCACAAACAGAAGCCATCCGATGTATATGAAAAGCCTCATGGCATAAGACTTGAGCAGTTTGTTCCACTCCCCCTCCTTATCAAGGGTCTTCCTGCCGGTTCCCAGTCTCTCAATAACCGTACGCCACTGCGGCTTAACATTATTGTAGATGAGATTGTACAGCGGCTCTCCCAACTTTATCCAATAAGGGGTAATGAAGGTTGTAATAATTGATACAGTTACAATTACCGGATACAGATGCTCCGGCAACACTTTATTGTCCAACCCCAACTGCACAATGATGAATGAGAACTCACCAATCTGGCACAGGCATATTCCCGACAGTATGGCGTTCTTTAGTGTCTGTCCGGAGAAAAGGAGTCCCAATGTGGCAGCCAACGGTTTGGCAGTAATGATTACCGCCGAAATGATGAGAATCTGCTGCCAGTAATTCACAATGGCAGAAGGGTCCACCATCATTCCCACCGAAACGAAAAATATTGCCCCAAAGAAATCCTTTATAGGCTTTGTAAGCTTTACAATCTTCTCGCTGTGCATTGTACCGCTGAGGATTGAGCCCATAACAAATGCACCCAATGCCTCGGAAATGCCCGCCTTGATTGTTATCACCACCATCATGAAACACAGGCCGAGGGAAACCACTATAAGGGTCTCTCCTGTAAGGTAGGTCCTTATCTTCCTGAAGATTGAAGGGATGAAATAGATGCCTCCGGTAAACCACAACAGCAGGAACAGGGCCAGATGGGTAATGTTGTCTGCAAGCTCTATTCCGTCAAACCCCTTGCTCAACGCAAGTGCCGGAAGCAGTACCAGGATAAGGATAGCCACCATATCCTCCACCACAAGGGCTCCGAACACCATCTGGGTAAACTTCTTGTTCTTCACCCCCATATCATCAAATGCCTTTATGATGATTGAAGTTGATGAGATGCTGAGCATACCGCCCAGGAACATTGAGGTAACCCAATCCCAGTTGAGCATACGCCCCACAAAGAAGCCCATACAGAACATCATCACCACCTCTGTAAATACGGTAATGAAACCCGAACCTCCAACCTTCTTGAGTTTCTTGAAATTGAACTCTAGTCCAAGGCCGAACAAGAGGAAAATCACACCTATCTTTCCCCAAAAATCAACACTCTCCACCTCTGCCACGGTTGGAAGGAAAGAGATATGCGGCCCGGCAAAGACACCGGCCACAATATAACCCAGCACAACAGGCTGTTTAAGTTTCTTAAAAAGTATGGTCACCACTCCGGCAACCATAAGTATCAGCGCCAAATCAGACAAAAGTGCATTCATCCCACTCTACTCCTATTTTCTATTCTACTTTCAATTGCGAAATATTGTCAAGTTTCTGTATGAACACAAACAGTCCGCTCTGCTCCCTGTGCCCCTTCACTTTCATTACAATCTCCGCTTTATACATCAATACTCCTCCAATGGATTCCTCCGCGGCATTATACTGCACAAGATGGTATTTTTTTGTATGGATCTCCTCAACCACCTTCTCAAGGTTTGCCTTGTCGGATGTATAGAAAGTGATTGATATTGAACTCAGCCCAATCTTGCCAAAAGCCAGTGTAAGCACCTCCAGGCCAATGAGCACAAGGATGGTTGCCGCTACACCAAGGAAATACATTCCACCCCCTATTGCCATGCCTATGCCGGCTGTAGCCCACATTCCGGCTGCGGTTGTAAGGCCACGGATAAACTGCTTATGGAAAATGATTGTTCCGGCACCAAGAAAACCTATACCGCTCACAATCTGGGCCGCTACACGGGCCCCGTCATAATTGGCTCCATTTGCCTTAACTATATCTGCAAAACCGTACTGCGAAATTATCATAAACAGGGCGCTCCCCAGGCATACCAGAAAATGGGTCCTGAACCCAGCCTCCTTGGCACGGTATTCCCTGTCAAGTCCTATGATTGCCCCCAGCGACCCCGCCAGCAACAACCTCATTGCAAACATCCATTCCATAAATCACCAATTTAAATAAAAACTCCTTTTCCGATATCCGGCAATCCCACACCTCACACCTGCATTTCTCAAGTCCCCTCCTGTCCTATCCACAAAAGGGGCAACTTTATTCAAGCTACCCCTTTTTATACTTTCTTCAAGCAAAAATATTACAATCTTGCCCTGATAGCTTTAGATGCCTCCTCATAGCCAGGTTTGTCCAGAAGGGCAAACATGTTCTTCTTGTAATCCTCAACACCAGGCTGGTTGAAAGGATTCACACCCAGCATATATCCGCTGATACCGCAGGCTATCTCAAACATGTAGAACAACTGTCCAAGATTATACTCGTCAATCTGCTCAATCTCAATCTCAAAGTTAGGAACTCCGCCATCTGTATGCGCAAGACGGGTACCCAACTGGGCCATCTTGTTAACCTCCTCAACACGTTTGCCGGCAAGGAAGTTCAAACCGTCAAGATTCTGCTCATCGCTCTCAATTGTAACTGTATGGTAAGCCTTCTTTACTAGAACGTTTGTCTCAAACAAAGTTCTCTCACCGTCCTGGATATACTGGCCCATTGAGTGAAGGTCTGTAGAGAAGTTTACGGAAGCAGGGAAAATACCTTTGCCGTCCTTACCCTCGCTCTCTCCGTAAAGCTGTTTCCACCACTCACCAAGATACTGGAGCTTAGGATTGTAGTTTACTAGGATCTCTATTTTCTTGCCAAGAGAATAAGCTGCATTACGTGCTGCCGCATAAAGGATTGCAGGGTTGGTTGCCTCTTTCTTTGCACAGATCTCCTGCATATCTTTTGCACCCTGAACAAGCGCCTTGATATCAAAACCTGCCACTGCAATAGGAAGAAGTCCTACTGGGGTAAGTACTGAGAAACGGCCTCCAACGTTGTCGGGAATAATGAAAGTTGTATAACCCTCCTGGTTTGCCAAAGTTCTCAAAGCACCTTTTGATGCATCTGTAATTGCAACAATCCTCTCCTTGCAGATCTCCTTGCCAAATCTCTTCTCCATATTCTCCTTAAGGATACGGAAAGCAATTGCAGGCTCAGTGGTAGTACCTGATTTTGAGATAACTATAGTTGCATATGTTCTGTTTGAAAGGAACTCAAGAAGCTCACCTGTATAATCCTCAGAAATGTTGTGGCCTGCAAAAACCACCTGAGGATGGGTATTTGGCATGCTTGCTGCAAAAGTGTGTGAAAGTGCCTCAATTGCACATTTTGCACCAAGATATGAACCGCCGATACCAACAACCACAACAACATCCACCTTTCCAATCCATCTCTTTACTATGCTGTTGCATGCATCAATAAGGGTACCGTCAATCTCCGAAGGGAGGTTCACCCAACCCAAGAAATCATTTCCTGCACCATTACCTGCAAGGACTGTATCCAAACCGTTATAAGCTTTCTCTATCTGCTCATTGAGCAACGCCTCTGAAATGAAACCTTCAGCTGCCTTTAAATTTATTGAAACCATTATATTATTGTTTTTTTATTTTTCTTCCCGATAATTCTAGAACAGTTCTTCTGTCAACTGTTTGATCACAAACGGAGGATACCTCTCCT
The DNA here is from genome assembly GCA_017631435.1 of Bacteroidales bacterium. Taxonomy (GTDB): domain Bacteria; phylum Bacteroidota; class Bacteroidia; order Bacteroidales; family UBA932; genus Egerieousia. Next base: position 10,521 of record JAGBTG010000002.1, on the reverse strand, counting down.
CATAAAGTATAAGATACACTGCCTCAGCAATTGGCATGTCTATCCTGTACTCCTTGTTTATCTCATGGATGCACTTGCTGGCATAATAGCCCTCAGCAACCATAGTCATCTCCACCTGCGCACTCTTTACGGAATATCCCTTTCCAATCATGTTTCCAAAAGTACGGTTACGGCTGAACTGCGAGTAACCGGTAACCAGAAGGTCTCCAAGATATGCCGCAGATTTCACTACCCTGTTGGAATCCGGATGTGTAGCGTTGAGGAATGTTGCAAGCTCGTTGAAAGCGTTGGTCATGAGCACCGCCATAAAGTTGTCGCCATAACCAAGACCGTGGCAGATTCCCGCAGCAATTGCATAGATATTCTTGAGCGCCGCAGCAAACTCAACTCCATAAATGTCTGTACTTGGAGTTGTCTTTATGTACTTGCACGCAAACACCTCACACAAAGCCCTTGCCACCTCAATGTGCTTACTGGTAAGTGTAAGGTACGAAAGCCTCTCCATTGAAACCTCCTCCGCATGACAAGGTCCGCTGATGATACCTATCCTGTCAAACGGAACATTATGTACCTGATTGAAATACTCCGCAATGGTAAGATTGCTCTCGGCCACAAAGCCCTTGATTGCAGAAATGATGAACTTGTTCTCCAGCGATCCGGTAAAATTTGCCATCACGCCCATGAAATACGCAGAAGGGACTGCAAAAACGAGCACATCCGCGCTCTCAATCACCTCATTGATATCTGTGCTCATATTCAGTCTTGTAGGATCGAGCAGCACAGACTGCAGGTACGACCTGCTATGATGGTTTTCCCTAATGTTGTCTATATTCTTTTGGCTGCGCATGAACCACGATATGCTCTGCTGGTGGTTCAGAAGAAGTTTCACAAGCGCCGTAGCCCAACTTCCGCTGCCAATCATGGCATATCTCAGATTTTCACGCTCAAAAAATGTAATCATAACATATACTTTTGTACAAAGGACAAATATAACCTTTTTGCCTGAGAATGAAAAGAATTTGTCCTTTATTTTCCCGACAGTTTATCAACACTTCCACCGCCCCTAGAGCAACTGCCCCGGTGCAGCCTCGTACCCCGAATCAACCTTAAGCTCCTGCGAAAGTGCTGCCTCAACAGCAAGGGCGTCACACCTCTCGTTCTCGGGATGTCCGGCATGCCCCTTAATCCAGAAGAAACGGACCTGATGCTTGCGGTAAATAACCAGAAACCTCTCCCACAAATCTGCATTCTTCTGTTTGTGAAGACCTTTCTTCAGCCACCCCTGTATCCACCCTTCGTTTATGGCCTTTACCACATATGAGGAATCAGAGTACACATTCACCTGGGCATTGGGCCTCTTTATGGCCTCCAGTCCCACTATCACAGCCAGCAGTTCCATGCGGTTATTGGTGGTACACCTGAACCCCTCGCTAATCTCCTTCCTGTGGGGGCCACAAGAAAGGACAACCCCATAGCCGCCAGGGCCGGGGTTACCTCTCGATGATCCGTCTGTATAGAGATTTATAGGCTCCATTATGCAATTACAGGTTTGCCTGGCCTCTCTTTCTGAGGTGCCTCAAACTCCTTAACTTTCAAAGGATTTGCACGCATCTGCGCATATTTCTCCCTGTTTCTCACAACATCAACTGCCAAATAGATTGAACTTATCATAGACTGCGGATTGGCCTTGTTCTGCCCGGCCAGATCAAAAGCAGTTCCATGATCAGGCGATGTCCTCACAATTGGAAGTCCTGCAGTAAAGTTCACCCCGCTGTCAAATGCAAGCGACTTGAACGGAATGAGTCCCTGATCGTGATACATAGAAAGCACTGCATCAAACTTGTACTGCATGTTAACTCCAAAGAAACCGTCGGGAGGATATGGACCATAAGCAAGGATACCCTGCTCCTGCGCCATCTTTATTGCCGGAGAGATCACATTCATCTCTTCATCTCCCATCAACCCCTTATCTCCGGAATGGGGATTAAGGCCCAATACAGCCAGTTTAGGCTTAACGATATTGAAATCCTTCATAAGGGAATCGTTCATAATCTTGAGTTTGCTCACAATCAACTCCGGATTCAAAGCCTGGGAAACTTTTGAAAGGGCAATATGGCCGGTAGCCACACCCACCCTCATCTGGTCTGAGCAAAGGAACATAAGTCCGTCCTCTGCACCAAACTGGCTTACAAGATACTCTGTGTGTCCGGCATACTTGAATGTCTCCTCATTCACAAGATACTTATTGAAAGGAGCCGTTACAATTGCATCAAGATGCCCTGCCTTAATCTCCTCAACCGCCTTCTCAAGGGAAAGGATTGCAGCCTTTGCACCGTCGGCAGTAGTCTGCCCCGGCTCAATCTGAAGATTGTCGGGAAGACAGTTCACAATATTCACCCTTTTTGGATGAGCATCCTTTGCAGATGAAATTACATTTGTATTAATATTCTCTGTTTCAGGGATATCCTTCCTGTACATTCCAAAGAACTTGGACGAACCGTACACCACCGGAGTGCATATCTCCAAAATTCTGGCATCAGACAATGCCTTGATTATCACCTCATACCCTATACCGTTGGTATCTCCCTGTGTTATTCCTATAGTTATCTTGCGTGTCATAAAAATCAAATTAAAACTTTGCAAGGTAATAAAAATTGAGGAATTTTCCCATAATTATTTTTGTTCAATCCGCAGCCATTTCCAGGACATAATTACTCTTGCCGCAAAATATCCCGGAAATAGCACCGAAACCAGGACAAACCGCCACCGCAGAAAGAAAATGTCCCGGAAATACCCCCAAAACATGGAGGGAATCTCCTGCCGCAACAAAACATCCTCATTTTCCCCAGATTTCATGGACAAAACACATCACCATTGCAAAATATCCCGAAAATACCCCCAAAACATGGAGGAAATTCCCTGCCGCAGCAAAATATCCTCATTTTCCCCAGATTTCATGGACAAAACACATCACCACTGCAAAATATCCCGAAAATACCCCCAAAACATGGACAAAATTCCCTGCCGCAGCAAAATATCCTCATTTTCCCCAGATTTCATGGACAAAACACATCACCACTGCAAAATATCCCGGAAATACCCCCAAAACATGGAGGAAATTCCCTGCCGCAACAAAACATCCTCATTTTACCACGATTTCATGGACAAAACGCATCACCGCAACAAAACATCCCGGAAATACCCCCAAAACATGGAGGAAATTCCCTGCCGCAACAAAATATCCTCATTTTACCCCGATTTCATGGACAAAACACATCACCGCGGCAAAATATCCCGAAAATACCCCCAAAACATGGAGGGAATCTCCTGCCGCAACAAAATATCCTCATTTTACCCCGATTTCATGGACAAAACGCATCACCGCAGCAAAACATCCCGGAAATAGCACCAAAACCAGGACAAAATCCCCCACAGCAGCAAAACATCCCGGAAATAGCACAAAAACCAGGAGAAACCGCCACCGCAAAAAGAAAATGTCCCGGGAAACGCCACAAAACCGGGAGAAACTTCAGCACCGGAAAGAAAATGTCCCGGCAAACGCCACAAAACCGGGAGGGAATGCATCTTCACACAAAAAAAGGTGACCGGGATGTCACCTTTACTGCTTTTAACTGATCTGGGAATAGTCCGTTGGGGCCTTGCCGTCTTTCTTCAGCACATCAAGTTGGGTACGCAGAAGGGCATTTGCCGGATGCTGCATCAGGGGATCTGATTCCAGTACGGCGAGAGCCAGCTGGCGGGCATCTTCCAGAATCTGGGAATCTTTGGCAAGGTTGGAGATATGGAGATCCATTGCAAGACCGCTCTGGCTGGTGCCCTCAAGGTCGCCCGGGCCACGCATACGCAAATCGGCCTCCGCAAGTTCAAAGCCGTCGCCGGTCTGGCACATGAGGTCTATCCTCTGGCGGCTCTCCTTGCTCACTTTGTAACCGGTCATTAGGATACAGTAAGATTTTTCGCTGCCTCGCCCCACACGGCCGCGAAGCTGGTGCAGCTGGCTAAGGCCAAAGCGCTCGGCGCTCTCAATAATCATAACGGAAGCATTTGGCACATTCACACCCACCTCAATAACCGACGTTGCCACAAGGATATGGGCACGTCCTTGGGCAAACAGGTTCATATCGTGCTGCTTGTCCTCGTTCTTCTGCTTGCCGTGCACAACGGCAGTAATGTATTTTGGAGCCGGAAACTCCTGTATTATGGTCTCGTACCCCTCCTGCAGATTCTTGTAATCCATCTTCTCGCTCTCCTTAATGAGAGGGTACACCACAAAAATCTGTCTTCCGGCAGCAATCTGCTCCTTCATGAATGCAAATATCCTCCCCCGCTGTGCCTCTGTAGCGTGTATTGTCTGCACCGGCTTTCTTCCCGGAGGAAGCTCATCCAACACAGAGACATCAAGATCTCCGTAGAGGGTCATTGCCAGGGTACGCGGAATAGGGGTAGCGGTCATCACCAGAACATGAGGGGGAACGGCAGATTTGTCCCACAGGCGTGAACGCTGCTCCACTCCAAAGCGGTGCTGCTCGTCAATTACAGCCAGGCCAAGATTTCTGAACACCACCACCTCCTCAATAAGGGCATGGGTTCCAACCAATATCTTTATCTCTCCAGCAGCCAGTGCCGGCAGGAGTTCTTTTCTCTCTTTAGTCTTGGTATTTCCCGTAAGCAGCGCAACAGATACTCCCGTTGGGGCAAGCAACTCAGAAATCCCCTTAAAATGCTGCTGCGCAAGCACCTCCGTAGGGGCCATAATGCAGGCCTGATACCCGTTGTCAACCGCCAGAAGTGAACACAGTACCGCCACCAGAGTCTTGCCGCTTCCCACATCACCCTGCAGCAGGCGGTTCATCTGCTTGCCGCTCTTCATATCTGCATGCATCTCCTTTATCACCCTTTTCTGCGCCCCTGTAAGCGGGTAAGGGAGAGAAGAATAGCACTTGTTGAACGCATCACCCACCTTGGGCATAAGGATACCCCCTTCATTGCGCATACGGATGCTCTTCTGTTTCAGAAGCCCCAGTTGCAGGTAGAAAAGTTCCTCAAATTTCAGTCTGTGCTGCGCGCGGGCCAAAGTGGCATTATCGGTAGGAAAATGGATATTCCGCAAAGCCTCCTGCAAGGTACACAGCCCTTTCTTCTGAATGATATAAGGAGGAAGGCTGTCGGGAATAGAATTCAGATACTTCTCCAGAATTGTAAGCTGGAACTTTGAAATCTGCTTGTTGCCTATGCCGCTGTTCTTGAGCTTCTCGGTGCTGGGATATACCCCCATCATGGCACTTCCGCCGTACATTATCTCATCCGTAGGGAGGTTCAGCTCGGGATGCACCATATTTATCACCCCATTGAACTCAGACGGTTTTCCAAAGGCAATATACTCCTGCCCCACCTTAATCTTTTCCTGAATCCACTTCACTCCCTTAAAGAACACCAGTTCAATACGACCCGTAGGATCCTGAAGCACAGCCACAAAGCGCTTGCTCTTTGGAGAATCACCAGCCATTGCGGCACTCACAATCTTCCCCCTCACCTGAATATAAGCCATAGTGGGCTGCAGCTCCCGTATAGTATACACCTTGCTGCGGTCTATATACCGGAACGGGAAAAAGTACAGCAAATCCCTGAACGTGGAAATCCCCAGTTCCTTCTCCAGCAGTTCAGCCCTCTTGGGACCAATTCCAGTCAAAAATTTTATTTCAGTATCAAGAACACCCATAATTTTCTTCCCCTACAGACATTTTTTCTTCCCGACAAATATTTCATTCTCCCCCGCAGACATTTCTTTTTCCCCTGAAGACATTTCTTCTTCCCCTGCAGGATTATTTCTCAAAACTCCTCAACATATCAAGTTCCTGCGCCCAAATATCGGGATCAGGGGTCTCCAGAATAAGAGGAATTCCATCAAAACGGGAATCCTTCATAATCATCTCAAACGGCACCATACCAAGCACTCCGTTGCCAAGGGTACTGTGACGGTCAACCTTGCTGGCAAGCGGCTTCATTGCATCGTTGAGGTGCATTCCCTTAAGATATTTGAATCCAATCACATTCTCAAAATGCTCAAACACCTGAGTGAATCCAAGTTCTGTTGAAAGGTCGTATCCGGCTGCAAAACTGTGGCAAGTATCAATACACACACCTACACGGCTCTTGTCCTCAACCTGCTCAATAATCTGGGCAATCTGCTCAAAAGTATAACCGAGGTTGCTCCCCTGCCCTGCAGTATTCTCAATCACAGCTGTAACACCCTCCGTTTTATCCAGCGCAAGATTGATTGAATGGGCAATTGTTGCCAGACACTCATCCACCGAAATCTCCTTCAAATGGCTGCCCGGATGGAAATTCAGCCTGTCAAGGCCAAGCTGTTCACAGCGGTGCATCTCCTCTATGAATGCCGCCCTCGATTTCTGCAGTCCCTCTTCTCTTGGACTTCCCAAATTTATAAGATAACTGTCATGCGGAAGAATCTGTGCCGCAGTATAGCCGAACTTAGCGCAATTCTCCTTGAACAGTCCTATCTCCTCATCTGTAAGGGGTTTTGCCACCCACTGCTTCTGGTTCTTTGTAAACAATGCAAAAGCAGTTGCCCCAATATTGTGCGCATTAACCGGTGCATTCCACACCCCTCCGCTTGCACTCACATGTGCTCCTATATATTTCATAATGATATCTCCTGTTTTTTTTCGCTAATTTAAGAAATTTAGTTAACTTGGCACAATAAAATAATCACATAACACTTAATACTATGAACGAATTCAAGATGTATTTTCTTGATGTAATCAAGAACAAATACGCTTCATTCAATGGCAGGGCCCGCAGATCCGAGTTTTGGTTCTTCAGCCTGTTTTACGCAATAATCAACACTGTTTTAGGACTTATATGGGATCCGCTTACATGGATATTTTGCATTGCCACCCTTATTCCAGGCTTTGCAGTCACAGCACGCAGACTACATGATATCAACAAGAGCGGATGGTGCCAGTTGCTTTTCTTTATCCCTATCGTAAATATCATCCTTATCTTCGTATGGCTTTGCAAAGAGGGTAACACCGGAGCAAACCAGTACGGAGAAGATCCAAAAGCATAATCCTACAACAATACAAACAGGGGGCTGACTCAAAAGTCCCTCTCAAAAGAAATATACCCCCGCCAGAAGTCTATCTGACGGGGGTACTCATTCATAAAGGCTACATTTTGAATAGGCCTCTTTTATACACCCTCCAATTGCCCATTAAGACTTCCTGTAAAAATCTGCACACTCTTCCTGCAATTCACCGTGGGCAACCATATACCACTGAAGCATCTGTAACCAATATGCATGCCCACGATGCAACAGATTTGTTTTGCCGTGGGCGCTACCCCCTCTCAGAAAGTACTCCCGACAGGGTCTCTGCCCACGGTGAATTGCAGGAATCATTCCCGGTCCCTGGGCACATTTCACCACACATTTGTGCCCGCAGCAGTACCGGTGGGCACATATAAGGCATATTTTGTGCCCGCAAGCAACTATTACCGGCAGTTGGGCATGTTCCACCATGTATATGTGCCCGCAGTAGTGATACCGGGCACATATAAGGCGTGTTTTGTGCCTGCAGGCAACTTTTTCCTGGCACCGGGCATGTATGGGGTATTTTTCATCCAGCATCCATAAAGTATACACCTGTCGGGAAGAGGAATAAAAAAAAGCGGGCACCCCCCACAGGGCACCCGCCTATCATGTTTCAAATAAGATTACTTCTTGAATGTATCCTTCAAACCGGTTGTCTTGTTGAAGACAAACTTCTCTGGAGTTGAATCCTGGTCTTTTACAAAGTAACCGAGACGCTCAAACTGAACTGCAATGCCGCTGTTGTCCTCAAGCAATGCAGGCTCTGCGTAACCGGTAATTATGTTCATTGAATCCGGATTCAAGTAATCCTTGTAGTCTGTACCCTCAGGTATTGCATCCATGAAAGGCTCGGTAAACAAACGGTCTACAAGTCTCACCTCAATCTCCTTGGCCTCAGAGCAGGCAACCCAGTGGATAGTACCCTTAACTGAACGCCACTCACCTGCACCTGGTTTAGAAGTAGGGTCGTATGTACAACGGATTTCAACAATGTTGCCGTTCTCATCCTTTACAACCTCCTCACATTTGATGATGTAGGTGTATTTCATACGAACCTCTCCACCCGGTTTCAAGCGGAAATATTTCTTAGGCGGCTCCTCCATAAAGTCGTCACGCTCAATGTAAAGTTCCTTTGCAAACTTCACTGTACGTTTTGGACCGTCGGGATCAGCAGGGTTAAGAGGTGCCTGGAACTCCTCAACTTTGCCGTCCTCCCAGTTGGTGATGACAAGTTTGATAGGGTCAAGCACTGTCATATATCTGTTTGCGCGCTTATTCAAATCCTCCCTTACACACCACTCAAGCAATGAAAGGTCAATTGTGTTGTCACGTTTTGCAACACCCACTTTCTCTGCAAACAGACGGATACTCTCAGGGGTATAACCTCTACGGCGGATACCGCAGATGGTTGGCATACGAGGGTCATCCCAGCCGCGTACATAGTTGTTCTTCACAAGTTCAAGAAGCTTGCGCTTGCTCATTACAGTGTATGTAAGGTTCAAGCGGGCAAACTCGTACTGGTGAGAAGGGAAAATCTCAAGTTTCTCAATGAACCAGTCGTACAAAGGACGGTGCACGTCAAACTCAAGTGTACAGATTGAGTGTGTGATACCCTCAATTGAATCGCTCTGTCCGTGAGCATAGTCGTACATTGGGTAGATGCACCACTTGTCACCTGTCCTATGGTGGTGTGAATAGTTGATTCTGTACATAAGAGGATCCCTAAACATCATGTTAGGGTGAGCCATATCAATCTTTGCACGCAACACCTTCTCTCCCTCCTTGTATTTGCCCTGACGCATCTCCTCAAACAACCTCAAGTTCTCCTCAACGCTACGGTCTCTGTAAGGGCTGTTGATTCCCGGCTGGTTAACGGTACCGCGGGTAGCCCTGATCTCCTCCTGGCTCTGGTCATCAACATATGCAAGACCCTTTTTGATAAGCTCCTGTGCCCAAACATAAAGCTGTTCAAAATAATCTGAAGCATAAAACTCGTTGGCCCACTCAAAGCCAAGCCATTTCACATCCTGCTTGATTGAATCAACATACTCAACATCCTCTTTGGTAGGGTTGGTATCATCAAAACGGATGTTTGTCTTTCCGCCATATTTCTTTGCAAGACCAAAGTTAAGGCAGATACTCTTTGCGTGACCTATATGCAAATAACCGTTTGGCTCCGGTGGAAAACGGGTAAGAATGCTCTCATGTTTTCCTGTTGCCAAATCGTTTTCAACAATCTCTTCAATAAAGTTCAACTGACGCTCCTGCGCCACCTCGTTTTTAACTTCTTCCATAGTAGTAAAAATTAACAAGCAAATATAGTAAAATATCCTTACATTTGCAGAAAATAAGATTTCAATGGTAAGATCAATGACAGGCTACGGAAAGGCAGAATGCCTTCTTCCCGACAGCAAAATAATTATAGAGATCCGTTCCCTCAACGGAAAGAATGCCGACATCAGCATCAAGAGCTCACTTATCCCAAGAGATAAGGAAATGGCTGTAAGACAACACATAGCAAAAGAGCTCCAGAGAGGAAACATAGACCTTTTTGCAACAATGGAGCAGAACGCAACTGCCCAGGCAAAACAGATAAACAGGGAGATATTTGACAGTTACCTCAACCAGATAAAGGAACTCGGCTTCCCGGTATGCACAGACACCATCCTCCAGGCAATCCTTAAAATGCCGGATGTTGTAGATGTAAAAAAGCAAGAGATGACAGAGGAGAGCTGGAACTCCCTTGAACAGGCAATCCACAACGCTGTGGCAGCACTCAATGATTTCCGCGCAAAAGAGGGCGAGATCCTTTACAACGATGTAACCTCCCGCGTAGCACTTATAGAGTCTTTTGTTGCAGAGGTTGAAAAATTTGAGGCAAGCCGCGTTGAGGCTGTGAAAGAGCGTATCAAAGCCCGCATAGATGAGCTTGGAATCACCCCGGATGCCAACCGCCTTGAGCAGGAGATAGTATTCTATGTGGAGAAGCTGGACATAAACGAGGAGAAAGTACGCCTCCGCCAGCACTGCAAATACTTTATGGAGACCATCAACACAGAGCCTTACCCGGGCAAAAAACTCGGTTTCATTGCACAGGAGATGGGCCGCGAGATAAACACCATGGGCTCAAAGGCCAACCATGCCGATATCCAGAAATGGGTTGTACGCATGAAAGACGAACTTGAGAAAATAAAGGAGCAGAGCCTGAATATCCTTTAAAAAAGCAACACAACCTGGTCAAAAGCAAAGAGGCTGTATTCTAAGACTTTTCCAAGGAATACAGCCTCTTTTTTATATTTTTTGAGATTACCTTATACTGTATCATATAGTATATGCAGTAGCCGCAGTTCGGATAATGGAGATAGATCTTCTATCTCTCATTTTATCCG
>JAGBTG010000024.1 GCA_017631435.1 Bacteroidales bacterium | reverse complement strand
TGTCTCTGAGCATCGTTGAAGTAAGCAGGAACTGTAATTACAGCCTCATTAACCTCCTGGCCAAGGTAATCCTCAGCAGTCTTCTTCATTTTCTGAAGAATCATGGCAGAGATCTCCTGTGGAGAATACATTCTGCCGTTGATATCAACTCTAGGAGTGTTATTCTCACCTTTTACTACTTTATAAGGTACGCGGCTGATCTCGCTTGAAATGTTGTCATAAGTCTCACCCATAAATCTCTTGATAGAGAAAATGGTATTTGTAGGGTTGGTAATAGCCTGTCTCTTTGCAGGATCTCCAACTTTTCTCTCGCCACCCTCTGTAAATGCAACTACAGATGGGGTAGTTCTTTTGCCCTCGCTGTTAATGATAACTGCAGGCTCGTTACCCTCCATAACTGCTACGCAGCTGTTGGTAGTACCTAGGTCAATTCCAATAATCTTTCCCATAATCGTGTATAATTTTAAAATTTATATTTTCAGTTTTCCTCTCTATATCTCCAACTTTGTGCCAAAAGGGAAAATATGACAAAGTGGCAGAAGTTTGCTTTTATTGTTTTTTTTCAGTTGCTTTGCACCATATTATACTACTAAAAACACAAATCATGTCAGTAGAAGGAAAACAGAGAGTCATTACAACCCACAAGTTGTTGGAAATGAAAGTTAAAGGCGAGAAGATTGCAATGCTTACCGCCTATGATTATACTTTTGCAGGAATCGTTGACGAGGCAGGAATAGACATTATTCTTGTAGGCGACTCGGCTGCCAACGTTATGGCAGGACACGAGACAACCCTTCCTATTACAATTGACCAGATGATCTACCACGCACAGAGCGTAATGCGTGCCGTAAAGAATCCTCTTGTAGTTTGCGACATGCCTTTCGGTACTTACCAGGGTAACCCCAAAGAGGCAGTAAGAAGCGCCATCAGAATCATGAAAGAATCTGAGGTTGACGCAGTTAAACTTGAGGGCGGCAGCGAGATCATGGAGAGTGTTGAGCGTATCCTTTCAACCGGTATTCCGGTAATGGGACACCTTGGACTAACTCCACAGTCTATCCACAAATTCGGCACTTACGCTGTAAGGGCAAAAGAGGAGGCAGAGGCAAACAAACTTATTGAGGATGCTCTTGCGCTTGAGAGAGCAGGCTGCTTTGCCATTGTACTTGAAAAAATCCCTGCAGCTTTGGCAAAAAGAGTGTCAGAGGCACTCAAGATCCCTACAATAGGTATTGGTGCCGGCCCTCACTGCGACGGTCAGGTACTTGTAATGCACGACATGCTGGGTTTGAACAACTCTTTCTCTCCAAGATTCTTGCGCAGATACGCAAACCTTCACGAGGAGTCACTCAACGCCATCAGAAACTACGTGGCAGACGTGAAGAGCTGCGACTTCCCTAACGAGAAAGAGGCATACTAGAATCATCCCGACAGATATCAGGCAGCCCCACCGGCAAGCGACTGTCACAAATCCATGCGAAAATGAGACAATACCGCCCCACAAAACGGGAACAATTGGGGCAAATATGCGTTGAAGAGGAGATGAGAAATCGTCGGGAAGAGGAAAATTGGACTTATAATGGCAGATACATTAAATAAGAGTATGACAGCTGAGGGGTCTCCTGTGTACAGGAGGCTTTCCCAGCAGGAATTCAATGATATAGCAGGTAGGATCCTCTACGAGGACAACCACCTGCTTATTTTCAATAAGCGGTCGGGAGAGATTGTGCAGGCAGACAAGACCGAGGATGAGTGCATGAGCACCACCCTCAAGGCGTTTGTGGCACAGCGCGACAACAAACCGGGCGCAGTATTCATGGGTGTTGTCCACCGTCTGGACCGTCCTGTGAGCGGAGCCGTGATATTTGCCAAGACCTCAAAGGCTCTGGGCCGTCTTAACGAGGCGTTCCGCACAGGGCAGATGCACAAGACCTACTGGGCTGTGGTGTGCAACCGTCCTAAAGAGGACGAAAAACTCCTCACCCATTACCTTACCCGCAACGAGAAACAGAACAAGACATACACCAGCCTCACCCCAAAACAGGGTGCCAAAGAGGCCAAACTCCGCTATAAGTTCCTCAAGGCCACCGAGAGATACTTCCTTCTTGAGGTAGAACTCTTTACCGGCCGACACCACCAGATCCGCGCCCAACTTTCAGCAATAGGGTGTGTAATTAAGGGAGACCTCAAATACGGCGCTCCCCGTTCCAATCCCGACGGCAGCATTTCGCTCCACTCCCGTCACGTAAGGTTCACCCACCCCGTGCGCAAAGAGGAGATGGAGATTGTGGCACCGCCATTTTGTCCGATTATGAGGAGTTGTCTGTAAGCCCTGGCACTTGAATGGCTATGAAGAAATTGCTGATAACCGGAACAAGCGGATTTGTCGGGAGCAGGATTGCAACACATCTTGCCGGCAAATTTGACATCATTGCCCCTACCCATCAGGATCTTGAGATCACGTCTACGCAGGGGTGCATGAGTTTCATAGGAAAGAACAGGCCGGATATTATCCTGCATCTTGCGGCAATTTCAGATACCGGCTACTGCGAGAACCATCCCCAGGAGAGTATGCTTGTAAATGTTGCCGGTGTTGAAAATCTCGCAGCTGCAGCCCAGGCCTACAATACCAAGATGGTATTCTTCTCATCAGACCAGGTTTATAACGGATGTACTGAGCTTGGGCTACTTACTGAGGATACTCCACTCACTCCGGAAAACCACTACGGACGGCATAAACTTCTGGCTGAACAGCGTGCGCTGGAGATCTGCGACAGCTGCGTAGCCTTGCGCGCCACCTGGATGTACGACAATCCGAGGCCCGGCATGCGCAACCACAACAATTTTGTCATCAACTTCCAGAAAGCAATCAGCGAGGGTTCCACTCTCCGCTTTGCAACCAGGGAGTTCCGCGGCATCACCTGGGTTGGAGAGATTGCCCAAAACATAATCCACACATTCAACCTCCCCGGCGGCGTCTACAACTTTGGCGCCGAGAACACCCTCAACACATACCAGACCGCCTGCGAATACGCCCGCATCCTCGGCCACTCCCCTGAAGGATTCATTATTCCCGACAGCGAAAGGTTCCCAGCCCATGTACGCAACATAAGCATATCACTTGAAAAAATCCGCCAAGCATCTGACGGAAAAATCAACTTCAAGGATACAATTTATGGCCTTGCCGCATTCTATGACAAAACTGACAAATGATTTATTGAACTGATCTGCTCTTTTGGATTCCGTTTTTCTTACCTTTGTACCAATAAAACTATATAGAGATGCAGAAGGTAAATTCGTTCATTATTGACCACAAGAAACTTGTGCCAGGGGTTTATGAGTGCCAAGTAAATGGGGTTTTCACATATGATGTAAGATTTGTAAGGCCGCAGGATGCGGTTTATAAGGGGTTGTTCATGGATCCGAAGGTGGCTCACACTCTTGAGCATTTTATGGCAGATTATCTGAGGACAAAGACAAATGAGGAGTTCTCATCCACTTTGCTGTATGTAGGACCTATGGGGTGCCTTACAGGATTCTATTTCCTCACATCTGTTTCCTACAGTTCTGAGTTCTGGAGAAAACTGGTACTTGAGTGCGTGGAGCATATCCTTACCCAGGATACAATTCCGGGAGCTGCCGAACTTACTTGCGGGAACTACAAATATTTTGATCTGCAGGGGGCAAAGGAATTTATCGGGAAGGTGATTATTCCAAATTTTACCTCTGATGAGTTTTCAAGCGAATATCCATATTGCCAGGAGTAATATCCGGTTATGAAACAGTCTCCACTTATCGGGCACGCTGCCTGCTTTGCCGCTTATGCCATTTTTGGCATAAACATAATTGTGTGCAAGGATCTTACAACATCCAGCGCCATATCGCCTCTTGCAATCTTTACTGTAAGGTCGCTTGGGGCAAGCGCATTTTTCTGGATCCTTTCATTGTTCATGCCGGCAGAAAAGGTGGAGCGGGGAGATTTTTTGAAGATTTTTGCAGCATCCTTCCTGGGATTTTTCCTCACACAACTCACTTTTCTTGAGGCTATTCCCGATATCACCCCAATGCACTGCTCCATCATCAGTGCACTTACCCCAATCTACACCATGTTCATTGCGGCAGTGGTGCTTAAGGAACCGCTTACATGGAAGAAAGGTGGTGGTGTATTATTGAGTCTGTGTGGCATTATCTTCCTGATAATGAACAATTCTCGAGGAAACGGAGTTATAGAGAGCAAACTTTCCGGCATTTTGCTGATGGTGCTAAACGGAGTGGCTTTTGCCCTCTACCTGGGTGTTTTCAGGCCGGTAATCATGAAGTATTCGGTGATCACCTTCATGAAGTGGATTTTCCTTTTCTCCGTTGCAATGTCATTGCCGTTTTCGTTTGGGGAGGTATTTTCACCAGTGTGGATGGAACTTCCTGGAGTACAACTGCTTGAACTGGGATTCCTGGTGCTTTTTGCCACTTGCGTGTGCTATTTTCTCATCCCTCTGGGACAGAAGAACATCCGCCCTACCCTTGTGAGCATGTACAGTTATGTGCAGCCTATAATTGCCACAGTAATAAGTATCTGTATTGGGATGGACGGCATTACCTGGCAGAAGGTGCTTGCCGCAGTTATGGTTTTTACAGGAGTGTTTGTGGTAAGCCGGAGCAAGGCAGCAAAATGATTCCCCTTTCCGGTTCAAAGCAATGGGTCCCTTCACCAAGGTAGTATTCTTCTTTGTGGTAATCGTATATATTTCTGGCTATCAGGCCCATTGTCATCCTCTGGTTGATTTCCATTGCGGGGTTGTACAATATTGCGCCGTTGTGCGGACAAATGAACTGGTCCACACCTATGAATCCTGTATATTTTCCCTGCAGTTTTTCCTGCAACCAACATGCTATCTCCTCCTGCACCTTATGCAGCATCCCTTTGGGAATCCACCGGGTAAGTGTGTTTTCAATATGCTCATTTGATGCCAGGATGTTTCCTTTGTATGCGCCGTTGCTTGCGTAGAACATTGAGTAGCCTCTGAAAGCCACATTTCCATACGGCCTTTCAGCTGCGGGGGTGCACTCAAACAGCATGGCAAACTCCTGCTGTACCTCCATCCTCTGCTCCACTATCACCGCTCCCTGTTTCTGCAGTGTTTTGCGGCACCAGCCACGGTCAGTCTCCATAAGTTCTCCAGTCACAAACCTTATCCCTTTTCCGCTTCCCGACAAGGGTGCTTTCAGTACAACCCTCCTATTACAGCTGAGAAAGGATTCAATCTCTTCAATGGAGTGGGCAATTGTTCTGTAGGTATGCGGAAGGATTGTTGCCGGGGTGGCTGGGGTGACCGGGGTGGCCGGTGCAGGTATGCACTCCACGCCTGCCCCCTGAACTCTCTCCAACAGTTCCACTGCCAATTCCCTGCGGGAATTCTCCCGAATGAAATCAAGTTCCTCATCTGAAGGGAGCGCTTCCAGAGGCCACCCCTCATCCATAAGTTTCCGTTTAAGCACTGCATTCCATCCCCATGGAACGATTTTCCCGGCATCATTACCTCCACCCGCTTGCATCCCTTCCGGCGCCCGCATGAACCTTTCAATCCACTTCCCTTCCTGTGCAAACCGCACAGCCGCAGTCGGCGGAATGAAATTCACATCCCCACTGGCCAGGCACAAATCATGCTCCGGATTGAAAATAAACTTGACACTGCTCTCCATGCCACAAAAATAACACAATTTTTTTACGTTGTCTTTTTGTACAATTACTTGATTCTCAAGTAATTGATTTTACAAAGTTTGCAATTTTTGCAAACTTTGTAAAATTATCTTCCTGAGAATCAGGAAGATATACAAAAAGACAACGTAACCAAAAAAGAGTTACCTTTGTATAATACACCACGAAAAAAATGACCTCAACAAAAAAACTGAAATACTGTGCGCTGGGGGATTCAATCACTTACGGGTTCATTCCGCGCAATTATCCGGGGCATCCGGGGCAGCTGGAGAGTTATGCGGCACTGGCGGCAAAGATGCTCAATATGGAATTTGAGAATCATGGAATATCTGATTCTACAATTGCCAACCTGCCGGAGAACACCCCCATGTGCAAAAGATATGTGGAGATGGCAGATGATGCAGATCTTGTAACGGTTACCGGAGGCACCAATGATGTAAGGCTGGGTGTGGAACTCGGCACCATGGAAGACCGCGGCACGGATACGTTCTACGGGGCATGGCACACCCTGCTGCAAGGCCTTAAACAGAAATACAGCACAACCGGCAAAGAGACAAAAATTGTTGTCCTAACCCCTATCAAGTTGCTCAACGCAGAGAAATCGCACTTACCAAATACCCCAGAAAACAACGCCCGGGTGCTTTACCAGTGGGACGAGTGGATCCAAGCCATTAAAGAGGTGGCGGCATACTACAATCTTCCGGTAGTGGACATGCACAACCTAAGCGGCATCAACCCGCATGAAAACAGGATAATCAAAGGAACCCATCCGGAATATACCGGATATTACAATCCGTATATCACAGACGGCACCCACCCTACCAGCGAGGGAGCCCAACTGATGGCAAATACCCTTGTAGAATTCCTCAAAAAACTCTAAACCGATACAAAAATGCTTACAGGTACAACACTAATTATAGTTTTTGCACTGGCAATAGTGCTGCTGATAGTATCAATCTCCAAATGGGGAGTCCATCCGTTCCTGGCCATAATGGGAATCGCACTCATCCTGGCTGTGGGAATTGGGATTCCGCTGGATACCATTCCTGCAACTATCGGGAAGGGATTCTCCTCAATCTTTACCAGCATTGGAATTGTAATCATCCTGGGTACCCTCATAGGGCTCATCCTGGAGAAGACAGGTGCGGCAATCCGTTTGGCAGATGCCATCATCCGCATCATTGGAGAAAAACATCCGCAGCTCGCAATCATGCTCATTGGTTGGATTATCTCGGTGCCGGTTTTCTGCGATAGCGGTTTCATCATTGTAAACCCTATCCGCAAATGGCTCAGCCGCAAGACCAATTTCTCATCGGTAACCCTTACCGTTGCCCTCTCTGCAGGACTGTACGTTTCTCACGTATTCATCCCCCCTACACCGGGCCCCATAGCCACTGCAGGACTTATAGGACTTGAGAGCAACCTGCTCCTTGTAATCATTGCAGGACTCCTCATCTCCATCCTGCCCCTCACTGCGGCATATTTCTTTGCAACCGCTGTCGGGAAGAAGGTAAAATCCTCTGAAGACCTTGATGTAGAGAGCATTTCACAGGCATACAACCAGCACAATCTCCCAAGCACTTGGGCATCAATAACCCCAATTTTACTCCCGATAGTCCTTATGGCCGGAGGCTCCATTGCCTCAATTGCCAAAATCAACGGCTTCACCGGGGAACTCCTTACCTTCCTGGGCAAACCTATCATTGCCCTTACTGCAGGACTCATCTCGGCACTGCCGCTGCTGTGGAGATCAAAAATGGGAAAACAGCTCTATGACCTCACACAGGAATCACTGAAGACTGCCGGCCCGATCATCTTCATCACCGCAGCCGGAAGTGTCCTTGGACAGGTGATTGTGGAGGCTGGATTTGTACAGTACATCCAGCAGAACGCCACCGCCCTCTCAAGCATTGGAATTTTCTTCCCGTTTGTGGTGGCGGCAATCATCAAGACCTCGCAGGGCTCTTCAACCGTGGCAATGACCACCACAGCGGGCATCATGGGTCTCTATTTCTCGGATGCATCGCTTATGGCAGCCCTTGGCATGACCACCCCAATTGACGCCGTACTTGTAGTTATGGCCATTGGAGCCGGCGCCATGACCGTCTCGCACGCCAACGACAGCTACTTCTGGGTAGTCACCAACTTTGGAGGCCTCACCCCACAGAACGGCTACAAGACCCAGACAGCCCTCACCCTCATCATGGGTGTCACCTCAATAATAACATTGTTTGCAGTATCACTCTTCATATAATTTTCACATTATGAAAAGATTGCTCATCATACTCCTTGCAACCCTTTGCACCACCGCATTTGCCCAGAACAAGCACAATGCATCCACCCCAAAGGACCCTGCAACCATTCCTCTTCCCGACAGCCTTAGAGGAAGCATTCTCAGCGGAACAATCACAGAATCAAAGATATACCCAAACACCAGCAGAGACTGGCAGGTATTCATCCCCAAACAGTACGACGGCACAAAGCCTGCCTGCCTTGTGGTGGGTCTCGACGGCAACCTTTTTGGGGCTATTACCGTGATTGACAACCTCATTGCCACCGGCGAGATGCCTGTAGCCATTGGTATCTTCCTGCAGCCGGGAGTGAGCCACAACCAAGACGGCACCGTTGCCCGCTACAACCGCAGCAACGAGTTCGACCGCACCGACAACCGCCTGGCAACCTTCCTTGAGGAGGAGGTGATTCCAATGGTTGAGAATCTGGAGACTCCCCACGGACACAGGATCCTCATCTCCCACAATCCCAACGACCGCGCCATCACCGGTGCCAGCAGCAGCGGAATAGCGGCCTTCACCGTTGCCTGGGAGAGGCCCGACCTGTTCGCCCGCGTATACAGTTCCGTTGGAACCTTTGTAGCCATGCGCGGCGGCAACGAATACCCTGCCCTTGTCCGCAAGACCGAGCCCAAACCGCTCCGCATCTTCCTTCAGGACGGTGTGAACGACACCTGGAACCACATCTTTGGCGACTGGTGGGAGCAGAACCAGCTCATGTCCTCTGCACTCAACTTTGCTGGCTACGAATTCGACTACAAATGGGACCGCGGCACCCACAGCATCTACTACGGCACCCGCGCCTACCCCGACGCCATGCGCTGGCTCTGGAGAGGCTGGCCCACCCCGGTCCAGACCGGCAAATCCATGAACGGCATGCTGCAGTCGCTGCTTGTAGACGGCCAACAGTGGTCTGAAACTACCCCTGACAATCAGCTAATTGTACAAAGAGACGACGTAACTTTAAAGAAAAACGTTCACAAGGTGCTTGCGTTGCACAACGGAGACAAGTACATTAGCACAAATGAGGGGGAGATTTATCTGCTTAGGAAGGGCACAAAGAAGGCAGTGAAGATGAACACCCTGGAAACATCGGGGAAGGAGATTGCAATCTACCCTAACGGGAAGCTGCTGATTGCGCAGGAGAAGAACTCCAACTGGCTTATCAGTTATCTTATTGCTCCCGACGGCACTTTGCAGGCAGGACAGCAGTTCTACTGGCTGCACAATACAGACAACCACAACCATACAAAGTATGGCAATATGACATTCGATACAGAGGGGAACCTTTATGTTGCTACCCCAATAGGGATACAGGTTTGTGACCAGAACGGCCGCGTGAGGGCTATCCTTCCACTTCCTGGAAAAGGAAGACAGGTGGAGGAGATTGCATTCATCGGGAATAAGATATATGCAAAATGCGGCGGAAAATGGTTTGTTAGGGAGGTGGCCCATACCGGCTGGAACAGTTGGGAGGCCCCTATTGATGTAAAATCTCAAGGACAAGGATAAACAAGAAAAATATGAGCAGAAGTCTGATACTTCCAATAGCAATCCTCTTTGGACTGCTTTTCCACCAATGGTGTACCACCCTGGTAATCGTGGTGCCATACCTTATTTTCACCATCCTGCTGCTGAACTTTACGGCAGTTGACATCAAGCAGCTCAAACTGCTGAAAATGACCGGGATGAACATCTCCCTGCTGCTGTTCCAGATTCTGGTGAGCTTGGGAGGATACCTTCTGGCAAAGGGGGTTGGCGGCAATGAGATCATTGCACAGGGGGTACTTATTGCAATCATCTGCCCGGTGGCTGCATCATCGGTTGTAATCTCGTGCATCCTTGGTGCCAACAGGGAGACCGTTACGGCTCATGTAATCCTTGGCAACCTTATGGTGGCAATTGTTGCCCCTATTTTCTTCTCCTTTATAGGAGTGCAGCAGCAGATGCCGTTCTTTGAGTCTTTCTGGCTCATCCTCAAGAGGGTAAGCCCAATCATTGCATTCCCGTTCTTCATTGCCTTTGGGCTTCAGCTCTGGGTGCCAAAGGTTAACGGGGCCATAGCAAGATTCAAGGGGTGGTCACTGTATTTCTGGTCATTGGCCCTTGCCATCACCCTTGGCCAGACAATCAACTTCATCTTCCTCCACGGAAAAGAAAACCTCCACAGCATCATCATACTGGGAGGAATCTCAATATTCATCTGTGCAGTGCAGTTTGCTGTTGGAAAACTCATCGGGAAGAAATACGGAGATACCGTTGCAGGCGGCCAGATGCTGGGACAAAAAAATTCTGCCCTTGGAATCTGGATGGCCAACATCTACCTCAACCCTCTGGCATCGGTATCAATAGCCCTCTACTCCATTTGGCAGAATCTCTTTAACAGTCTGCAGATGTACCTGCACGAAAAAAGGAAAAAAACTAACCAATCCAACGGCTAGTCAACCCAACGGTACAGGATTCCATAAGCCAGCAGCACTGTCTTATGGAGTCTTTCCCAACAGATTTTTGCAGGGACATCACCAGGTTTATGGTAATCCTCATGAAGGGACTCCTCCATCCACGCAACAAACGGAATGTTGTTTTTGGAGAACGGAGCATAATCAGACCCACCTTTCCCATCCCCCACACGGCGATCGTAGATCACTGTAAACGGCTTATCTATAGTCTCATACACCAAATCGCAATCTTCCTTCAACGAAGGGAAATTGTCATTCCACGCAAAAGTAGTGGTTGGCTTTGCAGGATCGTCACAGCGGCCCACCATATCAAAATTCATATATCTGCAGATAGAATCGGCAGCAGTACGGTTGGCATACCAGTCGGCCACAAAATATTTTGAACCGAGAAGCCCTTTCTCCTCACCGTCCCAAGCACAGAATACAACTGTGTACTCCGGAGTGATGCCTGAAGCCACCATCATCTTTGCCAACGAAAGGAGTGCAACTATTCCCGACGCATTATCATCGGCACCCGGATGGATTCCAATCCCAGGCTTGTTGCCCAGATGGTCATAATGGGCACCCACAACAACCTGCATATTAGGGTTCTTTCCCTCAATCCTTGCAATCACATTGTTCATCTTGGCAGGATAAACCTTCCCCTTACGAGGCTCACCAATTGCAGCAGTAAGGCTCTCAGAAGTAATCTTCTGAATCTCAGGCTTCAATCCCATCTTCTTGAACTCCTTTGCAATGAACTTCATAATCTTGTAGTTCTCCTTGGTTCCTGCCTCACGGCCGTTGAACTTCTCATCCGCCATAAAGCCAATCACCTCCTTGGCCCACTCATCCGAGTAAACCCCATACTGTTTGGTATACTCCCTGCTCTCCTGCGCAGAAAGCACCCCCGCAAACAGCATAAACGCAAAAATCGCTATTGAAATCTTTCTCATAATGCTTATAAAATAACGGATGTAAAGATACTACAAATAAACATGAATAAAAAAACTCATCTACTCCTCATTTTCTTCTTGATAATTATCCCTATCTTTATACCAGACTCCCATATGAAACTCATATTAAAATTCATAGTATGCATTATATTATTCATTATTTAAGTTTAGCAAGTAAAATTATCCTTGTCTTCACCTGTATCATAAGCACAGTCCTATGCATCTCTTGTTCAAGAGCTCCAGAAAATACAGAAGGTCTCAAATTGACCAGCATTGAAATAGATGGACACTCAGTGCAGTTAGTAATGGATTCCACTTCTATGTTCAACAACGGAGAACCAAATTTCAATCATGATTCTTTGATAATGGTAATTGGTGCTGTTTACAAAAACATCCTGGACCTCTTTGATTCAAAATACCTGAGTGGAAATATTAAAGACTTGTACCTGGAAGTAAAAAAAGATACTTGTTGGATCATTAACACAAACTTCATACTGCCGCCAGACCACATAAATATAGACAATTGTGCTACTTACCACGTGCTCAATGACGGTAAAATAATATTGATTGAGATTGGCTAATCCATAAGAAAATGCTATTTTTGCTAGATTAAAGAAAAAACTGTACAGTAAGAAAAGAAAGAGATGAAGGAACTGGAGAAATTATTTGAAGAATATACCAAACAGAAGCCTGAGAGCATTCAGGAATTGCCATCAAGCGGAAGCAACAGAAGATACTTCAGGATATCGGGAAGCGGAATAACCCTCATTGGTGCAAAGGGAACCTCTGTGGAGGAGAACATTGCCTTTATGGAGATTGCCAAACATTTCAAACTGAAGGGAT
The DNA here is from genome assembly GCA_017631435.1 of Bacteroidales bacterium. Classification (GTDB taxonomy): domain Bacteria; phylum Bacteroidota; class Bacteroidia; order Bacteroidales; family UBA932; genus Egerieousia. The sequence continues at coordinate 35,281 of JAGBTG010000024.1, read as the reverse complement.
TGCCGGTACCGCAGGTATTCTGTGCAAACAGCACCAACGAGTTCTACCTTCAGGAGGATTTGGGTGATGCAACCCTTTTCAATGCCATTGCCCAGGGCAGGGATACCAGCAATTTTTCTCCCGACGAAATTTCACTTTTGAAGAAAACCATTGCAACCCTTCCAAAACTTCAGTTTGAGGGTGGCAAGGGACTGGACTACAACATCTGTTTCCCGCAGCCTGAGTTTGACGATAGGAATGTATGGTTCGATTTCAACTACTTCAAATACTGTTTCCTAAAGACAACCGGTCTTGAGTTCAGCGAGATAAAGCTGCACGAGGATATGACCAAAATGGCTGCTGACCTTCTTGAGGGGGGCAATGCAGAGACTTTCATGTACAGGGATTTCCAGGCCCGCAACGTGATGCTTGTAGGCAACGAGCCTTACTTCATTGATTTCCAGGGAGGAAGAAAAGGGCCTCTTTACTATGACCTTGCATCTTTTGTATGGCAGGCCAAGGCCAATTACCCTACAGAACTCAAGGAGACCCTTATTGAGACATACCGTGAGGCACTTGAGCCTTATATTCAGATACCTAAAGAGGAGTTCTACAAGAAATTGAGGCTGTTTGTGCTGTTCCGTACAATGCAGGTGCTTGGAGCATACGGTTTCAGGGGCTACTTTGAGAAGAAGCCCCACTTCCTGCAGAGCGTTCCGTTTGCCATTGACAACCTCCGCAAGCTCATCAATGAGCAGCCGTTTACCGAGTACCCTTATGTTCAGGAATTGCTTACTGAGCTTACCAATATGCGCCAGTTCTCAGATTTGAGGGCTGAGAAGAAACTTGAGGTGAGGATCTTCAGCTTCTCATACAAAAAGGGTATTCCTGTTGACGACAGCGGAAACGGCGGAGGATATGTTTTTGACTGCCGCGCAATCAACAACCCGGGAAAATATGACCACTTCAAGCATTTTACCGGCTTGGACAAGGAGGTAATTGAGTTCCTTGAGGATGACGGTGAGGTTACCAAGTTCCTTGCCCACGTTTATGAGCTGGCGGATGCACATGTTACCCGCTATATGGAGCGCAAGTTTACCAACCTTATGTTCAGCTTCGGCTGTACAGGAGGCCAGCACCGCTCTGTGTACTGCGCACAGCACCTTGCAGAGTACCTTGCAAAAAAATACAACATTACCGTTAAGGTTTACCATAGGGAACAGGATATCAGACAAGAATTCTAGAAGCAGACATGAAGGCACTGATTTTTGCAGCAGGACTGGGAACCAGACTCAAACCCATTACAGACACTATGCCCAAGGCACTGGTTCCTGTAGCGGGCGAGCCGTTGCTGAAAATTCTCATTGAAAAACTAAAGGGGGCAGGTTTTGATGAGGTTGTAGTGAACCTCCATCACTTTGCAGAGAAAATAAGGGAATATGTGGCTGCAAACAACAGTTTTGGAATTGATGTGCAGTTCTCTGATGAGACAGACATTTTGAGGGAGACAGGCGGCGGCATAAGACATGCAGCTCCACTGCTTGAGGGTAATGAACCGTTCCTGGTGCACAATGTGGACATTATCTCCAACCTGGATTTTGAGGATTTTCTGGATTACCACTACAGCAATTCCATCTCAATTGACACACCGCTTGCCACATTGCTTGTGAGTGAGCGCAAGACATCGAGGTATTTCCTGTTTGATTCAAACAACAATCTGCAGGGATGGATGAATGTCTCTACCGGAGAGGTGAAATCCCCTTATGCAGAGCTCAAACGGGTGCCTTCAGAAGGGTTTGATGCAGAGAAGTTCCTTCAGGAGCATGGATTGAAAAAATATGCCTTTGCCGGAACACATGTGATTTCGCCTGAAGTTTTCAACATCATGGCGCAGTGGCCTGAGAAGTTTGCCATTGTAGATTTTTATCTGGCCATGGCAGACAAATACATAATTAAAGGGTACGTGAAGAATGACCTTCAGCTTGTGGATGTGGGCAAACTTGATTCACTGCAGCAGGCAGAACAGATGTACCTGCAACTTAAGAACAACTAATACATGACTATTGGAATGACCAAGAAAATATTGTCGGGAAGAAAAGTTTTAATGATTGCATTGTTTGCTGCATTTTTTATGGCGGCATCATCTGCAGGTGCACAGGAGATTGATTCTCTTGCTGTGGCTGCAGCACAGGCCGTTGCCGGCCAGGATTCTCTTGCTGTGCAGAAGGCCGACAGTGTGGCTGTGGCCCAACAGATTTCAAAGAAGGAACTCAAGAGGATGCAGCGCGACAGCATCTGGAACTACAAGGACAGTGTGTTGAGGAACACCCCAAGGCTGCTGCATACCTACGTGTTTGATGATACCACCAAATACAAGAGGATGTTCCTGTGGAATGCAGATACATGGTTCAACAAGCCTGTAAGCATCAGTCCTGATACAACTTACCATGAGTGGTTCTCAGAGCAGCCACACAGCAGGAATGATGTTGGAGCAAACTGGCTGGGACTGTCGGGATCAGCAATGCAGTACAACAACTGGTTCAACAGGCCTGATGATGAGATATTCCCGTTCTTTGACGGCTATCTTCCATACACTTATACTCCGGAGACATTGCCGTTCTACAACACAAAGACCCCTTATACCGAGATGGGTTACTGGGGAACGCTGTTTGCCAACAAGAAACTTGAGGAATCCAACATGAAGTTCCTTCATACACAGAACTTTACCCCATCATTCAACTTCAATTTCCTTTACCGCAGGTATGGTGGCGCCGGTATGCTTGAGAACGAAAAGACAGACAACAGGACCGTTGCAATTACCGGAAACTACCTGGGAAAGAGATATGTTGCCCAGGGTGGATTCATATACAACAGGATAAAGAGGGATGAGAACGGAGGTGTGTCTGACCCTTCAATGGTACTGGATACACTTTTGGATGCAAAGGTGATTCCAATTGCTCTGAATGAGGCCCATAATGACCTTAAACGAAGGACATTTTTCCTTACCCATTCATACGGCATCCCTTTCAAGTTCCTTCAGCAGAAGGACTCGCTTGGCAATGCAATTGAAAAGGAACTTGGCGAGGGTACAATGGCGTATATTGGACACAGTTTTGATGCTACAGTGTATGCAAAGAAATACACAGACAACATTTCGTTATCTGACTCAGTTGGAAGGGCCCTGTACCACAACAACTTCTTCATCAACCCTACTGAGAGTGCCGATTCAATGAGGGTGTTCAAGCTTGAGAACCGCTTTTTCATCAACCTGCAGCCATGGGCCAAGGAGGCAATCATCTCCAATGTGAGTGCGGGTATAGGTCACCAGTATCTGAGCCTTTACGGATTCAAGCCTGATTACTTCCTGCAGGGCAACTCAAATGAGAAAGAGAACAACCTGTACATGTACTTTGGTGCAGGGGGAAAACTGAAGAGATACTTCAACTGGAGCGGTATGGCCAAATATGATTTTGCCGGATACTACCAGAACGATTTTTCTGTTGACGGCAAGATGACTTTCTCATCTTATCCGCAAAAGATGCCGCAGGGAATTCATCTTACTGCCAAGGCTCATGTATCACAGCAGAGGCCAAACTACTTCTACAACAACGCCTATACAAACCATTACATCTGGAACAACAACTTTGAGAAGAGCACCCTTACCAAAATTGAGGGCAAACTTGAGATTCCCGACTGGAAAATGGAGGCTTCCGTCGGGTATGCAATGCTGAAGAACAACACATACTTTGATTCCCTTTCAATTGTAAGGCAGAATACGGAGGCAATGAACATTCTGAGCGCGTATGTGAAAAAGGATATCCAGCTATGGAAACTCCACTTGGACAACAAAGCCCTCTTCCAGGTCTCTTCAGATGAGGAGGTGGTTCCGCTTCCAACACTGGCACTTGATTTGAAGTACTACTTCCAGTTTGCACTGGTAAAGAATGTGCTTGATGTGCAGATTGGTGCAAATGCAATCTTCACTACCGAGTACTATGCACCTGGATACTCACCTGCTTTGGGAGTGTTCTACAACCAGAAGACAGAAAAGATTGGCAATACTCCATACATAGATGCATTCATAAACATGCAGTGGAAACGTGCCAGCATATTTGTAAAATACATTAACGCGGCTCAAGGCTGGCCGGATAACGACTACTTCAGCGCCTTCAGATACATAAGATCGCAGAAGGCACTCAAGCTGGGTATCAACTGGCCGTTTTACGCAAACTGATAACTGATGGGGAAAGCCTGGAGAAACAAATACTTCCAATACACGTTCAGTTTTATCCTGGCATTCTGTTTTGTTTCGCTTCCCCGTTGGGAGCATGAAAAAACAGATGCCCCTTCCTCTTTGCTCTTTGCCTCAGACACCCTTGAGTGCTCCATAATGCTCGACAAGACCCTCAGGGCCCGCGGCTACAACATAGGATACCTTTACGAACTGTTCCAGAACTTTGAGCAGCACCAGCGGTGTGAAATCAACCTCAACATCACAGACTCAGACCCACAGGCACAATGGGACAACCTCATTGCAGGCCACTGTGATATGCTTGTGCTCAACTCGGAGAGGGACACCGTACCCGCAGCCTACTCAGACGAAGTGGTTTCAACTGTTATTCCCGACAGCAAGGACAATGTATGCGTGGTAAGGAAAGACAACTACAACATCATCCAGACCCTCAACTACTGGTTCCCCTACTTCAAGCAGACACAGGAGTATGAACAAACCCAGCGCTACCACAAGAGTTACAGGATACAGAACCGCAACGGAGCCCCAATCTCCCGCACCACCATCTCCCCTTACGATATCTATGTAAAGAGATACGCCCACATTGTAGGATGGGACTGGAGGCTCATCTGCTCGCTCATCTATCAGGAATCAAAGTTCAAGATGGGAGTGAGTTCCAGCCGCGGAGCAATTGGCCTTATGCAGATAAAGGAGCAGGTTGCAAAAACATACGGTATAGATGACATCTACGACCCCGAGTACAACATCAAGGCCGGCATCTCACACCTTGCCCGCCTGCAGAAACTATACAGGAAAGCTGGAGCCGACTCCACAAACCTTATAAAACTCACCCTGGCCTCATATAACTGCGGCGAAGGGCGTCTGGAAGACTGCATGTCACTGGCCCGGGAAAAAGGGCTGGATCCGCTGGTATGGGAGAACATAGCCGAGGTGATTCCCCTGTTGCGCGAGGAGGAACACTACAACAGCGACGCAGTAAAACTGGGACGTTTCAACGGCGGTGAGACACTTAAATTTGTTGAACTGATAATGGAACGCTACGGGCAATATTGCCAGAGCGTAAAGAAATGACTATTTCACCCTCATGGTAGTTGCCGGATCAACCTTGGAAATGAACAGGCACGGCAGCAGCATAATGGCCATTATGGCTGCAAAAGCAACCAGATTGGTAATTATAACCGTAGAAGCCTCAAGGGAAACCGGTACCCACGGAACAAAATAATCCTGAGGATTAAGGGTAAGGATATGATATTTTCCCTGCAACAGACAGAATCCCACTCCAAGGACATTTCCCCACAACATTCCCTGCATAACCACCATTGCCGCCTTGGCTATGAACACCTTGGCAACCGCACGGTTAGTCATTCCAAGTGCCTTTAGCAGACCAATCTGCGATATCCTCTCAAACAGCATTATAAGGAGGCTTGAAACCATATTGAACCCAGCAACTGCAATCATAAGGGAAAGGACAATCACAACATTCAGATCCAGCAAATTGAGCCAATCAAAAAAAGTATAATACTTCTCCTGCAGCACAGTTGCCGCCACCTGAGAGTCCTCAGTAAGTGAATTCTCATAAATCACCTGAGCAATGGCATCCTCCTGTTCCAGAGTAACCCCAGCCGCCTCATTATTGAGGAATATTTCGTATCCCGACAACTGGTTGCCTCCCCATCCGTTCAACCTCACAACCTGACGGATATCCCCTATAGCCAGATATTTGTCGAACTGCTCAAGGCCGGTATCAAATACTCCTGAGATTGTGAACCTTCGTACTTTCAGCTGTTCGTCGGGAAAATATGCGGTAATCTTGTCTCCTGCATTAAGGTTCAAAGCATCGGCCAGGCTCCTTGATATGACAACCTCATTTGAAGGTGCCTTGCCGTTAAGTTTTGGAAGGGTCCCCTGCAGAAGGGAACCGCTGTAAGACTCAAGGTTATACAACGAATCAACCCCCTTGAGCATCAGCCCGGATATCTCCTCCTCACCCTTTATCACACCCTGTCTGTAGGCCACACCGCTCACCCGCTGCACAAAAGGGAGTTCCTGCAGTTTCTGCAAATATGAGAGCGGGGCATCAACCGGTTTGGCCACATTGAGGATATCGCTCCCCGGCGCCGCCAGTACCACATCTCCAGAGAAACTCCTCACCTTGCCGGCAATCTCGTTTCTGAAACCGTCCGCCACCGCCGTAACCGCCACAATAACCGCAACGCTAACCGCCACGGAAACCACCGAAATGACAGTTCCCATCTTGCTCAGCCGCCCCGTAGCATCCGCCTTGTTGCCAATCCTCTTTGCTATAAACCAATTGAAATTCATGTTACTTCCTGATGAACAACAATGCATTGACTACATGTCTCTCCCCCTCCCTGTCAAACTTCCTGTTGTCTGAAGGGTGATTGACAATACCGTTGCCGTTCTCGCCCTCGGCATAAAGGGTAGTTGACCCGCCGCCGTCCATATTGAGGGCATCATCCGCACCAATCCAGCGCATGATTTTTGTGAGCTCCCAAAGGCTTACACCCTGTGCATTTTCTGCGTTCCTGCCGTCAACTGCCACCAACCAGATTTTCTTACCGGCTGCACCAACAGCGCTGCGGGGATGACGGTTACGGTTGAATGAGTTATCATCAAGGCGGGCATTCTTGCTGTCCACAATTAGGACAGGACCGCTGGAAACTACTGAAACTGCATCAAGCCTCTGAGGCCAGGTCTGCTCTGAAGCAATTCCGCCCGGCTCATTCTCATCAGCCGCATAAATTGCAAGCTTTCCTTTAGCTGAAATTGCAACTGCGCCATTGTCTCTCTGGGCCATTTTCTCATTGAAAACGAACTCCTCAACACCATGTTTCTTGAAGTAGCATACACTATTGTAAGGTTTCTTCATATTGTAGAAAGAGCCGTTCATTGCCACAACTGCGCCACTGTCTTTGGCAAACTTGCTGGTTGGAGTGATGTAACCCAAGTTGCTGGCAAGGGCAAAATGGCCTTTTGCCTTCTTGCTGTCTATCTCGATGATTGAAACATACTGGTTGGAATCAAAGATCTTTGAATCTCCTGTGAAGTGGAACTCCTTAAGGGTGATTCCCTTTGCAATCTGTTTAACATTCCATTTGGCATTCACAAATGTAAGTGAATCGTTCTGGGCAAAAGCACCAAATGAGATGAGTGCCAAAACTGCCAAAAGTGCAAATCTCTTTTTCATAGCTGTTATTTTGTCTGTTATATTTCTCTGTTTATACAAATATACGCAAAAAGGTGTATCTTTATCCACGCAACAGATTTATTGTTACAGCCGGAGATATGACATCCCTACAAAATAAATGACTTTTACCATGAACGATCTTGAATATTACAATAGTTTTGAAGAACGCCTGCAGCTGGAACTGCTCAAACTCTGCAACAGCATGGAGGCATTGGACCCCGTTCTTGCAGAGAGTGAGGATATTACAGAAAAATGGAACGACTATGCAACCCCATACATGGCAGATGCCATTGAGCAGGTAAACGACTACCCTAATGCCTCAATTGCCTGGCCGGCATTCATGGGTATGGCTGTTGCCCAATGGTGGGATGTAGACTGGCTGGCAAACCAGAACAACCCATACGAGAAATTCTACGGTGTTGAAGGATGGGATGATATGGACGACAACATTATGGTAAACATCCTGGGTTTCCCGCTTGGTTCTCCAGAAGAGGTTCAGATAAGGGATGTAACCATCACCTGCGCCGAGAAAGCAATTGCCATGATCATGAAAGAAGACTTTGAGCCCGGCTCAGAAAAAGCATTCTACATGCTTGCCCGCACCATGAAAGTGATGTACAAGATAGGCGCTGCCCTCCAACTCAAACGCCTGGGATACAAATTCCAGAAGTACAACTAGACAACGGGGCAGAAGGAAACGCCTCAGCAGAAAAACGCACCGCCCCACGCAAAAAAAAAAGCGGCACGCCAGACGTGCCGCTGAATTGAAACTCTTACTGCAGATACTCCTGCACCCTGCCGCTGATTAGCATCAGGGAAATCTCGCACAACTTGGTATTGTAGCTGGCGGAGAGCAGCCTCTCCTCGGCATCGAGAAGACTCTTCTGCGCCTCCCTCATCTCTATTCCCGACAAATCTCCAAGCATATACCTCTCCATGGCAATCTCGTGGTTCAACCGCGCTGTAACCAGGTTTTCCTTCTCCAGTGAAAGGATCTGAAGGTTACTCTGGTATGCCTGCCAGATATCGTAGAAATCTGACTTCACACTCTGCTCCACATCGCTCAGCTGCAACTGGGCATTCTCAATATTGATACGGGCATTCTTTCTCTCCCTGCGGAGGTTGCCGCCATCAAAGATGTTCAATCCAAGGGTAAGGCCAAAATCTGCACCCATGCTTCCTCTCTGGAGGTTGGTACCCTTATTATACTTGTTGAGGGTATACCCGTAGCCGGCATTCATTCTCAGGTAAGGATAGGTCTGCGAGGCGCTTATCCTGTAGTTCAACTTGGCAATATTGCTGTTTATCTGGGCATTCTGCAAGGTAGCATTGTTCTCCAGCATTGATTTCATAAGGTCGTCGCTTGAGAGGCTCACCATCACATTTATTGAGGTGTCGGCAACTGCCATAGGCACATTCAGATCAGCCCTTGAAAGCAGCCTGTTCAAACTGATTGCAGAACTTTGCAACGCCTCCTGCTGTCTCATGAAGGCAGAGCTGTCTGAATTGAAATCCACCTTTGCCTGCTGATAATCCAATCCGGAAAAGTTACCTATACGGTATCTCTGCTCCACAATACGGAGCCTCTCGCGTGAAAGTCCAACCGCATAATTGAGGTTTTTGAGTCTGATGCTCTGCTGGATATAGTTGTAATACTCTGCAGTAATGTCTGCCACAAGGTTCTCAACTGCTATGCGGGTCTCAAGTTCACCCTGAGCCTGAAGCTCCTTCAACTTCTTGTAGGTTGTCATAACATTGAAGCCCTGGAAAATTGTCCAGTTGAGGTTTACGCCGGCATCAATTGTCTGGTTGAAAATTCCGTTCTCCTTAACAATCTCGCGGGTATCCCTGAGTTTTGTCTCATTGTCCTGCGCAGAACCGGAATACATGCCGCTGGCGCTCAATGTAGGCAAAAAACCCGCATTGCCCAAAGTGGCGTTGTTGTCTGAAATGCGCTGCGAATTCTTCTCAATCTTAAGGGAATAATTGTTCTCCAACCCCTCCATAAGGCAATCCTGCAGGGTATACACTTTATTCCCGACAGATGAAGCCCCCTCCTTGCCGGAGTATGGATCTTGGGCAACCGAAGCCCCCTGCGCAGAGGCGGTAACCGCTCCACCCAAAAGGATGCATGAAATATATAATATCACTCTTTTCATCGCTTAACCGTTATTTGTTTGCACTGTACTTTTTGGACAAATCTGTAGAGATGTAAATGTAGATTGCCGGAACCACATACATTGAAAGGATTGTGGAAACAAGCATACCTCCCACTACAGTCACACCCATTGCAATACGCTGGTTGGCACCCTCTCCTGCAGCAAAAGCAAGCGGAAGCAAGCCCAAGATTGTTGATACACTGGTCATGAGGATTGGGCGCAGACGCTGCATTGAAGCCTCCTTTATGGCCCTCACTTTCTCAATTCCTGCCTGCTGCTTCTGGTTGGCAAACTCCACAATAAGGATACCGTTCTTTGCCACAAGGCCAATAAGCATGATGATACCAATCTGGCTGAAAATGTTCATTGTAACCCCACCGCAATACATGAACACAAGGGCACCTGCAATTGCAAGGGGTACAGTAAGCATGATGATGAGAGGATCCTTGAAACTCTCAAACTGCGCGGCCAGGATAAGGTAGATAAGGACAATTGCCAGCATAAATGCAAACATCAGGCTGGAAGAACTCTCCCTGTACTCTTTTGATTCTCCCGACAGTGCAGTACGGAATGTATCGTCAAGAACCTCTGCTGCAATCTTGTCCATCTCATCCAGACCCTGTCCGATGGTCTTTCCCTTGGCAAGGCCGGCAGATACTGTTGCAGAGACAAAACGGTTGTATCTGTAAAGTTTTGGAGGGGCAATGCCGCCAACAAGATCTACAAGGTTATCCATCTGAACCATATCGCCGTTGTCTGTACGGATGTAGATTGATTTCAGGTTGGCAGGGGTATTTCTCTGCTGACGGTTTATCTCGGCCAGGATCTCATACTGCTTTCCATTCATATAGAAATATCCCATACGCTGGCCGCTCAAGCCGTACTGGAGCACCTGTGCAAGGTTACGGGTACTTACACCCATGGCATTGGCCTTGTCGCGGTTGATGTTGATCCTCACCTCAGGCTTGCTGAACTTGAGGTTAACGTCGGCCATCTGGAAAGTTGGATTATCATAAACCTTTGCAAGGAACACTGGCAACACCTCCTGCAGTTTCTCAATGCTGGTGGTCTGCAGCACGTACTGCACAGGCATACCGCCGCGGCGTCCGCCAAATGAAGATGACTGCTGTACAAAAGACCTTGCCTTTGTCTTGCTCCTTACAGCCTTGGTAATCTGCTCTGCAACCTCCATCTGGGTGTAGTCGCGCTCCTTAATGTCCTTAAGCATGATCTGGATGTTACCGCTACCGCTTGATACACGGGCAGTAACAGCCTTGGCATCCGGAACAAGGGAGTCTACAAGACGGTTGATATCCTCTGTATAGTCTCTTATGTACTCGTATGTGATACCCTCGGCTCCGCTGGTATTGATATTGATCTGCGACCTGTCCTCAAGAGGAGCTGTCTCGGCAGGGATGGTGCTCCACAACCACACAATAATTCCAAACATTGCAACTACAAACGGTATGGTAACCCATTTCACTTTAAGCAGCGCCTCAAGAGAGCGGCTATAAAGATTGTTCAATCCCTCAAAGAAAGGCTCGGTCATCTCATAGAACCTGTTTTTCTTCTCCTTCTTTACAAGCAGCTTGGTTGCAAGCATTGGGGTAAAGGTAAGGGCTGCAAATGATGATATGATCACTGAACCCGAAACCACAATACTGAACTCCCTGAAAAGGCGTCCTGTCTGTCCCTCCATGAAAACTATCGGGAAGAATACTGCAACAAGGGTGATGGTGGTGGAGATTACTGCAAAGAAAATCTCCTTGGCACCCTCAATACCGGCCTCTTTCGGTTTCATTCCCCTCTCAATCCTCACGTAGATGTTCTCGGTCATTACAATGGCGTCATCCACCACCAGACCTACCGCCAGCACCACCGCCAGCATGGAAAGGACGTTTATTGAGAAACCTGCAAGGTACATGATGAAGAAGGCACCAATCAGTGAAACCGGAATCACAATACAAGGCACCAGCGTTACACGCCAGTCTCTCAAGAAGAGGAAGATAATGATAATCACAAGGATAAACGCAACATACACAGTCTCCTTTACCTCGTTGATTGAGGCACGGATAAACCTGGTGTTGTCAAATCCGTATGAATATTTTACATCGTCGGGAAGATCTTTCTGCATCCTCTCCATCCTCTCATAAACGGCATCGGCAATCTCAATGTGGTTGGCTCCCGGCTGAGGGGTAACTACAACTCCCACCATAGGGATGCCGTTCATCTTCATGTAGCTCTTTATGTCTGCAGGGCCAAGTTCGGCACGTCCCACATCGCTGAAGCGGACAATCTTGCCGTCAACCTCCTTTATGATAATATTGTTGAACTCCTGTGCGGTATGCATCAGGCCCAAAGTACGGATAGTCAACTCTGTGGTATTTCCCTCTATACTTCCCGACGGAAGCTCCACATTCTCCCTGTCTACAGCATTCTTTATATCGATTGGGGTAATACCGTATCCCGACATCTTTATGGGATCCAGCCACAGGCGCATAGAGTACTTCTTCTCACCCCAAATGCTCACACCACTCACATCAGGAATGGTCTGCAACTGCTCTTTTACGGTAAGGTCTGCAATCTCACTCAACTCCAATAGGGAACGTTTGTCGCTGCGGAGAGCCACCATAATGATAGGACGGGCATCTGCATCGGCCTTTGACACTGTTGGAGGGTCACAGTCCCTTGGGAGGAAACGCTGTGCTCTGGAAACCTTGTCCCTCACATCATTGGCTGCAGTTTCAAGGTCTACTGAAAGTTCAAACTCAACTGTAATGCGGGAAGATCCCTGCTGGCTCACGCTGGAAAGGGAACGGATACCCGGAATACCGTTGATATTCTGCTCAAGAGGCTCGGTAATCTGGTTCTCAATTACGTCTGCATTGGCACCTGCATACGAACACTGTACCGAGATTATCGGGTTGTCCACCGAAGGGTACTCCCTCACGCCCAAAGAGTTATAACCGATAATTCCAAAAAGGAGAATTATTACGGTCATAACCGTTGCCAGTACGGGGCGGCGGATACTTAATTCTGATATGTTCATAGGGCAGATTAGTCTACGTTATCAAGTTTTACAGGCAATCCCATACGGAGCTGGAGTGTACCTGACACAATTACTGTATCACCCTGGCTGATACCGCTCACAATCTGCACGGCAGCATCGGTTCTTATACCGGTGGTAACAGTTACAGGCTGCGCCTTGCCGCTCTTGTACAGATAAAGCTTGTCTACACCCATCTCCGGAACAATTGCCTCGGAAGGAACTGTAATGGCATTCTCAATCCTCTGTTTCTCAAGGTTTACAGAGGCAAATCTTCCCGCAAGGGTCTCCCCTTTTGGATTGTCATACAACGCCCTTACTGTAAGTGTATGGGTCTCCGGATCAATCTTCGACTCCTTTGCATAAACTTTTGCCTTGAATGGCTCAAGTTTGCCAGGAAGTGAGAACTCAACGTTATATCCTACCTGAACATCATCTGCATAGTGCTCAGGTACTGCAAATTCAACTTTGATAGGGGAAACTTTTGTAAGCTTTGCAACAAATGTTGAAGGGGTAGCGTAAGAACCCGCACTCACTCCCCTAAGACCGATTACTCCATCAAATGGGGCTTTAAGTTCAGTAAGTGCAATATTTGCCTGAACCACTTCAATATCTGCTTTAAGGGTTGCAAGGTCTGTCTTTACCTGCTCAAATGCCTCCTGGCTTACGGCATCCCTCTCCAAAAGGGTGCTCTGGCGGTAAACCCTGTCCTCTGCAAGTTTCAACTGCGCTGTAAGGCGCTGAAGCTGTGCCTGGAGGTGACGGTCATTCACCTTTGCAAGAAGGTCACCTTTCTTTACATACGATCCCTCCTTGAAGTTGATCTCCACAATCTTGCCGGAGGTCTCAAAGGTAAGGTCTACCTCCTCGTCGGGAAGAAGGCTTCCATTAATGAAGATGTTGTCTGAAAGGGTCTGTGGTTTTGCAATGATTGCATTTACATTGAGGATGTTCTTCTTGGGCTGGGCTTTTGACACTTTGTCTGCTGCAGCAAGCTCCTGGTTTTCCTGTGGCAACTGGGAGTATATACCCCAAGCTGCTGCAGCCGCAAGAACAACGGCTGTGAGCCCCCATTTTAGTCTCTTGTCCATTATGTTAACCGGTTTAGATTTTATAGTTGCAAAGATAATGTAATTCCAAATTCTGCAGGCCTTCCTTTAGAAAAAAATGCATTGCCTACAGATACAAAATAGAAGGCGTTATAGTCTGTGTCTGTGAGGTTCTTGCTCCACAACTCAACAGCTACCGGACCCTTCTGGGCATAAACCGATGCATTGAGCAGCGAATAGAAACTCTGGCTCATGTCATTGGCTTCATTCCAGTACACTTTTCCTATACCGTTATAACCAACTCTCATCTGCACCTTGTCTGCAATCCTGCCTACATTGTAGAATGTGTATGAGGCATTTGCAGCAAGGGTATTCTGCGGTACATATGGAACGTAATTGCCTTTATAGTCATTTATACCGTCATAGTATTTTACAAACTCAGCGTTGGTATGTCCGTAGCTTGCACCAATATTCAATGCTGGGGTAACCTGTGCATTCAGCGCCAGCTCCACACCCATGCTTCTGGTTTTGCCGGCATTTGTCATCATACGGCCTGTTGTTTTTCCGTCGGGAAAAACAGTAAGCTGCTGGTCGGTGCAGTCTATGTAGAATGCAGATGCATCTGCTGTAACCTTGCCCAATGTGAGGTGTGCTCCCGCCTCATAGTTCCAGCTGTACTCAGGCTTGTAGGTGATAATCTCATCTACAGTGTACGACGGGGCCTGGGAACCACCGCCCATGGCTCCACCCATTGAGCCCAGTGCGCCTCCGGCCTTGCTCATAAGGTCTGCCATAAGGTCTGATTTCACCTGGTTCTGAAGGATATCGGAGAAGATCTGGGTATTGTAGCCACCCGCCTTGAAACCTCTTGAAACTGAGGCATAAAGGTTACCCTTCTCCTCAAGTGAGTACTGTAGGGCAAATTTTGGAAGCAACTCAAGGTGGTCCTGCTCAAGCTTGTCTGCCAAGGTGGTGTTCACACCGCTCTCCACTTTAATCTCCCTGAGCATTGGGCCCATCTGTATCTTCATGCTGTAGATATAGTCTACTGCACTGTTTGAAACATAGTCAATCTTGGCCTTCTCATAATCAAGCCTCATACCTGCTGTTAGGGTGAACTTGCCAATATTCAACTGCGACTGGTGGTACAGCGCCGCACCATACACAGGAAGGTCAAATTTGCTTGAAAGAAGGAACTCCGGCTGCACAAACTGCAGTTTGGCAGTGTTCATTGGTGCCGGCATCCCCTGGAACATACCGTTGATGCTTCCCAGGATAAGGCCGTTGATACCGTCCTGCTTGAAGTTTACCGGAGCATCCATCTCCATATCCTTGTAAAAAAGTGTAAGGCCGCTCAGCCACTGCCATTTTCTGCCATCCTCTGTCCTCTTTACCGTAAAGTCCTGGGTAAATGTATTCTCTTTCTGAGCCTGCTGCAAGGTAAACATGCTTGCAGGGGTAAAATCCTGGTCCAATGTCATGCAGTCGTCCAGCATCTGCCACGACGTAACGCTTGAGAAGATGTGCTTGCCAGTATTGTAACTTACGGAAAGTCCGTTTGAGATTGTTGTACGCTCATAGCCGCAAGGATCGTTGTAGCTAACCTGTGCAGTTGCCCCTGTTGCCGGATTGTACAGACCGTATGCATAACCTCCCTGGTCAATTTTGCCGGCCATAAAGGAGTTGTCTATGGTAAGATGGCTGCTTGGAGTATAAACCAGGCGGGCCCTTACAGAGCTTCCCTCCTCCCAATCAACATTCTCGCCAGTGGTGGTATTGGTAAAGAATCCGTCTGATTTCCTGTAGTTTGCACCAATACTGAAAGCAAACTTCTCACCAGGTTTTGCATATACAGAGCCCTTGAAATTGTAAGTATTTCCGCTGCTGTAACCAGCCTGAAGCCTCACCCCCTGATAAACCATTGGAGAAAGGGTATAGATGTTTATGATACCGCCAACGGTGTTACGTCCGTACAAAGTACTCTGCGGACCGCGAAGCACCTCCATACGCATAATGTCCCAAAGATCAGAATCAAAACCGTTCTTGTTGAGGAAAGGGACATTATCCACATACAATCCCACTGCAGGATGGTCAATCCTGCTGCCGAGCCCCCTCACATAAATTGATGAGGTCATCTTGGAGCCGTAAGACGGGATATACAGGTTAGGAGTCTGCATAGCCATATCAGACAAAGAGGCAACCTGCTTCCTCTCAATATCACCCAACTTTATAACCGTAGCCGAAAGGGGCTCCTGCCTCAAATCATTCTTCTGCTTCATCCTGGCAATCACCGCCACCTCCGCAAGGGCAGTAACCGTATCTTTATTTGGGTTATTTTCTTCCCGACAGTTTATATTGCCAATATTTCCGGCCTCAGCACTTGCACCGAAACTCATCATGGCAACCACCGCTGCCAACACCTTTTTTGAACACATTTTCATTCTCATAAAATTTAATGTGCAAAAATATGTATTCTACGGGAGTTCCATTGGCATTATGGCATCATCATTTAGGACAAATCAATCATTCACTGCCGACCAGAGCATCCGTCATCTCCTCTGCCGGAACTCTGACGGGGAAACCCCCTCGTGTTTCTTGAACTTTCTGGCAAAATAAGACTGGTCCATAATGCCCGTGCGGGCTGCAATCTCACTCAAAGGGAGATCCGTTGTGGCAAGAAGTGCCTTGGCCCTCTGCATAACAGCCTCCTCAATCCAGGTTGATGTAGACTTTCCGGTTGCCCCCTTCACAATTTTGTTAAGATGATTGGGGGTAATGTTCAGCTCGTGCGCATACTCGGCAATCTGCAGAACCTGAGCACCCTCCTCTCCAGAAAAAAGCATCTGCAGGAACCGGTTGCATATGCTGTTGTTGTGAACCACAACATCCTTAATGGTTTTCCGGTAAACGGCATCTGCCTCTGCCAAGATGGCATTCAGATAGGCCTTTATGATTTCCATCCCGGGCCTCTCGGTCACAAACTCCTCATACATACGGTCAAACAGAGGAAGCTGTCGGGAAAATGAAAACTGGTCCAATTCAATCTTTGGCGACCCCCACACCCTCAGGAAATCATACTTGGCAAGAAGGTTTTCATTGGGAAAAAGCTTTGGATGGAACCCTCCCATATACCCGTGGCTATTCTCAAAATACTTCACCGAAAACACCTGTCCGGCGGGAATCACCACAAGTTCATGCTCCTTTATCAGATAGGTCTTCTCCCCTATCTGGGCCAACACCGTACCGCTGCAAAGGAAAAAGAAACAGTGAATTGCAGACCGCTGCGCAGGCATAGGTCCTGCAGCCGGAAAGCCATGAGTTGGAACTCCGTGGGCAGGGATGCTGTGATGTGCCCCAGGGTGTACTGCAAGGTGGTTTGATGAATCAGACACAGGGTGCCCTCCTTTAAGCTTTCTGATAATAAAAAGCTGCTCCTGATGGTGTATATTCTCCGGATGATGTATCATAACAAGACAAATTTAGGAAAAATCAATCATCCAAGAACAGAATATTCACAAAAGATGTTATATTTGTGAAGGCAATTGCGGAAATAGCTCAGTTGGTAGAGCATCAGCTTCCCAAGCTGAGGGCCGCGGGTTCGAATCCCGTTTTCCGCTCAAAAGCAGACCACAGGGTGACCCAAAAGTAAATGATGGGTTGCCCTTTTCCATTCCGAGCAGAAAAACTCCTCATTTCCTGCTCAAAATACATTTCAAACCCATTCCAAGCAAGAAAAGCTCCCTTTTCCCGCTCAAATTCTAAAATCAACCCACTCCAAGCAGGATTAAGCCCCAAATCCTGCCTAAAATACATTTTCTACCAATTTCAAGCACAAAAATCTCCATTTCCCCGCTTATATTGATGGAATGGTTGCCCTTTTTTCATTTTGGCTATACCCAACCTGGATATAATGTTCAGATATCAACGGAGAACCAATTCATCACCAACCACGAAATATATTGAAGGCCCTGTACCCTACTGTTATGGATACAAACGATTCATAGATAATCAATCTATATTCCAATAATTAGAAGGATCATCATTAAAAGCTTCAGCAATACCATCTTTAATATATGCATCATCATCTATTGAGTCATAATGGTAGTGATGGCTGTTCTGAAGTTGTTCCTCGTCTCCAATATATTCACCCTTAGTGTTAATTCTTTTCCTATATCCATCGATTTCCACATAAGCTTCACCATTTTCATTAAATGTATATGCATAATCATATTGAAACGGAATAACGATATTATTAAATTTGTCAATATAGCCCCAACTGGTCATTTTATGTTTACGAGCAGGTATCAAACCACAACTAAAACCGCCCAAACTATCATACATTGGTGCTATTACTATTTCTCCATTTTTATTTATACAGCCGTATTTATAATTCAACATTATGTTTGAAAGGCCATTCCTAAACGAAGATAAATCCTGACATTCCATACTAAATATAACTTTACCATTAAAATCGATAGCATAGAAGGTTCCATTATGATATATAATTGTACCGTCATCATAAGCTGAAAACTCCCCATTGTATGCTATGCATATACCATCCTGACCTTTTTTTATCAGATCATATTTAGAAGAAATAATCATTCCTTTCTTATTGCATATATATTGCTTTTTATATTTTTTCAGTATGAAATAACTATTATCGTTATCTTGAAAAAATCTTATAGGAGAATCTGAATAGCAAGGAAATATTACTTTACCTTCCATATCAGCCAAACCATAAATATGATAATCATTTGGTTTCCTCTGTTTCAAACAGATATATCCATCCTTTTTTATTTCAATATAACAATATCTATTTTCATCATCAATAATAATTTTCTTGCCATCGCCATCCAATAAAAACCACCCATTAGAGCTATTGCACACAATCTTATTAGTGTAAGGTTCAATATAAGCACTTTTTACAATCTCACTATTAAGTTTTAAAGAGTAGTGGTTATATATATCAACAAAGCCATTAGATAGTCGTACTATTATTATATTCTTATCAACTTTGTCCAGATATTCATAACATGCATTGAGAATAAGCCGCTGAAACTTCAGATCATATAAAAGTTTAAAATTATTATAATTGATTTCAGCATACCTACAATAATGAATACAAAACTCCTGAGATGTAAAAGGCATTAATATATCTCCATCATAACTCATGCAACTTGAACTCTCTTCAGACTCAATAACACAAAAGTCACTGTATGTTTCCCTAATCTTGTAAGGTTGTGGCTTCAAAAGTATCTTTCCATTTACATCAACAATTCCCCATCTTTTGTCTAACTCTATTATTGCATGAGATTCCCATTGGGATGATACATAAATTTTATCTGCGAACATCGCATTTACACGAAAAATATTATACCCATTATCACAACACAAATAATTATCATTATCAATAACAATATCTGACCATGAATCTAGCCCCTGCCAATAACTACCATAGATTGCCTCATAATCAGGCTCGCTTCTCCGGTAAAATAGCGCATCATAAGGCATTTTTATAAGTTTCAAATATTTAATAACTGATATAATAATTTGATCAGTTTTATCTAAACCGTAACCTCCAGACTCATCTACTTTGTGTTCAATTATATTGGAATGATAAACACCTGGTTCAAATATATCGCAATTAAGACTTTTAGCCAGCTGTTGTGAATTTTCTATATCATAAAATTTATGAGCTTCTATGCAATTGTAATGTAAAATGTTCTCGTGGTAAAATCTTTTCAGTGAACATAAATATTCTGCTATTACATTATATTGCTCCACTGAAATATCTTTACAGTCTGAATAAAACTTATACAAACAATGACCTTCTAATCTATAGTTATACTCATCATCAATACTGAGGTTTCCAGTATAAATACATCGATAATCACAATTTTCAATAATAGCTATTCTCATATATAGTCTATAAATATTTATTAATATAACTCGTTATTATCCAGTTTGTTTTTTTAGATAGGAAGCGTAAGTTTACAAATATACAATAACATAATGATAACTTTTTTAAGAGGTACTATTCTTTCAAATTCGCACCATATTTTAGAACTATTATATTTATCTATGATATCAATCGAGATATAGTCCAAGTTCTAAATCCTCATAAACATTACATATACTAGGAATATTCTCTGAATAGTTTACAAAGATAACTAATTAGATAAAATTGAAGATTTTGTAGTATATTTGTATACGCATAACCTAAACAAGCAAAACATCTATGAAAGCCAAATTATTTTTATTTAGCATACTTGCTATGCTATTATTCACATCAAATCAGGCTACAGCTCAAAACTACCTCCCTTTTGTATCCCACACTCCTGTTTTTGATGTAACCCAACGAAATCTTAGAGAAGTAATCCTAGATGATGGCGTATATACGCTTCCTGTTGAGTATCAGAGTAATTCAACCAGCTACGAAAGATATACTCTCAACGTAAAAATACAAAATGACCAAATTACCCATATTTACTTTGACAATGGAGGTTATCTTCATAGAGGCTCCAATAATAGTGGATATACCTGGAGTGGTGGTGGAATAAGATGGAATGTTGATTATAATGGAAATATAAGAAGTGGAATAGCTAAGATATCCATCAAGTATTCTGGAGGAAGATGGCAATTATTTACAATAAAATTATAAAAATTAAGCCCCATTAATGGGGCTTTTATATTTCATTAATTTAACACCCCGTCTCTCCATACAATATAGTTTTCATACTTGTATGCCTCCAGTCCCACTCTTGTCAAATCAACTATCTCCATATCCACATTCCTGTACCACCCTTTTGCATTCACTCCCCCTACAAGATAAATTGCATTGTCAACATCAAGGTCTACAAGAGCCTGGGAAAAATCATGGAAAGATTCCTTTGTATTACTTTCTACAATAAATATTTCTCCGTACCTGTCACACAAAGCCCTTCTATATGATTTATTCTTTATTTCATTCTCAACTATTGTTCTGTTGTTCACAAGAGGATACTGTCTAAAAAAATATCCTTCCTTTTCTGTAGCCTCTTCAAACAAAGGAGAGTTTTGCGCTGTACCAATGGTAATTTTATTGTCAATTATACTGCAATAACCTTTCTTTGAAAGTCCCCATGCCAAGGGTTGTCCCTTAATTACATAACCACCAACTATCTTATTATTGTCCTTTCTTATATCTGCAGCCTGGGCACAAAACACTATACCGGAATCTGTCATGTCCGGCTGTCCCAGACAAAGTTCTGCCACTGCATTATGTGGAATATATATGCTTAATGGTATATCGTTGATTGTAGTGTCTATCTTCTCCGTATAACTTGCATTGGACATATCATTGACATTTCCCAGCCTTGATTTCACTTCTGGCACAACAGCTGAAGCATCAGACTCCACAATCTGCTCAAGAAGTCCTTCCTCATTATCTTCCCCAATACTTCCAGCATTCCTGCTGCTATAATACAAGTATCCGCAAAGAAGAACAATCACAGCCATTGCAGCCAATAGCCATTTATTTTTCTTTTTATCCTTATCTGTCTTCAAAGGAGCTGCAGGTTTGCCTATTACTCTAAGCTCATCGTCCTTTATATCGTATTTGCTGCTCATCATTACCGTTTAATGGATGTTTCTATATATGCTTTAAGTTTTGTCAACACTTCACGTGATGCTGAAAGGATATGATAACTGTTCAGACAATTGGAAATTATCAGCTCCTGCTTTGAGATATCAATAAAGTATACATAGTTTGTGTTAATAATCAGGCTTCTTCCCAATCTCAGGAAGTTGCAGTCTGCATCAGCAAGCTGCTCCTGCAGAATATCCTCTACCTGCCCCAGTTGTAGGGTTACAAGCCTTGTTCTGTTGTCTACAGTAACTATATTGGAATAGTTGCCGTCAGACGAAACATACATGAGCATATCTGCCGGAATACGCAGAAGTTCTGTACCTTTTGATATAATAATATGCTTCTTCACACCAGTTAGTATATATCACAAAGTTATTCAATATATGCGTAAATATCCAATAAAATATATACCGTCAATTTGTCTCATTCTGTCAAACTTTATAAATATTTTAATTACAAAACTCGTCCTATTATCAATAAAAACAAAGAGACAAAACCACAATTGTACCAAATTCAATTATACTGTACGAAATGCATACGCCATCAGCATTCCATACAGTATATATGGCTTACATACACATGTCCTTTAAATGCGCGAAATGCTCTAACTTCCTGTATATCTTTGCAAAAAATCAAAAAAGATTCATGTTGGTACTATGTATTATTTGCTTAACACTATTTTTTATATACAAAGAGGTTCATATTCAAAAGCCAACCTGCAATGGAGTAAAAAACGCAACCAAAACCAAACCAAATAACAACAAAAAGAAAAGAAACGACAGTCCAGTTACAATTGAGAAATATTCCGGCACATCAGGATATATAATCAGGGAAGCAGATGAAAAGGAAAAACAAAAGGGAACTGCCATAATAGCTCCACAACCGGCAATAGTGCTTGATAAAGACAAATTGGAGGAATTAAAACATCAGACAAAAATTGCACAGGAGCTGCTATCTGATATTTTCACAGAAGAAGAGGAGGTTCATCTTCCCGATAGCAAAACCAGCAATGCAGTAGTTGAAGCACTAGAAAAGCTATTGGAGAAAGATACATGGCAAAGAGAAGAGGTGCAGGAACTGCTTGGTGCCAATGTTATGATTGGCAACATGCTGGAGCAGATAAATGATTACGCATATTCCAAAGTGGATGATATTGTGGTGGAAGAGGATGGAGATACTATTTACGTTACAACCGAATATAAAGAACAACTGATATGAGCAGACCAATTAAAGCAAAAGAGAGGGAAACAATAATCCAATCACTGAAATCCGGTGTGGTACCACGTGCCGGACTTCAGCATATTCAGGTTGGACGCAGTGAGGAATTGAAATCATTCATTAAGGATATTGACACAATTTCTGAGGGTGGTACATCTTTCAGATTCGTTATTGGAGAGTACGGATCTGGAAAGACTTTCTTTTTGTCGCTGGTAAGAAGCATTGCATTGGAGAAAGGGCTTGTAACCATGCATGCAGACCTCTCTCCTACCAAGAGATTGCACGGATCTGACGGACAGCCAAGAATGCTTTTGGCTGAGATGATCAATAATTTGTCTACACGCACCAAACCAGATGGCAATGCTCTGCAGAACATTCTTGAAAGATTCATTTCAAATGCCAAGGAAGAGGCAACCTCAACTGGCAAAAACGCATATGATATTATAGCTGAAAATCTCAATGAACTGAGCGACTATACAGGTGGATACAGCTTCATTACTGTCATTAAAAAATACTTGGAAGGTTATGAGAGCGGTAATCAGGATCTGATGAACAGTTCCCTCAAATGGCTTAAAGCTGGATATACAACCAAGACAGATACATTAAAGGAGCTGGGATTAAGGGAGTTTATCAGTGACGCATCCTTCTACAATACCCTCAAACTTTACTCAGTTCTTGTAAGAAAGGCAGGGTACAAAGGACTTCTTATCTGCATGGATGAGATGGTAAACCTGTACAAGATTCCAAATAGTGTGTCCCGAAAAGCCAACTATGAGGAGATTCTGAGCATGCTTAACAACACCCTTCAGGGAACCTTCTCAAATATTGGTTTCATAATGGGTGGTACACCTGAATTCCTTACAGATAACATCAGAGGTCTATACAGTTATGAAGCACTCAGATCAAGACTGTCTGAGAACTCCTTTTCAAAACAGCTTGGAGTAACAGACTACAATTCAGTGGTACTCAGATTGGCAAGTCTCACAAAAGAGGAACTTTACCTGCTTCTTATAAACTTGAGGCATGTCTTTGCAAATGGCAAGGAGGAGAATTATCTTCTTCCCGATGAAGCATTGCTTGCATTCCTGCACCACTGCGCCAACAAGATAGGGGAAAGCTACTTCAGAACTCCAAGAACAACCATCAAAAGTTTTCTTGACCTTTTGTCTATTCTGGAGCAGTACCCTAACTACAAATGGAATGATATTATTGCATCAGTAGAAATACAACAGGATATTGAACCATCACAGGTAGAATCTATTTTAGAGGCTAAGAGCACACCTGTTGCCTCTGATGATGAGGAGAGTTTCACCAGTTTTAAACTATAGTCTATGAGCAACAGATCTTCATCATTTGAACTGCTTCATGAGTCTGTACAGAGGTGGATTTGGAGACAAGGCTGGAAATCATTGAGGGATATTCAGGAAAACTCAATACCGGTAGTGCTGCGCAGAGACTCTGATATGATTATCAGTGCTGCTACAGCAGGAGGAAAGACGGAAGCTGCATTTTTGCCTATTCTGTCAAACATCCTGTCTGAGCCAACTGCCGGTTATGCTGTACTGTACGTGAGTCCTCTTAAAGCACTTATCAATGACCAGTACAGAAGACTTGTCGATATGACTGCCGGAACAGAGGTTGAAGTAACCCCTTGGCATGGGGATATTGATGCTTCCAGAAAGACGAAGTCTTTGAAGAATCCATCGGGAATACTGATCATTACTCCTGAGTCTTTGGAGTCTTTCCTTATAAACAGAAACTCCTCTGTAAAGAAGGCTTTGAGCAATTTGAGATATGTGGTGATTGATGAATTGCATGCATTCATAGGGAATGAAAGGGGAAAACAGCTACAGTCTCTGCTTTCAAGAATTGAACTGATAACTGGCAATAAGGCTCCAAGGATTGCAATGAGTGCAACCTTCTCCAACTATGATAAGGTAAAGAGATTCCTCAGGGAGGATGAATCATTCCCTTGTGAGATACCTGATCAGGGGGCAAGCAATCATGAGACAAGGATTCTTATTAAGGAATATCTTTTGGAGAGAGATAATGTAGTGGAAAACATTGCGGGTGAGATCTTCTCAAAATTGAGGGGAAGCAATAATCTGGCATTTACCAATAGACGAGTGGATGCGGAGAGTTATGCAGTACTTTTGGGAGATATGTGTGAAAAGGAGAATGTACCAAACGAGTTCAGGGTGCATCACGGAAGTTTGTCCAAAGAGGAGCGTGAAAGTGTAGAGCATGAGCTGCAGAAAGGTGAAACTCCTGTTACTGCGTTGTGTACATCCACTTTGGAATTGGGTGTTGATATTGGCAAAGTGAAATCCATTGCCCAGATAGGTGTGGCAAATTCTGTTTCTGGTCTCAGACAACGTTTGGGACGGTCGGGAAGAAGAAATGAACCATCCATTTTAAGGATTTTCTCTATAGAGAATGAAGAGTCTTCCGGTGCATTATACCATTTGAGGACCAATCTGGTACAGAATATTGCTGTAATAGAGTTATTGAGAGAAAAGGCATATGAAGAGCCTATTGTAAACAAAACTCACCTGTCTACCCTTATTCAGCAGATTCTCTCACTTGTGGCATCATACAGTGGGTTCTATCCAAAGGAGGGCTGGGAGATACTTTGCAACAGAGGTGCATTCAGAAATGTTACTCCCAAGATGTTCTTGGAATTGCTGAGATCTCTTGGTGAACGGGGAATTCTTTCTCAGTTAAATACAGGACAGATTATTGTTGGTAAGGAAGGTGAGAGAATTTTACGCAAACTGGATTTCTATACAGCATTTGTCGCTCCCTTTGACTATAACGTAATTAACAGTGCAGATTCAAAGAGTGTGGGAATGGTACAAACTATCCCTCAGGTAAATCAGGCACTTATACTTGCAGGAAGGAGATGGATTGTAGAGAGAGTTGATGAAAAGGCAAGGAATATATATGTGGCACGAATAAAGACAGGTGGGGCAATTTCATTTGCCAGCGAGGTTCCTGAGGTGGACGGGATCATTACCAGAAAGATGAGGGAGATATATCTGTCGGGAGAAATATATCCATATGTGGATGCATCTTCCTACAGCCATCTGGAACTTATAAAAGCAAGAGAATATTTTAATAAAAGCAAACTTGATATGAACTTTTTTACAGGCAGCACACTGTTTACATGGGCAGGTACTAAGGTTAACAGAACCATTGCCCTGATATGTAAACTAAGACTACAGAAATCTCCGGAATACAACTATATTTATGTTGGTGGCATCTATTTTAATGATATTGCTAAAATTATGTCACAGCCTAAACCTACAGCTGAAGAATTGGCAGCTTTGGTTCCACGCAGTTCTAAGGAGAAACAGAAATTTGACAAATATTTGTCTGACCACCTTATGAATATTGAATATGCAAGCACCTATCTTAATGTAGATAAGGCTTGGCATGAACTTGAGCAACAGGCTTTGTCTGGTGGATATAATGCGCCTGAAACAGTTGTTAAACCTAAGATAGATAAAGAGGGACCAAAATTGGAGAAATACGATTTCAGACACATTCAGGATATATCCAATGTAAGAAAGTACAATACACTCTCAGATGATTTGAACAAGACTTTCAAGGAATATTTAGAGGGTGAGGATTATCAGATTGAGGTTGGGGCAATGTTCCCAAATGCACCAGAACACGCAATGCCTATCAACTTCTTGCTCAGTAAAGATGGCAAGAGAGTGGCAATACTTCTTGTGGAATGGAGCAAGGTAAAGAGATATTCAGTTCAGGAAACAATGGCTCTATGTAAGGAGAATGGTGTTGATGTACTGAAATTCTTCTTTGAGAAAAAGAACGAAAGAGATTATGTTGTAGAGAGAATCCACAAGGCTTTCAATTAACTAAAAGTTTAAGAGGAGAATGCATAGCGTCTGCTGCGGCTCCAGTACCGGTCATTAAATGCTTTGCAGACAGCTGACCGATATAAGTGCCCGTATTGGAAAGGTTCCAATTTCAAACCATTTCTCCTCTTTTTTTAAGACTATGTCACTGCTCAATATACTATTGGATGAAAAGGTTTGGATTGACTTCTACGAACAGAAGGTTGATCCAACCTATTTTCGCATTTCAGATGCTCAAGAACTATTCCAATATGTCCATGAACAGAGATATTTACCTGTTGTAAACAGGATATTCAGCGGTAAAGGATTGTCTGTACCACAGAAGAAAAGGATTGCCAAATCTGACACATCCAAAAAGAGGATAGTGTACTGTCTGCCCGAAGATGAAACTATAGTACTGAAGCTGCTTACGTGGTTGATGATCAGAAAATATGATTGGTTTCTTTCAGATAATCTGTACTCATTTCGTCCCAATTATGGAGCTAAGGATGCATTGAGAAAACTCACATCAGATCCAGAAATTTCACAGTACTACAGTTACAAACTGGATGTAAGGAATTACTTCAATTCAATAGATGTTAATCTTCTGCTTCCTGTGCTGAAAGATCTGTTTGCGGATGATGTCACTTTGTACAATTTTATAGCTTCTCAGCTATCAGATCCACGAGCCCTTGATGGCGATATAGTTATTGAAGAACAAAAGGGAGTAATGGCAGGAATGCCTTATGCGGTGTTCTTTGCAAATGTGTTCCTCACT
The DNA here is from genome assembly GCA_017631435.1 of Bacteroidales bacterium. Lineage (GTDB taxonomy): Bacteria > Bacteroidota > Bacteroidia > Bacteroidales > UBA932 > Egerieousia. The sequence continues at coordinate 8,105 of JAGBTG010000024.1, read as the reverse complement.
CAGTTGGATCGTAAATTTAAGAAGATTCAGGATGTGGTTTATTGCAGATATTCAGATGATATTATCATCTTTGCAAAAGAGAAGGATACCTTGGATACAGCAAAGGAAAAATTGTTGAATATGCTTGCAGAATTGCGTTTGGAGGTTAATCCCGATAAGGTAGTTGAGACTGTTCCTTCACAACCTTGGACCTTCTTGGGATTTGAATGCAATGGGCAAGAGATTGATGTGAGCAAAGTTTCTGTCGGGAAGATAAAGGCAAAAATGCGTAGAAAGGCAAGGTCTCTTGACAGATGGAGAAGGGAAAAAGGTAAAGATGGTTGGATGGCAGCCAGAGCATTTATCAAACACTTTAACAGGAAACTGTACACTTCAGAAAGCAACAGTGAAGTGAATTGGTCTTGGTGGTACTTCCCAATGATTACAACAGAAAAATCATTGAAAGAAATTGATGCATATATGCAGGACTGCATAAGGTTTGTAGCCACAGGAAGCCGAACCAAATCTCGTTTTAACTTTACTTATAACCAGATGAAAGAACTTGGTTTGCAGAGTTTGGTGAACAGATGGTTTGCTTACAAAAAATCTTTATGCAATAATTAAAACGTGATTTACATGAAAAACTTGATATTACTATTAACTTGTTTGGCAATGCTTATGTCCTGCAATAATCAGAATGGGACAAAAGAAACAGTTACACCTATAAAAGATTCAATCAGCGTGAATGTAGATATTGCTGCCGATACCACAGAATGTGAGTCAGCAGAAGATACAACCTATCGGGAAACACTTAATGACATCCGCTTTGAAGGTTGGACAATGAAGGAGTGGGTGGATAACGAATATATCCGTGAAGTCAGAAGATATATTGATGCATACAACAATGGAGAGATTTCTGATCCAGACCTTGATAAATACAAGGATTATATACAGGGTAAATTTGTCCTTGCAGATATTCAGCCATTCATACTAGGTGGTGTGGAAATTTACATTATATTCTATGACAATCCAGAGAAAACTTTTTCTTCAGTGGTTTATAGCACAGTTAATGAAGATACACGAACTGTCACCAATTATAGGTGCTATGGGTTGAAAAACGAAAACATAGACTTAGGTTTCAGTCAAGAGGATATTCTTCAGTTCTTAAAAGGAAGACCTGATCAGAGATTGTGGTAAAATAGGCTGTTTATGTGGTTTACAGTAGTTTTCATACTACTTCTGTTGCTATGCGGTGGAATCCTCATTCCATCGTGGTTTGGCATGGATAAAGAGGAGAAGCCTAAAGCTCAGTTGGGAGGGCCGCGGGTTCAAACCCCGTCCTATGGCAGAAATGCCGTCAATCCCGCACCTCTCCCTTTTCTGCAATTCACCGTGTGCAACACCCCTCACCACAGACACCTCTGAAAGGGGTCAATGCCCACGACAGAACAAATTTGTTGCACCGTGGGCACACACCCCCGCCACAACACACTCCCGCAAAGGTACCTGCCCACGATGAATTGCAGGAACTGACCAATGCCGTTAACCCTTTAAGAAAAATTTTTGTTATATTTGTAAATCTTCAAAATTTGAGACCATGGGCAAAAGAAAGGATATAGTTGAGTATATTGTGGCTCTCATCAACGAGTTTGCAAAAAAGTATGGGTTAAATGATGCTCAGGCATACAAATATATCAGCCAATTTAATGGAATAGAACTTATTGAAAAGCATTACGAGATTATGCATACTCTCGACTTTTCAGAAACCGTGGCCAGCCTGGCAATATACTGCAAAAGACAAGGAGGAGAGTTGATATGATCTTGTATCACGGAACCAATATTCATTTTGAGGAGATTGATTTAAGCAAATCCAATACCAACAAGGATTTTGGTAAAGGATTCTATTTATCTGACTCCAGGGAGCAGGCAATGGAGATGGCGGCATTCAAAGTAAGCTTTTTGGGAGGAGAGATTATTATTAATGAATATGATATTCCCAACAATATATTGCAGTGTAGAGAGTTGAATGTCAAGATTTTCAAAGAGTATTCAGAAGAATGGGCCAAGTTTGTTTTTAAGAATAGGGACAATTCCACAGATGTACCTTGCCATAACTATGACATTGTCTATGGTCCAATAGCAAACGATAGAGTTGGTGTACAAATAAGGAAGTTCCAGAATGGACTAATTACTTTTGAAGAGTTCCTTAACAAAATCCGCTATATGAAAGGAATTACATTCCAATATTTCTTTGGTACAGAAAAGGCAATCAGTAAACTTAAAAAACTATGAGCGTAAGCGATTTCGATTTCAAATATATGACTGAATCCATCTCAACAGATTTGATAGTTATGTTGATGGAAGATTTTGACATAAGTATGAGATCTGCATTCGACAGCTTATACAACTCTGAAACATATGCCAAATTAACAGATGCTACTACAGGACTATACTTCCAAAGTTCTGGATATGTTTACTCATACCTGAAGAGAGAGATAACAACAGGCACGTTGGAAACGACCAACTAACAAGTTTCGGATACTGACACTCCTTGGATTGCTCTATATAGTTGGTTATCTCAAATTCGTAGAATTTGAGTGCAATCAACTTCCCAAGCTGAGGGCCGCATGAATGCCGGAGGCCAAACCCCGTCCTGGGCAGAAATGCCATCAATTCCGCCACCTCTCCCCTTTTCTGCAATTCACCATAGGCAACACCCCTCACCACATCACCCTCCGAAGCCTGGGCTACCCGTTGGGATCGGATTGAGAGGCTGGTTGTGGAATTGAAAAGAACTCCCCTATACAAAAATTTCTAAAATTTGTTCAAAAATCCCGGTTGTATCAGCCTTTTCATGACATTATAAGATGTAAACGGATTAACAAACACTTTAAAAATTAATGTCATGAAAAAATTCTTTTTTGCAGCAGCAATTGCTCTTGTTTCATTGTTCTGCATCTCTGCCAACGCAGAAAGCAACAACCCGTCACCAGTAGAAAATTATGTTTCCTCAGTTACCGCAACCATTGCAGGTGTAGACGGGGAGATTGGCTTTGAAACCGGCAAACTGGTTCTTGCCTACAACCTTATGCCGCAAAAGGTTAAGGATATGTGTGTGGCTGCATATAAGGAGATTGCACCACGTATTGAGAAAAACGGCACAAGAAGTTTCAGGTATCAGGGAGTCACCATCACACCGGAGAAAAACGCCAACGGAGGCACAAACCTCAAATTCTCCTACAGCGGCCATACCCTGGTGGTGAACAATTACAGCAGGATGGAGTTTGATGCAATTTTTGGATTGTAAGGCCATGCTTCTGCTTTGCGCACTTGTTTCAATGCTGTTGTTCGCAGGATGCAGCAACAGCATTGATCCTTCCAAAATACAGGAGGGAGATATTGTTTTCATTGAAAGCCAATCTGCGCAGGCCCCATATATTAAGGCCGGAACAGTGTCAAGATGGACCCATTGCGGCATTGTTGTAGATACCCCGCACGGATTACAGGTGCTGGAGGCATCAAAGACAGTAAGGCTTACCCCGTATGAAAAATTTGTCGGGAGGGCAAAGAACGGAAATTGCTGTGTGAAGAGGCCACGGCAAGGAATTGTCGGAAAAATAGATTACGACAAATATCTTGGAATGCCATATGATTTGCAGTTTAAGTTTGATAATGGGAAGATGTATTGCTCAGAACTGGTATGGCTTATCTACAAGGACAACGGCATTGAACTTTGCAAGCCCAAGAAGGTGTCGGATTATATTTTTGCCAATATTCCCAAAGTTAAGGAGGTTATGAACAAGAGGGGGATCACACAGGAGCAGTATGTTGTTGCACCGTCGGATTTGTACAAGGTATTGTAGAATGTAGTATTTCATCCGGATTAACGATATTATCGCTATCTTTACATCATAAGATATCAATAATTCAAAGGGATGACAGATTTACAGTTAGTAAGAGGTATTCTTGACAATGATGAGCGTGTATGGAGATTCATTTGCAGAAATATGAAAGCAGGAATTTTTGCAAAGGTGCGGGAGACGAACATTTTTATAAATCCGCAGGATCTGGAGGATATTTTCCAGGAATCGTGCCTTATCCTGATGCAGAGAGTAAAGGAGGAAAGATTTGAGTCCAACCAGAAGAACGGCATTTTCAATTTCCTTGTCACTACAGGAAACAATCTGGCAAAGAATGTAATGAGGAAGAAAAGCAAGGTCACTCTTGAAGAGACAATACCTGAACCTGACAAAAAGCTCAATCAGGACCCGGAAATTTCTGCAGAAGAGAAACAGAGAACCCAAAATGAGTATCTCGACAGGATTTACAGTTCCATCCCTGCCGATTGCCGGAAAATATTGAAACTTTCCATTTGGGACCGCAAACCTATGGATGACATTGCAAGCATAATGGGTATGAAGAATGCCGATTCCGCCATAACCAAAAAGAGCAAGTGTATGAACAAATTCAAGGAAATAGGAAAAATGCTCATTGAAAATGATGAGTTTGCAGAGGAGGTTGTGCGCAATGCTGTGGAAAGGGCTGCCTTAAGGGCACTTTTGGAAGAGGAGAAGGAGAACTCTGATGAAGGTTTCATGATGGCTGCATTTAATCCCGATGACGATGAAAAATAAACTGCAACAATTTGGATACAAAGTATCTGTAGCGGCATTCTGCGTGCTTGCAGCACTGTTTTTCTGCGTACTGGTCACCTCTGTGGGGAAGAACCTCATTGACATGATGGTAAGGGTTGGATGGGCATGGAGGCACCCTGGCAATTATGTAGGGCTTTGGGCCGGATTCTTTGCTTACGGGATGTTCCTGTTCTCGCTGGTTATCCCAAGGGTAAGACACAATCTCAACTGGTTCATGAAGTTTACACATGAACTCGCCCATACGCTGGTGGCATTGCTTTTCTTTGCCAGGATTAAGGAGTTTGTAGTTAGGGACAGGGACTGTTATGTGAATTACAAAAGCGGGCCAATCGGCTATGTACCAGTCACATTGGCGCCATACTGCATTCCCGTATACACATTCATGCTTTTCCCGTTCAGGTTTGTGGGAGATGCAGGCTATATGATTGTCTTTGATGCTTTGATTGCGTTCAGTTACGCATTCCATATCCATATGTTCATAAGACAGACCAGGCTCTCGCAGCCTGATATTGAGAACTGCGGAACTGGCAGATCTGCAGCCTTCATAATGTTTGTCCATTTTACAGTATTGGCCCTGATTCTGGCAATCCCTAAAGGTGGGGTGCTGAATGCTGTTCAGAGGGTATTTTGGAAGTACCCTGCCCAAATTCTGGGCAACCCGGTGGAATGGTTCCAGGAAATCATAAAATATTTTTAGCGGGGAATCATGTGGTACATAGTAATCCTGACACTACTGGCAATGCTGTGCCTGGCATTCATAACTCCATCATTATTTGATACGGATACGGCAGAGGTGCCCCGCCACAATGCTCCCAAGACCGGCCAAAAACCGGTCACCAAAAAGAAGAATTCCAAGACCGACCCCCGCATAAATAAAATGCTGGCAGAATGTACCGCACTGCTCAAGGAGCTGAATGTTCCCATCTCAAGTTCCGTATGTCCAACGGTAAAACTCATTGGCACCAAACGCACCCTCGGACGCTGCTGCAAAAAAGGAGGCAGCAAAAGCCATTCAGAATATGAATACTACATAGAAATCTCCAGATACACCCTGAACAACCCAGAAAAATCTATCCGCAACACCCTCATCCACGAACTGCTCCATACAGTTCCCCACGGAATGTGCCACACAGGCGAGTGGAAAAAATGGGCCAAATATGTAAGCCAGAAAACCGGACATACAATCCAACGCCTGGCTGAATATAAAAACGAATAACCGGTTCGAACAATTCAGATTTTAAAATTACACTTTTGTGTTGCAGTCATTTGAAAATCTCAATCTAATTTTGCCTGTACAAAAATCAAGGCATTATGGACAGATACAATTGCAACAGGATTTACATCACCCAAGACGATCAGGAAAAAATAAAAGAGACACGCATTTTGATTGCTGGAGCTGAAATTGGAAGCGTAATTGCAGAGTGTGCCCTACGTATCGGCTTTGAAGACATCGTTATAGCAGATGGAGGCAAAGTTGAAGAATGCAATCTCAATGCCCACAACTATACAAAAGCCGACATCGGTAAATTTAAGGCAGAGCGTCTTGCCAAAAGGCTGTTGCGCATAAATCCTTCTGCCAACATCCAGTTTCATAACATTGATCCCGACAATGATAACATCATTGGGCTACTTAAAGATGTAAAGATTGCAATTAACACAATCCCATTCAGCAACGATATCGCATTTGTATTTGACCAGCTGTGTTCACAGAAAAGGATACCCGTACTACATCCATACAATTTTGGTTGGGGTGCATTCCTCACAATTGTCAAACCTGGAGGTTACCAGCTTACAGAAATAGCATCTTCCAATGAAGGCTTTGATATCACACTGGCTGACTACGTATCAAGATATAGTGCATTCTGGGATATGCCAAACAGATGGCTCAACCAAATTATAGACACATACAGACAAGAAGACATGCAATGCCAGCTGCCACAATTATCTGTAGCCTCATGGGTTCTGGCAGGACACTGTGTAAATGTATTATTTGACATCGTCACAGGTAAAGAAGTCAAATTCTTCCCAAAATTCTACTTCTCGTCACTACGCTGCGATCCGGCATAAAACATTTGCTTCCCGACAGTATCACTATGCGGAGAGGATTATTGAAAGGAAGGTGGAACGGACAAACGAAAAAAGAAATAGCGGGTACCCGCTATTTCTTAAACCCAATACGAGGTCTTGGTGATTCGCTGTTAATGAAACCGAAGATACGTAATTGCGCATTGTCACAAAGGCACACATTACAGAAATGTTTACATTAATGGCAACTTCACTATTTAGCAAACCAGAAAGCATTACCACACCCAGTTCTGTATACACAAAAGTGTAATTTTTACCCCCCCCCATTTTCCAAATTACACTTTTGTGTAATATTCAAGAGGTTCCCTTTACATATTTTTGCAGTAAAGACAAAAACAGCAAAACATATGAAAAAGTCACATTTCCTCTATCTTGCCATAATTCTGGCACAACTTATAATCACCGGCAACATTTCCGCCCAGGACAAACAGCAGGAAATGTTCCACAATTACTCCAAACTCCTTTCTCCAGAAAAAGTATACCTCCATACAGACAAGGACGTCTACTTTGCAACTGATACCATTTGGTTCAGCGGCTATGTGGAGAATGCTTCCTACACAAGTGAGTTTGAAGAATCAAACTACATTTATGTAGAGCTGATAAATGACCAGCTTTATAAAAATGAAAGGAGTCTTTCTGAATATGCAGAGTATGTGAAGGAGGTGGTAGTAAGGAAGAAGATTCGTCGCATTGGCAACAATTTTCAGGGACATATAGTAGTTCCTGAAATGAACTCTACAGGCAGAGCTGTCATAAGGGCATATACTTATTGGATGCTCAACAGACCAACTGAATACATGTTCTACAAGGAGCTTGAGCTTGTCAATCCAATGAAGGACAAGCTGGTAACAGCTATGGCCGAGAAAAAAGTAAAAAATAAGAAGGATTATTTGAGAATAGGAGAACTTTCTCCAGATGACAAGGAGAAGGCAGAGTCCGGCAAAGAGGATAAAGAGCGCTATGATGTTCAGTTCCTTCCGGAGAGCGGGAACTATGTATCAGGAGAAAAGGCTATTGTATATATAAAAGCCATTGGACAAGGTGGAGCGGGTGCAGCTGTTTTTGGCGAGATTGTGGATTCAGACAATAATGTTATTGCCAGCTACAATACAGATTCACTTGGGTTTGGAAAGACTGTTATAGCATCTTTGCCGCAAGGAAAGCTTACTGCAACAGTAAAGGATACATTGGGATATGAAGGAAAGAAGGTGAAGCTACCACAAGCATTGGCCAGCGGTGTTACCATTAACGGCTCATTGAATGTAAGTGCACAGGAATATGGAAATGATGATAAAGCAGTTTTCATAATCAGTACTTCAGAAACTCTATTATCCAACTCATTGCATATCTATCTTCATAACGGTTCAGAAATCTATTACAGCAAAC
>JAGBTG010000023.1 GCA_017631435.1 Bacteroidales bacterium | reverse complement strand
CTGCGTTTTAGGATAAGCTCAGAAAGCTCTTTCTGGGTATACTCCTCTTTCCAACGGTAGAAGTTTACTGTCTCCTGGTCATAATTGTTAAGTACCTGGCTGAGGATCTTCTGGTCTGTAGTGTTACAGAAAGCCTCAGGGCTTGTCATGATCCACTCGTGTGCATTCTCCTCAATTGTAAGGTCCGGAATGTCCTGGGTGTTCTTGCCGTCCCTTACTTTTACAAGGTATGAGTATTTTACAGGCTCCCAGCAGTTCTGGAACTCCTCAAATACACCGCCGCAGCATTTTGAGAAACGTGCGTCACAAATCTTGCTGCCATCCATCAAAAGCTCGCCCCAAGTAGCGTCAATAGCTTTTCTTACAATAGCGGTAGATGCTCTTGTAAGACCCTGGTAACGCTGGCAGTGGTCATCAGCACAAACATCAAAGTTTACGTGATCCTCCCTGTCGTACCATTTGATAAGCTCATCCTCTGTCTGGGTAGTAGCGCAATAGCAGGTATTTGCAGCAACAATCTCCTTGTTCTTCTCAATCTGGGCCAATAGCCAGCTTCTTGAGATAACAGCGTGAGCCTTCAAAAGCTCCTCACTTGCAGTTGCACTCATCTCGCTTGAGATTACACTTGTAAGGTAATCCTCCACTCCAATGATGTTTACAGCAGTAAGTTTGCCGTGCTCAACAATGATTCTCAAAGCAGAACCAAACTTCTGGTCCTCTTTACGCTCCCAGTGGAAGTTCACACCAATGGTAACGCCTCTAAGCCAGAATGTACCAATTCCTTTAGGGGTAAACATCAACTCAGTATACTCCTTACCGTTCCAAAGAACTTTACCGTTGCTCTCAACTGCAGTCTGAGGACCTTTAACCTCACAAGTGCAGTCACAACCAGGTGTAGAGAATGTATATACGTTGTTAAGCTCAAAAGCAATCTCCTTCTCGCTCATGATACCAACGCTTACGGTAGGCTGCTCCCTAAGGGCATTCTTAACCATACCAAAAGCCTCGCTGCTTATCTGAAGTTCGTCTACAATCTCAGTAAGTTCTTTCTCTGTAATCTTATTGAAATCTTTCTCAAGTGGAGTAATGAACACACCACCCATATCTACTGAAGCAGGGCTCAAAAGGATATTTGCATCACCCTCAGCAAAATAGTGCGAAGGACGGTGTTTCTCCCTCAAGTAAACAAGAGCAATGTATTTTACTGCATCACCCTCTTTAACTGTCCAAGCAAGCAAGTTCAGCATTGGCTCCCACTCACCCTCTTTAACCTCAAGTGTATTGTATAGTTTTCTGAACTGTGCCACTGCAGCTGCCTTATCTGTAGCCTCAATAGCCATAATGCCTCTCATGTAGTTCTCTACAGAGTAAACTTTAACACCCTCTTTATTTACAAGAAGAGTCTTCTCCAAAGCATTGTAGTTGTACTCTACAGGAAGGAAACCTTTGTTACCGCCCTGGAAGTGCATATGGTCTGGTGCAGAAGCGCCACATTTAGGACCATTGTAGAAGAAAAGGAACTCATCAAGAGTCTCAGCAAGAGAAAGCATATCCTCAAATCTCTCCCACTCACCCTCAATTGTCTGGTTCACATGATTTACATCTGGAACAGTAAGGTGCTTAGGGAAAATTGGGAATGGGTTGATTAGTACAGAGTACTCTGCTTTCTTACCTGCGAATGGCAAGCCCTCCTGAATCTCAGGTCTGTTTGCGCCGCAAAGGAAGCATTTTCTCTCTTTAATGGTCTTAGGATCAACCTTTGCTGCAGAAGAAACGATCCTTGCAGGGTTGAACTGTACTTTCACTGGGAAACCACCTACAGTGATCTCCTTTACGCCTACATTGGCAAGAGCCGCAAAATTGTCTGAGGCCTGTTGCCAAACGGCAAGCTGCCTATTGATTAAATCATAGACAGCTTGGTTTGTTAATGTGTTATTGTTATTCATCCGATTATTTCTTTAGAGCAACGCGAGCCTGCAACTCCCAAGTCCTGATTCTGTCCTTGTACAAGTTGTGGTTGTTCATTTTTACGATATCCAAAGATGCGTCAGAGTTGTCCTCCCATCTGCGGCAGTTGTAAACTACATCGTAGATACGGCCAATCTGATATTTTCTAGAGAATTTCAAACCTAGAGCGTAATCCTCACCGTAGCTGGTGTTAGGAACCTTAATAGCTCTAAGAACTGGAGTGTAGAATGCTCTTGGAGCACCAAGACCGTTGATTCTCAAAGCATTGTTTCTACCGTTCTCTGGAGTCCACTCTTTGTGGTCAATGATACCTGGAGCAATCATCTCCATGTTGAAGTTGGTCATCATGTAAGTACCAACTACCATTGCACAGTTCTGCTCATAGAATGCGTTAACAATTTTCTGAAGTGTATCTGGACCTGAGTAAACGTCATCTGAATCCAACTGTACAGCAAATTTACCGCATTTAGGGTGGTGTACACCTGCATTCCAGCAACCTCCGATACCTAGATCCTTACGCTCTGGGATAAGGTGGATAAGTCTCTCGTCTGCAGCAAACTCCTTGATAGCCTCAGTTGTACCGTCAGTTGAGTGGTTATCAATGATGATAAGGTTGAATTTGAAGTTGGTCTCCTGAGCAAGAACTGATTTGATAGCATCTCTTACAGTTTTTACACGGTTGAATACAGGAATAATTACAGAAGCCTCAAACTCAAAGTTGTTCTCGCTGAACTCAATGTGCTCAAATTTTGGCTCAAGGTAACCGCCAATCTCCTTAAGATGCTCAGTACAAGCCTGCTCCATCTCAATCTGTACGCCACGGTTCTTAGGATCAACGTAATCAAAGATTTTAGCACCGCTCTTACGGTTGTCGTTCTCAATCTCAGTGTAAAGGTACTCATTGATGTGGCAAAGCTCACCTTTCTGAGCAACTTTAAGTCTCAAATCATAAAGACCGGCAAACTTGTAATCCTGTTTCATTCTGCTTGCACCGCATTTCAAAGCCTCTGCGTTGTAGAAAAGAACTGAACCGAAGTTGAAGTCATCTCTCAAGCTACCGAACTGGTAATCGATAACTGGACTTGCTTTCTTAACGCCGTCAATGATCTGGTAGTGGTCTGCATAAAGCATAGAAGCGTTAGAATCCTCAGCAAGATTTACAATTCTCTCCAATGCAAAGTAACCTAGCTCCAAAGTAGTGTATTTGGTGTAGATTAGTGAATAAGGCGCATCTGAAAGCTCAGCAATCTTCTTAACGGTTGCAGTGCTCTGCAAAGAATCAATCTTTACAACCTCGCAACCCTCAATTGCCTCATTGAAATCCTCAGTAGCCAAAAGATAGATTTTTGCTACAAGCTCATTAGCTTTAAGACCGTTTACAGTCTCAATAACCTGGTTTTTCTCCTGTACAGGAATAAAACAGTTAATTTTTTTTGCCATCTCGTATAATGTGTTAAATAGTTGTTATATAGTTAGTCTGCAAATTTAAAAAATAAAATGAGTATGGCAAAAAAAAAGCCTTAAGGCATAAACCTTAAGGCTTGAATCCAATTAAAAAAATTTTCCGTGGAGAGCAAGGGAGTCGAACCCTTGACCCCTAGCTTGCAAAGCTAGTGCTCTAGCCAACTGAGCTAGCCCCCCAGGTATGAGCAAAAACTCATTAAAAAGAACTAAATAAAAAAGGAGCCTCAGACTCCTTTTGTGGAGAGCAAGGGAGTCGAACCCTTGACCCCTAGCTTGCAAAGCTAGTGCTCTAGCCAACTGAGCTAGCCCCCCAAAAGTTTGT
>JAGBTG010000022.1 GCA_017631435.1 Bacteroidales bacterium | reverse complement strand
CCGGTAAAATAACTATCTTTGCGCATGGTTACGTTATTTTATTAGTCGAAAACAAAGGTAACCAAAAGGGCTGATACCTCGTGAGAAGTGTCAGCCCTAATTTTAAATATCAAAAAAAAGTTTTACCGGACAGCAATAATTATGAATATACGCTCGCGGTTTTGAGGCACATTGGCATAATCCATGGCATTCATCACCTTTTCATATACTACGTAGTTCATATCCTCCAAGGTCTGCTTTATGACCTTAAAGGTGTTCCCCTTATCATGGGCCTTCAGGTTCTTTACATTCTCCAGAAAAACAGCCTTAGGCCTATGCCTGCGGATGATTTCTGCCACATCAAAGAACAGCGTACCACGGGTATCCTCAAAACCCTTTCTATATCCTGCGATTGAAAACGCCTGGCAAGGGAATCCCGCACATAGTACGTCAAACTGCTTGGGAATCAGATTCTTTGTGCTCTCCTTGGTGATATCACCGAAAGGCACTTCGCCATAATTGGCATAGTAGGTCTTCTTTGCCTGCTCGTCCCACTCGGAAGAGAACACGCACTTGCCACCCAGATTCTGGAAAGCCATGCGGAAACCACCGATGCCTGCAAACAGGTCTATGAAGGTGAACGAAGGATTCTCCTGAGCAGGAAAACGCACCTGAAACAACTCGGGAAACAGATACTGCTGAAGGGCCATACCGCCCTCGCGGACAACATCCTGCACCTGCTCTTTAGCCTTGCCACCTGTAGCAAAATCGCACCACGAATCCAGAATATCCTCTGCCTTTTGGGCATAGGGAATCTCTACCCTCAAATCTCTCATTTGGAGATAGTGAGTAACAAGCGCCATCTGATCAACGAAGGGGATTGCCTTGCCCTCCTCGTCGATAGTACGCTCGTCAAAAATCTGAATCTTGTCAGCCTTCTTCTTTATGTCAGTCAAAGAGAAGACATTGTCGTGTTGTGCCATAGGGTTCGTTGTTTTCCAACGCGCAAAGATACAAAATCCCCTCCTCCCACGCAAGCATTCCGCTGTATTTATTTTCCATCCCTCTTCGTTCAACATTAAACGTTAACGTTCAAAATCCCGTCAAAAGTCAACGAACATGGGCAGAAAAAGTCAACCCGTTCAGTATGGATTTGGGGGATGTGGCAGGTGGCTAAAGATAGTGCCAGATAGTGTATGATGCTTAATTTCAACATCTTAAATATAACTTGGGGCTAATAGGGTACTCAGTCCTCAGTCCTCAGTTCATTTTTTACGCTACGTTGGATTGAGAAAAATAAATTTATAATATAATATTATTATATTATAACATCCAAATAGCAGTCTGTCATTTTCGGACTGAGGACTGAGGATCTGAGGACCCCCCTATATGCTGTGTAAAGATTTTTCCTATATATTCTACATACTTATCTTATAAAGCGTAGTGTACCGACTATAGTACTCGCTGGTGTCTGTATCCTCCCCCTCATGTAGCCATACATTATTGTTTATCAGCGTGTTGCGAAACAAACTACACACACAAGAGAGTAGATTTTCTGTCCCCCGAACCTGTTGTCCTTTGCCCTTGCCGGTGTTGTCAGATTGTCATGCGCCTGCTAATTCATGTTCACAGATGATTCCATGCGAGGACCGAGCCTTGACGATACGATGATTTCCCGCCCTGAACCGGGCAGAGAGGGATGTAAAGGTTTTTACAGAGCAGACCCCTCCCCCAGCCAGTCCGCGCGTCGCACTGGGGAGTACTCCCCTCCCGAGGCACAGAAGCACATTCAGTGCTTCCTCTGAAGACCTCGCTCGCCCCTCTATGGGAGGGAGCGGTTACAACCGCCAGCACCGCGCCAGCCCTTCTCCCCCTGAGACAGGCGGGAGTACCCCGCAGGGGGGAGGGGGTGGATAAAACTCTCTGCGCACTCTTGTCGTAACGAAGTTTGCGACCACTCCAGCGCCAGCGTGGAATACGAAAGGTAAATAAAACTTTGCGCTCTCTGCGCTCTTTGCGTGAAAACAAAACACTCTTATCTTTATCTCACGCAAAGGGCGCAAAGGACGCAGAATTCAATGCAAACTACGCTACCGCTGGAGTAGTCGCTGGCTACGCGCGACAGAGGGCGCAAAGGCAAATTGTGGACGAAGACAGAAAACTATAAGCCAGAAGGACGACAAAACACATAATGCGCCTTCGGTGCACTTTATCTTGCTCTATCTTGCTCTATCTCGCAAAGCGCCAGATTTAAGCACTATCTTTGCAACAGAAACAAGGCCTTGATAAATAAGTTCAATCCATTTCAAAATTTACCACTATGGGAACCTTCAACAACAACTCCACTTGGGGCAAGATCCTCAACATCGTAATCACCATCCTCACGGCAATTGCAACTACGTTTGGCACGGCAAGTTGCATGTAGTGAACAGCAGACCCACCCCATCCCTCCCTGTGAGGGAGGGGGAGCAGTACAACCGACTCGTGGCCACATCGGCAGTACATTATACTCCCTCCCATACAGGGGAGGGTACGGGAGGGGTCCATCTCTAATCTATTATTAACCCTTTAACAAAATCCTCATTCCCCTTGTACTATATACTCCCTCCCATACAGGGGAGGGTACGGGGAGGGGTCCTTAACCCTTATGTCAATCCCTTATTCTCTAGTTCTCCGCCAGGTGCGTCCTGGCAAGCCCAAAGAGGGCAACAAAACCT
>JAGBTG010000021.1 GCA_017631435.1 Bacteroidales bacterium | reverse complement strand
TTCAACGGCAAGGAGCTGCAAACAATTGGCAACCTTGGGTTGTTGGATTATGGGGCGAGGATGTATGACCCGGCAATTGGAAGATGGACGGCGCAGGATCCGTTGGCTGAAGAAATGTATAGCCTGTCATCTTACAGATTCTCATTAAACGACCCCATAAATTATGTGGACCCAAATGGATTGTTTGAAAGTAGAAAAGATGCAAGAAGATACCGTCGGGAACATGATGATGTTTCTGGAAGAATTTCCAGAAACGAAGATGGTTCTTTCTCAATAATTGACATCAATGAAGGTGTTGTTTATACTAAAACTAACAAAACTGAGTCATTGGTCGCAGATGATGAAGGTGTAGAAAGGGCGGTGTTAGTTACTCCGTATACGAATAATGAGAATCCGATAATTCAAGGTATCTATAATGCGCAAAGTAATTTTCTAAATCATCCTGTTACACAGATAACATCTATAAGTTTATTTGGCTTAACTACTGTTGGAATAGTGAATCGGATTTATGTTTTAGATGTAAATAGATATAAGACATTTAACGATCTTCTGTTTGAAGCAAAACTGATATCTAAGTCGAGAAGTATACAATATGTAAAAAAAGGTGGCTATGCCAAGGCTCTAAAAGATTTTAAAGCTTTGAATTTGAGAAATATAAAGGAAATAAAATCTCCGGATTATAGAGGATATATGGGGATTGATGCAAATGGAACACATATAGTAGTTAGAACAGGAAGTTCTCATGGTGCCCCAACCATTGAAATCCAATTTAAAAATAAAGTTAAAAATAATATAAAAATTAGATATATAAAATGAAATACGGAATAATGACACCTTTATTGACAAACCCGGAACTAGGAGAATATGAAATAATTGAATGCAATCTCACATATAATCTACCAGGACCGGGCAGTGAACTTCATATAAAGTATATTTATAAAGATAATACAATAGAATTCATTTTTAAAGATAGCGTATTATCATACAGGATGGCTCCCTTATTGCACTTACATAAATATATATCAATTTATAGTATAGATGATCATATTTCGAAGCAATTCCCTAACAGGATATTTCCATTATACAAAATAACTGGAAAATCTGCTTATTTGGAGTGGCTTTTGGGTGCAGGGGGTGATGTGATGATGACTGAAAGAGATATCAATGAAGTTAAGCACTTTATTTTTGCAGATGATGATATTTATATTGAAGTTTTATCAACAGAAAATCCAATGATAAAAGGGCTGAATTAAGCAAAACACCCTTATCTTAAACAATTGGGTCACCCTCCCGTTCGAGTATAGGCAAGAGGTTGAGTACGTCGACCAGTCCTGCTGGTGCTCATAAATAAGAAATGCATGCTTAACCTTACAGAATGAGATGAGATTGAGCATGCATTTTTGCGTTATACGGTATTGTAGAGGTTATAAGGGTGCTTAACCTCTTGGATAATACTGTATAATTGTTGTTTTATCCATTCATTGACTTGAAGAACTCTTCGTTGCTGGCTGTGCCCTGAAGGCGCTCCTTCATGAATTCCATAGCCTCTATGCTGGTCATGTCGGCAAGGTGGTTTCTGAGGATCCAGATGCGGTTGGTGTCTTCAGGCTTGTACAGAAGATCGTCACGTCTGGTTGAACTTAGGGTTACATCTACTGCAGGGAAGATTCGTTTGTTGGCAAGTTTTCTGTCTAGCTGAAGCTCCATGTTACCTGTTCCCTTGAACTCCTCAAAGATAACCTCATCCATTTTTGAACCGGTCTCTGTAAGGGCTGTTGCAAGGATGGTAAGTGACCCGCCGTTCTCTACGTTGCGGGCTGCTCCAAAGAAGCGTTTTGGTTTGTGAAGTGCGTTTGCATCAACACCTCCGCTCAGTACTTTTCCCGATGCAGGCTGCACCGTATTGAATGCCCTTGCAAGACGGGTGATTGAATCCAGCAGGATTACAACATCGTGACCGCACTCTACAAGTCTTTTGGCTTTCTCAAGTACTATATTGGCAACTTTTACGTGTCTTTCTGCAGGCTCGTCGAATGTTGAGGCAATTACCTCAGCCTTTACGCTGCGGGCCATATCTGTAACCTCCTCAGGACGCTCGTCAATAAGCAGTACAATCATGTATACTTCAGGGTGGTTGTCTGCAATTGCATTGGCAATCTCCTTAAGCAACATGGTCTTACCGGTCTTTGGCTGTGCAACGATAAGTCCGCGCTGTCCTTTACCAATAGGGGTGAACATGTCTACGATGCGGCAAGATAGGTTGTTGTGGCCGTTTGCAAGAAGCTCAAATTTCTCGTTAGGGAAAAGTGGGGTAAGGAAATCGAACGGTACACGGTCTCTGATGAACTCAGGGCTTCTTCCGTTAATCTGGTCAACTTTTACCAATGGGAAATATTTGTCACCCTCTCTTGGAGGTCTGATCTCTCCAAACAGGGTATCACCTGTCTTGAGGCCAAACAGCTTGATCTGTGACTGGGATACGTAGATATCGTCAGGTGAGTTGAGGTAGTTGTAATCTGATGACCTTAGGAAGCCATAGCCGTCCGGCATGATTTCAAGTACGCCGCTTGCCTTTACAATTCCTTCAAACTCAATTCTAGGCTGTTTTTTGTGGTTGTGCTGTTCAGGAGTTTCATTGTGCTCTTCAGCAACTGTCTCCACGGGCTCAGAAACTTGAGCCGGACTCTCCTGTGGAACTTCAGCATTTCCCTGCGGTTGTGGAGCAGGTGCCTCTGCTGAGGCAACGGTTTCAGCCGTTTCTGCTGCTGGTTGTCCCTCACTCTGTTTTGCCTGAGGGTTCTTTTTCTTTCTGCCTCGTCCTTTATGCTCTTTTTCCTGGCGGGTATTTTCCTGTCGGGAAGAATTTTCTCTTGGTGCATGTTGGCCTTTTGTCTGGTCTTCCTCTGTGGCAGGTGCTGGTGCCGGTTCAGCAACCGGTTCTTTTACAGGTTTAGCTTCAGGTGCCGGAGCGGCAGTTGCTACTGGCTGAGCCTCTTGGTTAGCCCTTGGCATTCTTTGCCTTGGACGTTTTCCCCTCTCCATGTTGCCCTCTGCTTTAGGTGCTTCCTGTGCAGCTTCAGGTGCCTGTGCCTCCTCAACCTTCTCTATATTGGATGAAACCTCCACTTTGGCAAGTTTAGGATTTACAATCCTGTCCCTCTTCTTTTTCTGTATAGGTTTGTTTACCCCCTGAATAGCCTGTTCATCAAGAATCTTGTATACAAGTTCATCCTTTGTGTAGGACTTTACACGTTTGATGTTCAAATTTTCAGCAATAACAAAAAGTTCTTCCAAACTTTTGCTGCTCAATTGCATTATGTCGTACATATATTTAAAATGGATATGAATATATGGAAATATTACTTGGAACGCCCTTTGTAGATCCTCAAGGGCATTACAAAGGTAAAAACTATTATTGCTATAAACAAAAATAAATGGGTAAAAGTTCATTTTTTACCCATTTATTGCGCTTTTTGGAAGAGTCTTCCTTATTTTACTGCAACTACATCT
Source organism: Bacteroidales bacterium (assembly GCA_017631435.1). GTDB lineage: Bacteria > Bacteroidota > Bacteroidia > Bacteroidales > UBA932 > Egerieousia. The sequence continues at coordinate 28,457 of JAGBTG010000021.1, read as the reverse complement.
ATCTCAACCAACGCTCCTTTTGGAAGGGCTGCAACCTGGTATGCTACGCGTGCAGGATATGGCTCGCTGAAGTACATTGCGTAAACCTCATTAAGTTTTGCAAAGTTTGCAAGGTCTGAAAGAAGAACAGTGGTCTTTACAACGTCTGCAAAAGAGTATCCGCCCTCCTCAAGAACATACTGAAGGTTTTTGAATACCTGGTGAAGCTGCTCCTCAATTCCGCCTGGTACAAACTCGCCTGTAGCTCCATCTATTGGAAGCTGGCCAGAAACATAAATTGTGTTGCCGGCAATTACAGCCTGGCTGTATGTGCCAACTGCTTTAGGAGCTTTGGCACTTGCTACGATTTTCTTTTCCATATTCATATATGTATTAAATGTATTTTAGAATCTGTTGTCCCAGTAGCTTGCATTCTTCTTGTACTGCAACAAATCTGCAAGGGCAGATGCCTTTGCATTTATCCTGAAACTCCAGCTTTCCCACCTTCCATTAGGAACGTAAGAAACAGATATTGCAAAGCAGTGCAAGTCGTATGTGGCACTCATCTGGGTTGTGGTAAGTTTCATCTTCATCATGTCAATACCTGAGTTCAGGTTGATGTTGAGTGCATCTGTAAGCCTTATTTGTCCACCCAATCCCACAGTCATCATGTGGTTGTGTTTGGTGAGCAGCCTTTCATTTGCATACTGGTAGCTCCGGTTGTAACTGTAACTGAAGTTGGCATTTACAGACCAAGGTACATTAGGACTCATATAGTATACCCATCCGCCAGGGATATACTCGCCTGTCATAGGGTTATGGTATATCCTCTGGTATGAACTGTTTTGGGAGGTTATGGCATTGGGGTCCTTGTAGTCCGATCCCATTCTTCCCTTGCCCTCTCCAGAGAAGGAGTATGAGAAGGATGCACTTGCATTCATCAGTCGTGCAAGCTTGAACCCACCCTCTTTCATAATGTTGAATGTGTTTATTTTCTTGCCTTGTTGGTCTATTGCGTAAGGATCAAATGAGGCATTCACATTAAGTCCCAATTTCCCGAATATGGTTGTGTTCATATTCATTGAAATATTGGACAGGTTCAGTGAGTCTGCAAGGAAATTGTAAGATCCGCCAAATGACAACTGGTCTATGATCTTCACTTTTTTTACACCTGTTCCGGTAGTGTCATTCCTGTCCTTTATCTTGGCCTCAACGTTGTTTCCAAGCGAGAAACTCATTGATGCGCTCTTGCCTCTGCCTGGAGGAGAGTAGGTTTGTCCTTCATATTTGTTGTAGTTTACAACGTGTTGTATGCCGTTGGCATCAACATAGCTCAGCTGGGTAAATCCGTTTGCGGCGGTGGCAAGGTCCGGTTGTATGCCAAAGGATACAGATGGGGTTACCATGTGCCTGATAGCTTCAACTTTGCGGTTCTTGCCAAATACAAACTTTCCGTAAAGCCTTGTGCTCAACGATATGGCTGCAGAATAGTTCTGTGTAATTCCAAATGTGCTCAAAGGATCTGAGTATACGGTCTCTACCCTTTGCGTTTCCGAGTTGTATACTTTCTCGCAGTCTGAGAAGTACCAGTTCATTCCGTATGTTACGGATGGTGATGCCTGAATATATTTGGCTATGGTGAATGAAGGGAGTGAGATGCTGAAGTTGTGTCTCATTCCATTTTTCATTTTTTTGAAGAAATCAGGCTCTCCAACCTCGCTGGCCTTGAAGTTTATCTTGTTGTCGAGAGTTGCATTGTAGTTGAATGCAAACGATTCGTAGAACTTCTCTTTTCCAACTCTTTCCTTCCTTTTGAAAGGATATATCCTGCTTACGGTAAAGGTTACGTTAGGAAACGTTACCGCGTATGAGCTGTCCCTTGAGTTCTGGCTATGCATTGCATTTATACTCAAGCTTATAGGTGTTCCAGCCCAGCTTTTGCCATACGAAATTGACGAAGATATCTGGTTCTGCATTGCAGTTTGGATATTCGTCTGGTTGTTGTACTGGTTGTACGACGGGCTTGAGAAATTTACAGAAGCCCTGAATGATGTTCCTGGACGGGCCTTCGGGTCCATAGAGTGGCTCCACTGCATGGAGAAGTTCTTTGTCTGGAAGAAATCTGGCTGTCCTTTCTCTCCAGTCTGGTCGTTCTGGTATGCAAGGCTGAAGTTACCGTTGTATTTGTATCTCTTGTTGTAGCGGGCATTAAGCTGTCCTGCCCATGATCCCATGGTGTAGATGTCTCCTGTTGCAGCAATGTCAAAGTGGTCGCTTAACACAAAGTAGTATCCGAGTCCCCTCATGAAGAAACCTCTGGCCGCCTCCTCTCCGTAACTTGGCATAAGGAGTCCGCTGGAACGCCCCTTGAACTGAGGAACAAATCCGAACGGAAGGGCAAATGGGGTAGGAACATCTGCCAGTACCACATATGCCGGTCCGAATACGGTCTTCTGTCCTCCGTCGGGATCCTGTACAACCTTTGCTGTGGTCATCTGAAGGTAGAAGTGGGGATGTTCAAGGTCGCATGTGGTGTACTTTCCTTTGGAGATATTGATGGAGTTGTCCGGCATCTTCTTTATGTATTTTCCGTGAAGATATCCTTCTGCCTCCTGGGTGATCATGTTCTTGATCTTGGCCTTTCCCGATTTGAAATTGTAGTATACACTCTCCATTTCGTATTGGGTTTCACCCTGTTTCATTACAGGGGAACCAACAGTTTTTCCGCTTGTGTCGGGAAGACCTTTTGCAAATACGGTTTTGGAATCAATGTCAAATGCCATGTATTCCGAAGAAATCTCAATATCGTTGTATTTGACATTCACATCTCCGTAGTAGTAGATCATCTTCCTTCCGTCTACATTGAAATCCTTTACAATGGAGTCCTTGCCGCCGGAAAATATTGGGGCATCAAGTGTGCTGTTGTTTACTGCGGTGTCATGGGCATGTGCAAGTGTATCTGCATGCAATGTGTCGGAATGCACATGCAGGAGTGTGTCTGCACCAACTGCTTTGGTAGTCCCAAGGTTGGCAATCCTGGTTTTCAGTGTGTCAAGGTAGCTTCTGTTGCAGTATCCCTGCAATGGAAGTGCAGCAATTGCCAGAATGAGGAACAAACGTATTTTAATATCTCTTATGTTTGTAAGATACATGTTTCAGCCTTATATATTGTCTCCGCAATGGAGATTTTTTTGTACTTTTGCAAAACGCAAAAATAACACTTTTTTTGCAACTAATATGCCACTTAAAAGTAAACTCACAAATATTATTGTTCTGGTGCTGATGCTTGTTTTCCCCTTGTGCGTGTGCGCGCAGGAGGTAGGCGACGCATTGCGCATAAAAACGGTGGTAATAGATCCCGGACATGGAGGAAAGGATCCGGGTGCAATTGCCAGGAACGGGAAATATAAGGAGAAGGACATAACACTATCTGTGGCACTCAAACTTGGCAATATGATTAAGGCCAAGTATCCGGATATAAAAGTCATATATACCAGAAGTACAGATAAATATGTGGAACTTTCCCAGAGGGCTGCAATTGCCAACAGAAATAAGGCGGACCTGTTCATATCAATCCATGTGAACTCTGCAAAGGCAACGCAGGCCAGAGGTACAGAGACCTTTGTTATGGGAGCCCATAAAAGTGATGATAATTTTGAGGTGTGTAAGACTGAGAACTCTGTAATTGTGATTGAAGATGATTATCAGACCAAATATGCAGGTTTTGATCCCAATTCTCCCGAGTCATACATCATCTTCTCGCTGCTGCAGAATATGCATCAGGAGCAGAGTATAAAATATGCTGCCCATGTGCAGGGACAGTTTGCCAAGGGGCCTGTTACGGTTAACCGAGGAGTAAAGCAGGGAGGGTTGCTTGTATTGTGGAAGACAACAATGCCGGCTGTACTCACGGAGTTGGGTTTTATCTCCAACCCCAAGGATTGTTCGGTACTGGTGAGCAAAAGCGGACAGGAACAGTTTGCCAGAAGGCTCTTCAATGCATTTGAGGCATATAGGAAAGAGATGGAAAAAGGTGCGCAGATATCAGATGCATCCGTGAGACCGGAAACTTTGGAGCAGGATAAAGGACAAACGCAAAGTGTAGAGCCTGAGGAAGAAGAGTTTTATGCAGTACAAATCCTCTCCGTGGCAAAACAGCTCCCAAAAGGGGCATATGATTTGAGAGGAAGAAAGGATGCAAAGTTCATAAAGGTGGGAAACCTCTATAAATATTATATAGGAGGTTTTTCTTCCCGACAGGAAGCTGCAGCGGAGCTTGCCCGTTTGAGGAAGAGTTTTCCTGGAGCCTTTGTAATACACATTAAAGGAAATAAAATAGTTAAGTGATATGGAAAAATTCAGACTTACAAGAATGCAGGCAATAGGCCTGTTTGTGCTTCTTACGCTCATAGCAACATTTGCGGTGATAAATTTCCTCAGAGGTGAGGATATTTTCAACAGGAGCAATTCGTACTATGCTGTATATGACCAGGTAGACGGCCTTACGGTAACAGGGCCTGTGTATTTGAGGGGTTACAAGGTTGGAATGGTTGAGGATATCACATACAATCCGCAACAGAACAACTTTGAGGTTGAACTGAAGGTGAAATCCCAGTTTGAGATTCCTGCAAACTCTACAGCGGAAGTTTACAGCGCGGATATAATGGGAGCAAGGGCTGTAAGGATAAATATTGGTGATTCGGAGCAAATCCTGGAGAGTGGAGATACATTGGCATCTGCAATCCAGGCCGACATGATCTCTACGGTGATGGGACAGATTGAGCCATTGAAAGAGCAGGCTGTTGAACTTATGGCCACAATGAACCGTACACTGGAGAGTGTTGACAAACTTCTGGATTCAACATCAAGGGCGGAAATTCAGAGCTCGCTGAAACATCTTAACAGTACCCTTGCAAATGCGGCCTCATTGAGCAGGACATTGGACAACATATCGCCGGAGCTTGTGGAGATTGTGAAAAATCTTGAGGTCCTCTCAAAAGGGCTGGGCGAAAGTACAGATGAGATAAAAGGTTCTCTGGAGAATGTGAATGCCATCACTTCTTCCCTTTCAAAAGCTGAACTCGACAAGACAATTGAAAGCTTGAGAAACCTTTCAGAGAAGCTCCAGGACCCTAATGGATCTGTAGGAAAACTCCTCTCTACAGACTCTCTGCACAACGCTGTAAATACCCTTATAAACGATGTGGACAAGCTTGTGAAGGGGATTTCGGAGAACCCTAAGAAGTACATAAAGGTGAGTGTTTTCTAGTGGTTACGGATTGAAAATTCTATCTCTAAGATTATTAGATAGTTAGAAATTAACCGCCTGATTTTCAGGCGGTTAATTTTGTTAAAAAAATTAATGCTGATTTATAGGCACTTATACTGTTTTTGAAAAATGCAATAGATTTTGTTTTTTTTTATAATAATTTTTTCCTCACTTTTGCACTGCAATCAACAAGCGAATTATCCTTTAAGCAAATTTATAAAAACTGATGAACGGCCCACAACATATTGAGGTATGGAATAACTGTCTGCAGATGATAAAGGGAGTTATCCAGCCAAAGCAGTATGAGACCTGGTTTGAGCCTATCAAGCCTGTGAGTCTTGTTGGCAGTACCTTTACAATTGAGGTGCCGTCTGAGTTTTTCAGGGAGTATCTTGAGGCTCATTACATAAGTTTTTTGAGCAGGGCCTTGCGCAAATATGTGGGCAATGATGCAAGACTTATGTACAAAGTGCAGATTGTAAAGGATGGAGCACCTGTTACCATGCCGTCTCAGGATGCCGTTCCAAAGAACAAGCCGGTACCTGTACCATTGACAAATACAGCTCCGCTTAATCCGTTTACATTTCCGGGACTTCAGCAGTTGGATATACCTTCCCAGCTTAACTCCAACAACTGTTTCTCCAACTTCATAGAGGGAGATTGCAACAAATTGGGACGTGCGGCTGGTATGGCAATTGCAAACAACCCCGGAAAGAATGCCTTCAACCCCCTTTTCATCTATGGCGCTTCAGGTTTGGGGAAAACTCACCTTGCACAGGCCATTGGAATTGAGGTGAAGAACAAATTCCCTGAAAAGACTGTTCTTTATGTTTCTGCAAACAGGTTCATGACCCAGTATATGGATGCTGTGAATGTGAAGAACAAGCTGACAGACTTCCTTAACTTCTATCAGATGATAGATGTACTTATTCTCGACGATGTACAGGAGTTTGCAGACAAACAGGGTACCCAGAATGCATTCTTCCATATTTTCAACCATCTTCACCAGAGTGGAAAACAGCTGATCCTTACTTCAGATAAGGCACCTGTGGACTTGATGGGTCTTGAGCAGAGACTTCTTTCAAGATTCAAATGGGGATTGTCTGTAGAGCTTACCCCTCCTTCATACAATACCCGTCTGGAGATTCTTCAGGCAAAGAGCATGAGGGACGGCATCCAGCTTCCGGAAGAGGTTCTTGATTTCTTGGCATCAAAGGTTGTTGGAAGTGTAAGGGAGCTTGAAGGAACATTGGTTTCACTTATTGCCCACGCAACATTCAGCAAGGATACCATAACAATGGAGCTTGCCCAGAGGCTTGTAGACAAGATTGTTACTACAGTAAACCAGGAGATTTCAGTAGAGAGGATACAGACTGTAGTATGCGAGTTCTTTAAGATAAGTAAGGAGATGCTTCTCTCAAAAACCCGCAAGAGGGAGATTGTTCAGGCAAGGCAGATAGCCATGTATCTTGGAAGAAGCCTTACAAAAACATCTCTGGCGGCAATTGGAGCCCAGATAGGAGGAAAGGATCATGCCACAGTTCTCCATGCATGCAACACTGTGAGTGACCTTATAGAAACCGACAGGAACTTCAAACAGGATGTTTTGGCAATAGAAAAGCTTTTAAAAGCGGAACGATAGAAAAAATGTATTAAATTTGAAAAAGTTTAATGCATTTTTTTTTATGAAGACACAACAGATACTTGATTCCTTTAAGGAGATACTTACAATACCACGTGAAAGCGGTCACGAAGAGCAGATTATAGCTTACTTGCAGAACTTTGCAAAAGAGCATTCACTTGAGTGCAGGACTGATGCGGCAGGAAATGTCCTTATCATCAGGGAGGCTGCCCCAGGAAAGGAGAATGTCCCTACAGTAGTGCTTCAGAGCCACTCCGATATGGTATGCGAAAAGAATGCCGGTGTTGAGCATGATTTTACAAAAGATCCTATCATTGCAGTTGAGGAGAACGGGTGGCTTATAGCAAAGGATACCACACTTGGCGCAGACTGCGGAATTGGAATTGCAGCACAGCTGGTAGCCCTTACAGATCCTGATTTGAAATGCGGACGCATTGAGGCTCTCTTTACAGTAAGTGAGGAGACCGGTCTCGACGGTGCCATGGCCCTTGAGCCTGGATTCATAACAGGCAAGACTCTTATCAACCTTGATTCTGAGGATGAGGGAGAACTTTTCATAGGATGTGCAGGCGGTATTGATACCACTGCAAAATTCAAGTACACCACTTATCCTGCTACAAAGGATTTTGTAAAATGCGAGTTCAAGATCTTTGGTGCACAAGGTGGTCATAGTGGAGATGATATTGACAAGAACAGGGCAAATGCCAACAAGGTTCTTGCAAGATTCCTTTACAGGGCACTTGCAAAGCATGATATTGAACTTTATGAGATTGACGGCGGAAACAAGAGAAATGCCATTGCCCGTGAGGCTTATGCCGTAATAGGTTTTGCAAAGAAGGCGGAGAAATCTATCCTTAAGATATTCAGGGAGGTAGTAGCTGAGGTTAAGGATGAATATAAGGTTTCCGATCCTGCTGTAGACGGTATTGCAAGAGAAGTTGGAATCCATGACGTGGCGGACGGTACATACTTTGGTACCCCTAAGAAAGCTATTGACAAGAATACTGCAGCATCTCTTATCTATGCATTGTACAGTGCACCTCATGGAGTGCTTGCAATGAGCAATGATGTTAAAGGTCTTGTTGAAACTTCAACCAACCTTGCATCAATAAAGATGCAGAAAGGTGGCATTATTAGAATTGGAACAAGCCAGAGAAGTGCAATCAACAGCTGCCGCAGATGGGCTGCAGAGATGGTAGAGGCATGTTTTGAGATGGCAGGTGCAACAGTAGCTCATGAGAGCGAGTATCCGGGATGGAAACCTAATGTGAATTCTGAGATTCTGGAACTTTCTGTTGCTGCATATAAGAAACTGTTTGGAGTTGAGCCTGTAGTGAGGGCTATCCATGCAGGTTTGGAGTGCGGCCTGTTCCTCGACAAGTTCCCTGGATTGGACATGATTTCATTCGGCCCTACACTAAGGGGTGTGCATGCTCCTGGCGAGCGTCTTGATCTTGCTTCATTGGACAAGTTCAGAATGTTGCTTGAGGAGATTCTTGTTTCATTGAAATAATTAAACTTATATAATATATGAGCATTTTGTTGGCACCATCCATGTTGTCTGCAAATTTCGGACAGCTGGACAAGGATGTGGAACTTGTAAATGAGGGAGCGGCAGACTGGTTCCACCTTGATATTATGGACGGAGTGTTTGTCCCTAATATCTCATACGGTTTCCCTGTTGTAAAGGCTATGGCCAAGAAGGCCAGGAAGCCTCTGGATGCACACCTTATGATTGTAGACCCCGACCGTTACCTTGCAAACTTTGCAGAGCTTGGTGTTGAGTGGCTGAGTGTACATTATGAGGCATGTACTCATCTTCACAGGACAATCCAGGCCATTAAGGCTCTTGGAATGAAGGCCGGAGTTGCCCTTAATCCACACACATCCATTTCTCTTATTGAGGATATCATAATGGATGTAGATTATGTTCTGATCATGTCTGTTAACCCGGGCTTTGGAGGACAGTCTTTTATAGAGAATGCCCTTGACAAAGTGCGCAGACTAAGGAAGATGATAAATGAGAAAGGGGCAAAATGCCTTATCCAGGTAGACGGCGGCGTAACAACAAAAAACGCCAGGGCTCTTGAAGAGGCTGGCGCTGATGTTCTTGTTGCCGGAAGTGCCGTGTTTGGGGCACAGGATCCAATGGAGGCAATGAAGGTTATAAGAGGATAAGACAGGCGAATCCTATTATAAGTCCTACAGCAATATTGATGAGCTTTGCTTTGGCAAAGCTCATTTTGCTTTCTGCCAACAGAGGCAATGCACTGTGTCCGTCCTGTACTATTGAGTTTACAAGGAGCACATAGAACGGAAGTACACCTTGTGCAAACAGTGTTACAAATATAAGGTGCGGACCAGATTCCGGGATTATTCCCACAAGTACGGCAAGGATGATGACCATTGCCATATTGTTGCTTATCCAATGCTCAATATCAAGGTACTGCATTCCCACCTGGCACACCATAAGTGTTCCGAATGTCCACAGGAAGATGGATACCATGTGTCTTTTCAGTACATGCTTCCAAAGGTGGTCCTTTATAAAATGCTCACTTGCGGTTGCAGTAAAGAAGAGGGTGATGATGCTGATTATGGCAAACACCACATTTATGCTCTTCTCGTTGAGTATGTTGAGGCTTGCTCCTCCGTGGATATGACCGTGGTGGGTATGCCCGTGCTCGCATACATAGGTGCATGCATGGGCAGTGTCAGCAGCGTGGCTGTGGTCGTGTCCGCAGGCGAGGATACCCATAATTACAGCTGCTATGAAGCAGGCAATTCCCACCATTATTATAATCCTCTCCTTTGAAGGTTTCAGCATGTTTCGGTATGATTCCAGCTTGAAGATGGAGTTTACATTGGAAGAACTGTTGTCCATGGGGGAGTGGATCTCAAAATTGTCGGGACAAAGGTCTCCTTGGGGCTTCTTGTAGAGGATGTAGTCTACAATTATACCTGTAATTACAGCAATGGCAAAGAGGATCCCAAAGAGGATAAGCCCCTCCCGTGGAATCATTGCCATTATTATAAATGCTTCGTCTCCCGACGAACTTATCATCATTGCCACCAGGGCTCCCAGAGTGAGGAGCCTGTGGGTATATAGGGAAACGGCCGCAAAACCTCCGATGCATCCGGGTACAAGGCCAAGGAGTGAGCCCAGTAGAATCTGCTTGAGCTTGGAGTCCTGTATCCTTGCAAACCATTTGCCATGGGAGTGAATGTTGAAATACTCAATCATGAGCATCATGATGAGTACCAGGCCTGTTATGAGGATGCTGTTCCTGAATACATCCAGTACCAAATGCCAGCTCATTATTTATTCAGGTTTCTGTATTTTTCCAGCAATTCTCCTGCTGCTATGAATGATTCAAGTTTACCCTCAAGCACTGCCGCCTCGTAGTCTGTCATCAGCTTTTCTATTGTAGGATTCTCGTAGAAACTGTTCTTCAATGATTCGTTGATGCTCTCGTACATCCAGAAGCGGGCCTGCTCACGGCGTTTGCGTTCATAGTAGCCGTTTCCTTTTACAAGTGCAAAATACTCCTCTATCTTCTCAAGAATCTCCGGAAGTCCCTCTTTGGTTACCGATGAAGAGGTAAGTGCTGTAGGTACCCAGGTTGATTCTGTAGGAGGGAAGAGGTGTAGGGCGTTTGCATAAAGGGCACGTGCCATAGATGCTTTCTCCACGTTGTTGCCGTCGGCTTTGGTAATGGCAATCATGTCGCTCATCTCCATGATACCCCTCTTTATGCCCTGAAGGTCGTCACCGGCACCGCTGAGCATCAGTAGAAGGAAGAAGTCACTCATAGAGTGTACAGCAGTCTCAGACTGTCCTACACCTACGGTCTCAATGAATATTACATCATATCCTGCAGCCTCGCAGAGGATGACGGTCTCGCGGGTCTTTCTTGCCACACCTCCAAGTGAACCGGCACTCGGGCTGGGGCGGATAAAGGCGTTGGGATCGTTGCATAGGGTCTCCATACGGGTCTTGTCTCCAAGGATACTGCCCTTGCTCTTCTCACTGCTGGGATCAATTGCAAGTACTGCAAGCTTGTGACCTTTTGAAGTTATGAAGCTTCCGAATGCTTCAATGAATGTACTTTTTCCTGCACCCGGTACACCTGTGATGCCAATGCGCATTGTCTTTGTACCACTTTTTACAGTGTGCTCCTGGCAAGCGGCAATGATTTTCTGTGCCACTTCCCTGTGTGCAGGAAGGTTGCTCTCAACCAATGTGATTGCCTGGCTGAGGATGGTGGTGTTGCCGGATGTGATTCCTGCCATATACTCCTCTACTGATAGAAGTGAGGGTTTCTTCTTAAAGAAGTTCTTTATGTAAGGGTTGATGATAGGGGGTTGTTCCACACCTTCATTCACTACCAATGCTGTGTCTGGGTTCTCATGGCTTTTTGGAGGCCATTCTCCTGTTGTTGCGCTCATATCTTTAAAATTTTCTGTCGGGATGATTAATGATTATTTTACCGTTCCTGTTACAAACAGGTTTACAAGGGGCCTGTTTGGGGAGTTGGTTATAAGTGTTATTGTATAGATTGCCTCTCCGGTCTTGGCTGGGGTAGCTGTTGCCTCAAGGGTGAACTTGCTGCCGGCCTCCACTGTTGAAGGGGCTTTTACTTTAATTTCTTTAGGGTGCTCAATCTTGTGGATTACAAGGGGCGAGTGGCCTGTGTTGCGGAGATTGAAGGTTGCTGTTACAGGTTTCCCTTTCTCTGCGGTTCCAAAATTGTATGAACTGTTCTCGGCCAATACCATTGATGCCTTGTTCTTCTGCTCTTTGGTAAGGGAGCTGAAATTGTCTATGACCATCACCTCCACAGTTATTTTATTTTCGGCTTTTGTGCCGTTGTACAGTACCTCTGCGGAGTATTTTGTGTTGCCCCAGTTCTCTTTTGCTCCGGTATCAATTTTCCACTCAATGTCTGCAATGGAGTTTCCTTTTATTATGCCGTTTTCAGGAAGTGAAAGTTCAAGTCCCGGAGAGAGTTTTCCCCATGAGAACTTTACATCCTTGCCTGTAAGGTTTGCAATTGTAAAGTTGCCCCTCTTGGTGTTTCCCTGGTTTATTTGCCCGCCTCTTATGGTGTAGTTCTTTACTGCAAGCGGACCAAACTGCATTGGGAACATCTCCTTCATGGAGCGCTCGTTCTCATATGCAAGACCGGTGATGCGGAGTATGATTGGCTTTGGTGAGGCAGAGGTATAAACGGTAAGCGACTTGTCAAAAGGGTAGGGTCCCTGGTCGTTAAGGTAAGTTACCTCAATCTTTCCCCCTTCACCCGGCATAATCGGTTTTTTGGGCCATTTTGGGGTGGTACATCCGCAAGATGAGATTATATTGTTTATTACAATTGGTTTGTCTGAAGTGTTCCTGAACTCAAAAGTGCAGTGCTTTGCCCCTTCGGCAACGGAAATTTTGCCGAAATTATGTACCCTGCTATTGAATTCAATCCCCTTTTCGGTACTGTTTTGTGCCTGAATATTAGATGCTTGTGCAAGAATTAATGCAGTTGCAAGCATCAGTATGTGTAAAAATCTTTTCATATTGTAAAGTAATCATACAAAGATAATGCAAAAAGTGTATTTTTGTAGTGGAAATAACCTAACAAAATATAAATATGAAACCGCTTTTTAAATTATTTGTTGTGGCAGTTGCCCTGTTTGTGGCAAGTTGCGGTAGCAAATACCAGTACGAGACAGTACCCGGCGATTTGCTCAACACAAAAATCTACACTTTGGACAACGGTTTGAAGGTTTACATGAGCGTAAACCCCGACCAGCCACGTATCCAGACTTACATTGCCGTTAAGGTAGGAGCAAAGAACGACCCTAGCGAGACCACCGGTCTTGCACACTATTTTGAGCACTTGATGTTCAAGGGTTCTGAGCAGTTCGGTACCAGCGACTACGCTTCTGAGAAAGTTTTGCTGGATCAGATTGAGAAGGAGTTTGAGGTATACCGTACCCTTACAGACGAGGCTGAGAGAGCTGCTGCCTACAAGGTGATTGACAGCCTTTCATACGAGGCTTCAAAATACTCAATTCCAAATGAGTATGACAAACTTATGGCTGCAATTGGAGCAAAAGGTACCAATGCTTATACTTCATACGACCAGACAGTATACGTAGAGGATATCCCAAGCAACCAGATTGATGCATGGGCAAAAATCCAGGCAGACCGTTTCAAGAACAATGTGATCAGAGGATTCCACACTGAGCTTGAGACCGTTTACGAGGAGAAGAACATGTCACTTACACAGGACAGCAGAAGAGTGCTTGAGGCTATGCTTGCAGCATTGTTCCCTAACCACCCATACGGCCAGCAGAGCGTACTTGGTACCCAGGAGCACCTTAAGAACCCTTCAATCACCAATATCAAGAACTACCATAAAGAGTGGTATGTTCCAAACAACATTGCAATCTGTGTTTCAGGTGATTTTAATCCCGACGAAATGGTTGCAACAATTGAGAAATATTGGGGAGACTTCCAGCCAAATGCAAATTTGAAGAAACTTGAGTTCCCTCAGGAGGAGCCTCTTACAGAGCCAGTCAAACTTGTACTTGAGGGCCAGGAGGCACCGTTCATGTATCTTGCATGGAGACTTCCTGCAGCAAACCACGAGGATATGCCTGTCCTAACCGTTTTGGAGAACATCCTCAACAACGGCAGCACAGGACTTATTGATGTGAACATCAACCAGGCACAGAAAGTCCTTGGCGGTGCAGGTGGCGGCGTGAATACTTTTGTTGACCATTCATGCTTTATCTTGTCGGGAAGACCTAAACAGGGACAGTCATTGCAGGATGTGCAGGATCTTCTTATGGAGCAGATTGAGAAACTTAAAAAAGGTGAGTTTGATGAGAGCATGATTGCAAGTGTCATCAACAACTACAAGAAATACCAGATGAGTGAGCTTGAGAACTACACTGTAGCTGCAGACAAGTTTGTGACCTCATTTATTTATGAGATTCCTTGGGCAAATATGGTTGCTGAGCTTGACAATATGGCTAAAGTTACCAAAGAGGAGATTGTTGCTGCTGCAAACAAATACTTTACAAACGGCTATGTTTCAATCTTTAAGGAGCAGGGTAAGGCTCCTCAGACTGCTGCAATCAGCAAACCTGCCATTACCCCTATCCTTACAAACAGGGACAAACAGAGTGATTTCTTGAAACAGATCCAGGCTGAGGCTGCTGCTGCAAAACCTATTGAGCCTGTGTTTGTAGACTTCAACAAGGATATGCAGAAAGGTTCTGCAAAGAGCGGTGTTGAGGTGCTTTACAAGAAAAACGAAAAAAATGAGCTTTTCGACTTGAGCATTGCAATTGACTTTGGTTCAAAGGACAATAAGTTCATCTCTTTTGCAACCGGTTATTTCAATTATCTTGGTACTGCAGAAAAAACTGCAGCCCAGATTAATAAGGAACTTTACGATTTGGCTTGTGACGCTTATGTAGTTGCATCAGGGGAGAAAGTGTATATTGGAGTTTCAGGTTTGAGCGAGAATATGGAGGCTGCCCTTGCAATCATTGAGGACAAGATTGCCAATGTTAAGGGTGATGATGCCGTACTTGCAAATTATAAGGCAAATGTATTCCGCCAGAGAATCAACAGCAAAACCAACCAGAGAGGCTGTTACTCTATGCTTACCCAGTACATCAACTACGGTAAGGATGTGAACCGCAATGTGCTTTCAAATTCTGAGATTCAGGCATTGACATCTGAGCAGCTTTTGAATGAGATAAAGGATGCTTCAAAATATGAGCAGATGATCACTTACTATGGTCCAATGGAGATGGCTGATGTAGTTGCAGTTGTAGAGAAATATCACAACATTCCTGAGAAACTTGAGAAATACCCAAAACAGGAGGACCTTAAACTTCAGGTAGTTAATGAGCCTAAAGTTGTGATTGCCCCTTACAATGCAAAACAGATCTACATGATCTCTTACTCAAATACAGGTGAGGTTTACGATCCTGCCCAGACTCCAATTGTAAACATGTACAACGAGTACTTTGGCGGCGGCATGAACTCTATCGTATTCCAGGAGATGAGGGAGGCACGCGGTTTGGCATACTCTGCAAATGCAAGATATGCTGCCCCTGGCAAGAAAGACCAGACATACTACTTCACAACATTCATCGCAACCCAGAATGACAAGATGATGGATGCAGTGAATGCATTTGATGAGATTGTAAACCAGATGCCACAGTCTGAGGCTGCATTCAACATTGCAAAAGAGAACATCATTGCAAATATGAGAACCTCAAGAATCCAGGGCATGAGTGTAATCAACTACTGGTTGAACCTTCAGAAACGCGGTCTTTCAGAGGATCCTAACAAGGAGTTGTTTGAGAAAGTGCAACAGTTTACCCTACAGGATGTTGTAGATTTCCAGCAGAAGGTTATCAAGGACAGAAAATACGTGATTGGTATCCTTGGTTCTGAGAAAGACCTTGACATGAAGGCCTTCTCGCCAGAGAAATACGGCAAAGTGGAGAGAGTTTCACTTGAAGATATTTTTGGATACTAACAACATTGTTATTATCTTTGCGCCGGTTTAAACACAATTAACAAACAATAAAATTTAAAGTCATGGCTTACAAAATTACAGAGGATTGCGCAGCTTGCGGTACTTGTATTGACGAGTGTCCAGTAGGTGCTATTTCAGCAGGCGACATTTACAAAATTGACGCTAACATGTGTACTGATTGCGGTACTTGCGCTAACGCTTGCCCAATGGGTGCTATCGTTCAGGCTTAATTTTTTTAAATAAGCAAGAAAGCAGAAGGGGTTGCCTTGGAGGCAGCCCCTTTTTTTGTGTGCGGTTGTGGCGCGGTAGACGTCTGCGGGTGTAGCATTACAGCACCCCTCTCAAAATATGTCTCTTTCCCGGAGGACCGCTCAGGCGCTCAAGGGTGAAGCCGGCGTTTCGCAGGGCCTGCTTTACGGTGCCTTTGCTGCAGTATGTTGTTAGAATGGAACCGGGAGCGCAGCCTGAGGCAATGGCGCGGAAGATGCTCTCGTCCCATAATTCGGGTTGGGTGGCAGGGGAGAAGGTGTCGTAGAATATCATTGCCGGGGAGGAAGAGTATTTCCCGGCAGAATAATAGTCTCCCTGCAACAATGAGATGTCTGCGCAACTTTTGTGCAGAATGAATCCTGGGGTGATCTCCACATCCTTTTCCCATTCGCAAGTATGTATTTTTTCAAAGGCAGATGAGATCTCTTCGGGGTGCAGTATGATACCCATATGCCCGGCAATCACTTGAGGATAGTTCATCTGGAGGGCCTCCTGGGGCGGAATGGGGTATTTTTCTATGCCGTAGTATGCTATTTGGGGGTGGGGCAGGCCTGAACTGATGAACTGTTGCTGCCAGCACCATGTGAGGATGCAGTTGAGGGCGGTGCCAAGGCCCACATCAAAGATGTTTATGCAAACGGTAGGGGCTGCACTGGCGGTTATGCCGGCAGCAGGGGCTCCAGAACTGAGCTCAGGGGCTCCAGAACTGCTCTGCAGTCCCTTTTCAAACAGGTATTCCAATCCGCATCTGATGTAGATGTGGGAGGCCTCTGTAAAGGCTCCGTTGCGGGAGTGGTATGTTTCGTTGAAGCGTGTGAGTTGCAGTGTGTTGCTTCCGTCTGCGCTTGTGGCCAGTGTGTGTTCCATTTCTCTAAGGATTGCAATGCAAAATTAGGTATAATTATTCAGATTTGTTATATTTGCGAGTTATTGGCGCAGTGTGCATTTGTGCCAGATTTTGTAAGAATTAAAAATAGATGACTAGATAAAGATATGGGATTTTCAGATTTATTGAAGAAGATGTTCGGTTCTAAGGCCGACAGGGATTTGAAGGAGATCAGGCCAATTCTCAACAAGGCTTTGGCTGCGTATGAGAAGATAGACAAGATGTCTGATGACGAGTTGCGTGCAGAGGCGCAGAGAATAAAGAAGGTGATTGCAGACCGCATTGCTGCAGATGAGGCAAAAAAGAAGGAACTCAGAGGACAACTTGAGGATATGACCCTTTCTCCCGACGAGAAGGAGCGCATTGCAACAGAGGTGGACAAGCTTACCAAGAAGATTGATGCAGCCATTGAGGTGGTGCTTATGGAGGTGCTTCCTGAGGCATTTGCAATTATCAGATCAACTGCCAGAAGATTCAAGGAGAACGCTACAATCAAGGTTCTTGCTTCTGAGGCAGACAGGGAGTTGAGCACTAAAGCTGATTTTGTGAGCATTGAGGGTGACTATGCAATCTGGAAGAATTCATGGCTTGCAGGTGGTAATACCATTACCTGGGACATGGTTCATTACGAGGTTCAGCTAATTGGAGGTATCGTGCTTCATCAGGGCAAGATTGCTGAGATGGCTACCGGTGAGGGTAAGACCCTTGTGGCTACACTTCCAGTGTTCCTGAATGCTTTGGCGGGTAAAGGTGTGCACGTTGTAACTGTGAATGACTATCTTTCAAAACGTGACTCGGAGTGGATGGGACCTCTTTATCAGTTCCATGGCCTTAAGGTTGACTGTATTGACAAGCATCAGCCAAACTCGGAGGCCCGCAAGAAGGCATACCGTGCCGATATCACTTTTGGTACAAACAACGAGTTCGGTTTCGACTACTTGAGGGACAATATGGCAGTGAGCCCTGATGATCTTGTGCAGAAGAAGCACCACTATGCAATTGTGGATGAGGTTGACTCTGTGCTTATTGATGATGCCAGAACCCCTCTTATCATTTCCGGTCCGGTTCCAAAGGGTGAGGACCAGCAGTTTATGGAGTTCAAACCATTTGTGGAGCGCTTGTATACACAGCAGAGATCTCAGGTTACCCAGTTGCTCAATGAAGCTAAAAAGCTAATTGCTGCAGGTGATAAGGAAGAGGGAGGAAAGGCCCTTTTGAGAGCATACAAGGGATTGCCTAAATACAACCCGCTTATCAAATATTTGAGCGAGCCTGGCATCAAGCAGATTCTCATGAATACAGAGAATTTCTACATGCAGGACAACAACAAGCAGATGCATCTTATCACTGATGAGCTTCTGTTTGTGATTGATGAGAAACAGAGGTCTGTAGAGCTTACAGATAAAGGTCATGAGCTTATTGCAAAAGGTACAAATGACAGCAAGTTCTTTGTCCTGCCGGATGTGGGAGCGGAGATTTCAGAGCTTGAGAAGGAGACTCTTTCGGCAGAGGAGAAACTTGCAAGAAAGGATGCCATCCTTTCTGACTATGCCCTTAAATCGGAGCGTGTACACACTGTAAACCAGTTGCTTAAGGCATACACAATGTTTGAGAAGGATGTTGAGTATGTAATTATGGACAACAAGGTTAAGATTGTGGATGAGCAGACAGGCCGTATTCTCGACGGCAGAAGATATTCCGACGGTCTGCACCAGGCAATTGAGGCTAAGGAGAATGTGAAGGTTGAGGCTGCAACACAGACATTTGCAACCATTACACTCCAGAACTATTTCAGGATGTACCACAAGCTTGCCGGTATGACAGGTACTGCAGAGACAGAGGCAGGCGAGTTCTGGTCTATCTATAAGTTGGATGTTGTAACCATCCCTACCAACAGGCCTATTTTGAGAAATGACGAGGAGGATGTCCTTTACAGAACCAAGAAAGAGAAATACAATGCTGTAATTGAGAAGATTGTAGAGCTGCAGAAGGCCGGAAGACCGGTTCTTGTAGGTACAACATCTGTTGAGATTTCAGAGTTGCTCAGCCGTATGCTCAAACTTAGGGGCATCAAGCACAATGTGCTGAATGCAAAACAGCATGCTTCAGAGGCTCAGGTTGTAGCGGAGGCAGGTCAGCCGGGTGCAGTTACCATTGCAACCAATATGGCGGGCCGTGGTACTGATATCAAGCTTGGAACCGGTGTGAAAGAGGCAGGCGGATTGGCAATTATCGGTACTGAGAGACATGACAGCCGCCGTGTAGACCGCCAGTTGCGCGGTAGGGCAGGCCGTCAGGGTGATCCGGGTTCTTCAACTTTCTATGTTTCGTTTGAGGATGACCTTATGCGTCTGTTCGGTGGTGAGAAGATGACAAAGATCATCGACCGCATGGGTATGAAGGAGGGTGAGGTACTCCAGCATTCAATGTTGTCGGGATCAATTGAGCGTGCACAGAAGAAAGTTGAGGAGAACAACTTCGGTATCCGTAAGAGACTCCTTGAGTATGATGATGTTATGAACTCGCAACGTGAGGTTATATACAACAAGAGACGCAATGCCCTTTACGGTGAGCGTATTGAGGTTGATGTGAAGAACATGATCCAGGATTATGCAGAGGTTCTTGCACAACAGAAGGAGAGCTTCAATTACCAGGACTTCTCGTTTGAGCTTATGAGACAGCTCTCAATTGAGCCTTCGTTTGACGAGGCATTCTTCAAGAAGGCTTCTGTGGATGAGGTGTCTGACAAGGTAGCAGAGGCTATAAGGGAGGTTATTGCAAGAAGAGCTGATGTTATGGTTAAGCAGGCATGGCCAATCATTGAGCAGATTTACACAACTCAGGGTGCCGCTTATGAGAATATTGCAATTCCGGTATCGGATGGAGCAAAGATCCTGCAGCTTGTAATCAATCTGAAGAAGGCATACGAGAACCAGGGTATGGAACTTTACAAGGCAATGGCCAAATCGGTTACCCTTATTATGATTGACGAGTACTGGAAAGAGCACTTGCGCGATATGGAAGACCTTAAACAGTCTGTACAGAATGCAACATATGAGCAGAAGGATCCGCTACTTATCTACAAGTTTGAGAGCTTCAACCTGTTCAAGGGTATCCTTGAGAAGATAAGCAGGGATGTGCTTGCATTCATGACAAGAGCCCACATTCCATTGAGACATAAGGATGAAGAGATTCCTGTACGTGAGCAGCAGCAGAGAAAACGTACAGACTTGAGCCGTATGCAGACAAGCCGCAACGATTTGGTTACCAACGGCGGTGAGCCTAAATCAAATGCACCTGTGCATGTGGAGAAAAGGGTAGGCAGAAATGATCCATGCCCTTGCGGATCAGGCAAGAAATTCAAGAACTGTCACGGAAAAGAGAACTAACCCCATCCGGCAACTGCAAGTTCCTCACCTTAGTGGCGGGAACTTGTACCGGACCGGAGAAGATAATGAATAGATAAAAATACAATATGGAAAACAAATTTGATATAGTAGTGATTGGTGCAGGTCCCGGAGGATATGTTGCAGCAATCAGGGCTTCGCAGCTTGGTTTCAATACCGCAGTGATTGAGAAGGCTGAGCTTGGTGGCGTTTGTCTTAACTGGGGCTGTATCCCTACAACGGCATTGCTTAAAAGTGCCCAGGTATACAATTATACAAAGCACCTTGCTGATTATGGTGTGGAGTTGAGGAATGCAGACGGTTCACCTGTTGAGGCCGATGCTGTTGTCTCATATGCAGATATAAAGAAGGTTGTGGAGAGGGAGCGTGGTGTTTCCGCACAGATGAGCAAAGGTATTGAGTTCCTTTTCAAGAAAAATAAAATTACAGTGCTTAAAGGTACTGCCAAAATTCTGTCGGGAAGCCAGGTGGAGGTTACACCAGAGGCTGAGGCGGCATATACTGTGGAGGCAGACCATATAATTGTTGCAACCGGTTCAAGACCAAACTCCTTGCCGTTTGCTCCAATTGACGGTGAGAAGATTATATCATACCGTCAGGCATTGGTTCCTGAGACCCTTCCAAAGAGCATGGCAATCATTGGTTCAGGTGCAATTGGAAGTGAGTTTACATATTTCTACCGCTCTATGGGTGTGGATGTTACACTTATTGAGTTTATGGACCAGATTGTACCTCTTGAGGATAAGGATGTGGCAGACCAGCTAAGCCGAAGCTTCAGGAAGATGGGCATAAAGGTTATGGTTTCAAGCGGAGTGAAGGCTATTGATACCACAGGCGAGGGGTGCAAGCTTTCTATTGAAACCAAAAAAGGTATGGTAGAACTTGAGGTTGACCGTGTGCTTTCTGCAGTGGGCGTTATCCCTAACACCAACGGCATTGGCCTTGAGGAGCTTGGAGTGGAGATGAACAGGGGCAAGATTGTGGTTGATGACTTCTTCCGTACCAATGTTCCGGGCATTTATGCTATTGGTGATGTCATTGCTACCCCGGCTTTGGCCCATGTGGCTTCAGCAGAGGGAATTGCATGTATTGAGAAGATTGCCGGCATGGATGTGCAGCCTGTAGACTACAGCAATATCCCTGGCGCTACATACACTTCTCCGGAGATTGCATCTGTAGGTCTTACAGAGAAGAAAGTTAAGGAGATGGGCGTTGAGTACAAGGTTGGAAAATTCCCTTTCACTGCGAGCGGAAAGGCTACCACAGCAGGCGAGAAAGATGGATTTGTGAAACTCATCATTGATGCAAACACAGACAAGATCCTTGGTGCTCACCTTATTGGAGCCAATGTAACCGAGATGCTTTCAGGCATTGTACTTGCAAGGAATGTAGGGGCAACAGCTAAGGATATCATCAAGACCATCCATCCTCATCCAACCATGAGTGAGGCAATTATGGAGGCTGCAGCTGCTGCGCACGGAGAGGTTATACATATGTAGTTTTATCCCGACAGGGAATGGCGGAGTCCCAATCCCGACAGGGAGTGGCGGATCCCATCCCTGTAACATTAAATCTTGTACACTATGGCAAAGAACGACACATTGCAGATAAACGAGGTGAGCAGGATTTCGCAGGCCACACAGGTTCGCGGAAGCCTTGTTTCCCAGAGCGACATTAGAATAGACGGTACTTTTGAGGGGGACCTCATCACTGCCGGAAAGCTTGTGCTGGGAGAGAATGCCACCATTGTGGGGAATGTGATGTGCGGCAATGCCGACATCTGGGGCAAGATTGAGGGAGACTTCATTGTGGGAGATACGGTAAAGTTCAAGGAGGGGGCCTCCTTTACCGGACACCTTAAGACCATACGTATCTGTATAGAGATGGGGGCAGATTTTTCCGGTTCATGCCAGATCATTAATGAGGCGGAGTTCAAAAGCCTGTCTGCCGAGTACATGCATGCATAAAACTTAAACCGAAAAACATTTAAAGCTTTACGATATGATTCAGACAGTAATAAAAAGAGACGGCCGTATAGTAGGCTTCAACGAGGAAAAGATTGCTGCCGCTATCCGCAAGGCTATGCTTCATAGCCCGGAGGGTGAAGATGAAGAGCTTATAAGGAAGATTATAGACCGCATTGCCTGCAAGGGTAACGAGCAGATGCATGTGGAGGAGATACAGGACCTTGTAGAGTTTGAATTGATGAAGAGCCCCCGCAAGGAGGTTGCAAAACTCTATATTGCATACAGGAACAAGAGGACAGTTGCCCGCAAGGCCAAGACCCGCAGCATCTTCCTTGAGATTATTGAGACCAAGTCAAATGATGTTACCCGTGAGAATGCAAACATGAATGCAGATACCCCTGCGGGAATGATGATGAAGTTCTCAAGTGAGAGCACCAAGCCGTTTGTAGACGATTATCTCCTTTCAGAGGATGTGAAGTCGGCTGTAGAACAGAACTACATCCATATTCACGACAAGGATTATTATCCTACCAAATCGCTTACCTGTGTGCAGCACCCTATAGACAAGATACTTAAAGGTGGCTTCAGTACCGGACACGGCGAGAGCCGCCCTGCAAAGAGGATTGAGACAGCCAGCATCCTTTGCTGTATCTCAATGGAGACAGCGCAGAACGAGATGCACGGTGGTCAGGCAATTCCTGCATTTGACTATTACCTTGCACCTTATGTACGCAACAGTTATATTGAGGAGGTAAAGATTCTTGAAAAACTGGCAGGTGAAGATTACTCGGAGCTGTATGATGCCCAGATTGATGACTACATCATCAGGGATTTGGACGGCAAGGACTCTGAGGGCAAGCTTACCGGAGTTCCGTTCAGGGGCATTGACAGGGTGAAACAGCATGCCATCAACCGCACTGCGCAGAGGGTGCACCAGTCTATGGAGGCATTTGTGCACAACATGAACACCATCCACTCCCGTGGCGGAAACCAGGTGGTATTCAGCTCAATCAACTACGGTACTGATACATCAGCTGAGGGCCGCTGTATCATCAGGGAGCTTTTGCACACCACATATCACGGTGTAGGCAACGGCTCAACTGCAATCTTCCCAATCCAGATCTGGAAAAAGAAGAGGGGAGTGAGCTACCTTCCTACCGACAAGAACTATGACCTGTACCAGTTTGCATGTATGGTAAGTGCCAAGAGGTTCTTCCCTAACTTTGTAAACCTGGATGCATCATACAACCAGCATGAGCTTTGGAGAGAGGATGATCCTGAGCGTTACAAATATGAGGTTGCAACCATGGGTTGCCGTACCCGTGTATTTGAGAACCGCTTTGGAGAGAAGACTTCAATTGGAAGGGGTAACCTTTCATTTACTACAATAAATATTGTAAAACTTGCATTGGAGAGCCGTTTGGCTACAGATAATCAGGAGCAGAGAATCAACCTGTTCATGAGCAAGCTTGATGCAGTGCTTGAACTTGCAGCCAAACAGCTTCATGAGCGCTTCCAGTTCCAGAAGACCGCAATGGCAAAACAGTTCCCATTGCTTATGTCTGCACTTTGGAACGGTTCACAGAACCTCAAGCCTACAGATACCATCGAATCTGTAATCAATCAGGGAACCCTTGGTATAGGATTCATAGGTTTGGCAGAGACACTTATTGCCTTGGTTGGAAAACATCACGGAGAGGATGAGGTTGCACAGGAACTTGGATTGAAGATTGTAACCTATATGAGGGACAGGGTTCAGGAGTTCTCTACCCAGTACGGCCACAACTACAGTGTGCTGGCTACCCCTGCAGAGGGTCTGTCGGGAAGATTCACCAGAAAGGACAAGAAGGATTTTGGTATTGTTGAGGGTGTTACAGACAAAGACTATTATACCAACTCCAACCATGTTCCGGTGTATTACAAATGTACTCCGCAGCATAAGGCCCAGATTGAGGCTCCTTACCACAAGCTAACCGGCGGCGGACATATTTTCTACGTGGAGATTGACGGTGATGCAACCCACAACCCTGAGGCTATTATGAACATTGTAGACCTTATGGACAAATATAACATAGGTTACGGTTCGGTTAACCACAACAGGAACAGATGTATGGATTGCGGTTACGAGAACGCCCAGAACGATTTACAGGAGTGTCCTAAATGCGGCAGTGCAAACATTGATAAGCTTCAGCGCATTACCGGTTATCTTGTAGGTACCACCGACCGCTGGAACAGGGCAAAACTTGCCGAGTTGAACGACAGGGTTGTACATGAGTAACAAACTCCATATCATGGACATTATAGACGGAACCGTGGTTGATGGCCCCGGTTTCCGTCTATCAATTTATTGTGCCGGCTGCCAGCACAGGTGCCCCGGGTGCCACAATCCCCAGAGCTGGGAGATGTCAAACGGAAAGGAAATGAGCCTCAATGAACTCATGGAGGTGATTTCAGATTCTCCCTGGAATGTCACATTCTCGGGAGGAGATCCGTTTTATCAGGCTGAAGGGTTTGCAAAACTGGCTGCAAGAATAAAAAAAGAGACCGCCAAAACAATCTGGTGCTATACCGGCTTCACCATTGAAGAACTTCTGCAGGAAAACGATCCGCACAGGATGGAACTCCTGCGCAATATAGATGTGCTGGTGGACGGCCCATTCATCCAGGCCCGGAGGGATGAACAGCTCCGCTTCCGGGGGAGCGCAAACCAGAGAATCCTGGAGGTTAAGGATTTTCTTACAAAGAAATAAGGTAAGGCATTGAATTAAAGAGGAGAAGATATTCCTTGCAGGTGGACCTCATTCGACGGTTGCGAGCTATTGCAAAGCAATGGCGAAGCAGAGGAGACTGCGTCGTCCACCTGCAGGAAATATCTTCTCCTTTAAATAAAAAGGAGAGATTATTAAAACCTCTCCTTTATATTATAGGTATTTCTCTCCTGGGCATTGCGGGAAACAAGTTCTGCAATGAATCCTGCAAGGAAGAGCTGCACTCCAATGATAAGGGCCACAAGTGCCAGGTAGAAGAGCGGCTGGTCTGTAACTGCCCTGAACTTCAAACCCTGCGACTGGGCAATGAGTTTCTCTGCAATTATCCATATTGAGATGCCGGCACCCACAAGGAATGTGAATATGCCCACAAGTCCGAAAAAGTGCATTGGCTTCTTGCCAAAGCGTGAAAGGAACCACAGGCTTATAAGATCAAGGAAGCCGTTCACAAAACGGTCCATGCCAAACTTGCTCACACCGTATTTGCGGGCCTGGTGGATAACCACCTTCTCGCCAATATTTCCAAATCCTGCATTCTTTGCGAGGTAAGGGATATATCTGTGCATCTCTCCGTAAACCTCAATGTTCTTTACAACAATCTTGCGGTAAGCCTTGAGTCCGCAGTTCATGTCGTGCAATTTTATGCCGGTAACCTTGCGTGCAGTAGCGTTGTAGAGTTTTGAAGGGAGGTTCTTGGTAAGCTTGCTGTCGTAGCGTTTCTTCTTCCATCCGCTTACAAGATCGTAGCCCTCCTTCATTACCATGTCATAAAGGGCAGGTATCTCCCTCGGGTCATCCTGAAGGTCAGCATCCATGGTAATCACCACCTCACCGTCGGCCTCTTCAAATCCGTGGAACAGCGCTGCCGACTTGCCGTAGTTTTTCCTGAAACAGATCCCTTTTATATGGCTGTTGGTCTTTGCCATCTCCTTGATAAGCTCCCACGAGCCGTCGGTACTGCCGTCGTTTACCATTATTATATTATAGGTAAGTCCGGTAGGGGCAATGGCATCTCCAATCCCTTTCACCAGTTCTTGCAGGGATTCCCTCTCATTATATAAAGATATTACAACTGATATGTCCATTTTCTTTGTTTTTTCCTTCCCGACAATTTATTCTTTATCTGTCGGGAAAAAGATTACTGGTTGTCTGACTCCCCGAAAGGGTTGGTCTTTTTTGTGAAGTTTGCTGTGATTGCTGCTGCAATTGAGCCGAATATTATATAGTAAACCAGCGATGCAAACATTGAGATGCGGCCAAAGTTGCTGCTGAGTTTGTCTATCATGTTCTCTGTGCTGGAATTGAGTGTTCCCTGCTGGATCATTGCCTCTTTGGTAATGTTTATGGCTTCTGCTGTCTGCTCAGGGAAAAGCCACTCTATCTGTATGTAGCTGTAGCATGCGCACATAATGGAAGAGAACAGGCAGATAATGAAACCGTAGTTGTAACTCTCTGAGTAGGTGATGGTTTCAAAACCGTTGCTCCATTTTTTCATGAAGTACCATAGCAGGTACATGCAGCCTCCAAATTTTGCAAGCCACAGGATGGCAGTTACAAGGAAGCCCTGAGGTTGCATTACTGCAACTATAAGGGAATATATGATTGTTACAAGAGAAAGGTACAGGCCGTCCATAGCCGCGCTGCTCCATTTGCTGTTTCTTTCCATGACAGTGTTGTTTTTGGTGTTGATAAAATGTTGTTTTATAAAGAACAAAGATAGCAAAAATTTATACCTTTGTAGTTTGTAATTTGAAAATAAACGATGCGTGTGTTGTAAGCACGCTGTAAATTATATAAAAGATTATGATTAATGTAACTTTTCCGGATGGAAGCGTACGCCAGTACAACAAAGGTGTAACTGGTTTGGAGATTGCCCAGGGCATCAGCTCTAGATTGGCACAGGAGGTTTTGGCTGTAAGTGTAAACGACAAGGTTTATGATTTGCAGAGACCTATCAACGAGGATTGTACAATCAAATTGCATAAATGGGAAGACCAGGAGGCTAAACAGACGTTCTGGCACTCTTCTTCTCACCTTATGGCAGAGGCTTTGCAGAGCCTTTTCCCTGGTATCAAATTCGGTATCGGACCAGCCATTGAGACCGGTTTCTATTATGATGTGGACCTTGGTGACAAAACCATTACCGAGGCTGACCTTAAGAAAATTGAGGACAAGATGATTGAACTTGCCCGTCAGAAAGAGGTGTTTGTAAGAAAAGACATCACCAAGGATGAGGCAATGGCTACATATACAGAGAAAGGCGACGAGTACAAATGTGACCTTATCAAGGATCTTGAGGACGGTACCATCACTTTCTACACCAACGGCGGCTTTACAGATTTGTGCCGTGGACCTCATATCGTAGACACTTCTGTAATCAAGGCTGTTAAGCTTACTTCAATTGCAGGTGCATACTGGAGAGGTAACGAGAACAACAAGATGCTTACCCGTATCTACGGTGTAACTTTCCCTAAAAAATCCATGTTGGACGAGTACCTTCAGATGTTGGAGGAGGCCAAGAAACGCGACCACAGAAAACTTGGCAAGGAGTTGGAGCTGTTTGCATTCTCACAGAGAGTGGGTGCAGGTCTTCCTTTGTGGTTGCCAAGAGGTGCCGCTTTGCGTGAGAAATTGGAGAACTTCCTTAAACAGGTACAGAAACAGCACGGCTATCTGCCTGTAATCACTCCGCATATCGGACACAAGGAGCTTTATGTTACATCAGGCCACTATGCTAAATACGGTGCTGATTCATTCAGGCCAATCACTACCCCACAGGAGGGAGAGGAGTTCCTTCTTAAACCTATGAACTGTCCTCACCACTGTGAGATATACAAGACAAAACCGCGTTCTTACAAGGATCTTCCTTTGAGATTTGCAGAGTTCGGTACTGTTTACCGTTATGAGCAGAGCGGTGAGTTGCACGGCCTTACAAGGGTAAGGGGATTTACTCAGGATGATGCTCACCTGTTTGTACGTCCAGACCAGTTGAAAGATGAGTTCTGCAAGGTTATTGACATTGTACTTTATATCTTCAAGACCCTTAAATTTGAGAACTACACTGCACAGGTATCTTTGAGAGACAAAGTTAACCGTGACAAATACATCGGATCTGAGGAGAACTGGGAGAAGGCAGAGAATGCAATCATTGAGGCAGCTCAGGAGAAAGGTTTGAATACTGTAGTTGAGTACGGTGAGGCTGCATTCTACGGTCCTAAGCTTGACTTTATGGTTAAGGATGCCATTGGAAGAAAGTGGCAGCTTGGTACAATCCAGGTAGACTACAACCTTCCTGAGAGATTCGATCTTGAGTACACAGGTGCTGATGACAAGAAATACCGCCCTATCATGATTCACCGTGCACCATTCGGTTCAATGGAGAGATTTGTGGCTGTATTGTTGGAGCACACCGGCGGAAGATTGCCTCTATGGTTGGCTCCTGATCAGGTAGCGGTACTGCCTGTAAGTGAAAAATATAACGATTTTGCAAAAAAAGTTTGCAGTTTGCTGAATAATTCCGATATTCGCGCCTCAATTGACGACCGAAACGAGACAATCGGTAAGAAAATTAGGGAGAACGAGTTGAAGAGAATGCCATTCCAGCTTATTGTAGGCGAGAAAGAGGCTTCTTCAAACTCTGTTTCTGTGCGTAAACAGGGCGGTGAAGATTTGGGTGCAATGGAGGTTGACCAGTTCGTTGCATACATCAAAGCC
>JAGBTG010000020.1 GCA_017631435.1 Bacteroidales bacterium | reverse complement strand
TACACTTATCCGTGATGGCGTTCCAAGCATTATGAACCCAGATGATAAAGGTGGCTTGGAGATGGCTCTTCAGTTGAAAGATCAGTATGGCGCTCATGTAACAGTTATTACAATGGGTCCTCCTCAGGCAGATGCTATCCTAAGAGAGGCTTACGCTATGGGTGCTGACGAGGCTATTTTGCTAACAGGTAGAGAGTTTGGTGGTGCTGATACTTTGGCAACATCTCACACTATTGCTGCAGCTCTTAAAAACCTTGAGTATGATTTGATCATTGCAGGTAGACAGGCAATTGACGGTGATACAGCTCAGGTAGGTCCTCAGATTGCTGAGCACCTTGGCCTTCCACAGATTTCTTACGTTGCAGGTCTTGAGTACAAAGACGGCAAATTCGTAGTTAAGAAAGAGACTGAGGAGGGTTACCAGATGCTAGAGGTAGCTGGTCCAGTTCTTCTTACTGCTCTTGCAAGCGGTTTCAAAGCTCGTTATATGAATGTTGCTGGTATCGTTGATGCATTTGACAAACCAGTTGCTGTTTGGGGTGTAGATAAAGTAAACCTACCTCTAGAGATGCTAGGTTTGAAAGGCTCAGGTACAAGAGTTTACAAATCATTCACCAAAGGTGTTAAAGCTGCAGGTGAGGTTCACGAGGTTGACGCAGAGCAGGCTGTTGGCTTGATCGTAAGCAAACTTAAAGAGAAATTTATTATCTAATCGCCAAAACTTAAGAAGAAATGAATAATAAAAACGTATATGTATTCGCAGAGCAGAGAGAGGGTGTAATCCAACCTGTTGCTCTAGAGCTTATTGGCAAAGCAAGAGATTTGGCTGATGTTTTGGGCGATAAAGTAGTTGCTATTTTCGCTGGCCACAACATCGCTTCTCAGGCTAACGAGTTGATCGCTTACGGTGCTGATGATGTTATCGTAGTTGACGCTCCAGAGCTTAAAGATTATGTTACTGAGCAGTATACTCAGGCTGTATATCAGGTTATTACTGCTATGAACCCAGATATCGTATTGTTCGGTGCTACTACAATCGGTAGAGACTTGGCTCCAAGACTATCAGCTAGATTGGAGAAAGGTCTTACTGCAGACTGTACTAAACTTGAGATCTCAGACGGTTCAGATCCTAAATTGGAGGCAAGAAAACTTATGATGACCCGTCCTGCATTCGGTGGTAACCTAATGGCTACTATCGTTGCTGCTAAAGATGGTGTTCAGATGGCAACAGTACGTCCAGGCGTTATGCAGAAAAAAGAGAAAGATGCTACCAGAACCGGTAACGTTATTCCTTTCGCTGTAACATTTGATTCATCTAAATTTGCCGTTAAACTAGTTGAGACAGTTAAAGCTGAGAAAGGTCTTGTAGACATTACTGAGGCTAAAGTACTTGTATCAGGTGGTAGAGGTGTTGGTAACAAAGAGAACTTTGACAAACTTGCTGCTCTTGCTGAGGTTATTGGTGGTGAGGTTTCATCTTCACGTGCAATGGTTGATGCAGGTATCATGGATCATGACAGACAGGTTGGTCAGACTGGTAAAACTGTACGTCCAGACCTATACTTGGCTTGCGGTATCTCAGGTGCTATCCAGCACTTGGCAGGTATGGAGGAGTCTGAGCTTATCATCGCTATCAACAAAGATAAATTTGCTCCTATTTTCCAGGTTGCAGATCTTGGTATCGTTGGTGATGTTAACAAGATTGTTCCTATGCTTACTGAGAGATTGGCAAAAGAGATCAAAAAATAATCTGATATATAATTGTATTTAGATATTTTGGGGAGCGACTGCTTGGTTGCTCCCTTTTTTTTCGTAGTTTTGTAGGTATCCAACTGAATTATTTACCAATAAAAACATAACAATTATGAAGAAACTTTTGCTTATGGCTGCTGTAGCATTTGCATTTGCTGCATGTGGCAATTCAAATTCAAACAAAGAGGCAGAGTGCTGCGAGACTAAAGCTGCTACAGAGCACGTATGTAACCACGGAGAGGGTCATGAGTGCAAACATGCATGCGATTCTACAAAACATGAGTGCAACCACGCTGCAGATTCTACAAAACACGAGTGCAACCACAATGCAGAGGGTGAGCACAAATGCAACCACGAGAACGGTGAGTGCAACCAGCCTGCAGAGAAACAGTGTGATGCATGCAAAGAGGCTGCTGCAAAGAAAGCTGCAGCTGAGCAGGCACAGTAATTTTACGGCAATATAGACATGAGGGCAATCCATCTTAATGGGTTGCTCTTTTTTTGTCCTGGTTTTGTGTCGTTTTCTAGGACATTTTGGGTTGGGTGACGGGTTTTGTCCTGGAAATGGCGGGAGAACAGGGATATTTTGGAGTAGTGGTGGTGGTTTTTTTTGTACTTTTGTGTGCAATTTAACTTGAATATAGAAACTATGCAGAAATTGATAGATTTGTCGGTGAAGATGATAAGGAAATATCTTCCTGATCCTTTTGTATTTGCAATCATTCTTACTATTGTTGCGGCTTTGGCTGCTATGTTTTCTACCGGTCAGACACCGCTTGAGGTGGTTGAGAACTGGGGTGGAGGTGTTTGGAGCCTTTTGGCATTCTCAATGCAGATGGCATTGGTGCTGGTTTGCGGTTCGGCCCTTGCAGATGCGCCACTGGTAAAGAAAGGCTTGCGCAAGATGGCAGCATTTCCTAAGACTCCAGCTGCGGCAATTACTACTGTAACACTGGTTTCTTCAATAGCTTGCTGGATAAACTGGGGTTTTGGACTCATTGTAGGTGCCATATTTGCAAAGGAAATTGCACGTGCCGTTAAAGGGGTGGATTACAGGCTTTTGATTGCATCTGCATATAGCGGATTTGTGGTTTGGCATTCAGGCCTTTCGGCATCAATTCCTTTGGCTATGGCTACAGAAGGAGCTTCTTTGGTAGAAGTTTCAAGAGGTACAATCACCTCAGCAATTCCCATTTCGCAGACAATTTTTGCAACATATAACCTTATAATTGCTTTTGCAATAATAGTTGCCCTTACTGTAGTAAACACCATTATGCATCCTGCTCCCGACAAGACATTCACCGTTGATCCGGCATTGCTTGGTGAGGAGGAGGATCTGCAGGAGAGGGAACTTTGTGGAGCCATAGGAGAAAAGGAGTGCCGGATTGAGTGGAAGCTTACACCATCTGAGAAATTGAACAACAGCATGTTGCTGTCGGGAATAACAGCATTGTTGGGATTAGGGTATCTGTTCATCAAAATTGTGCTGAAAGGTGGTACTCTGGATTTGAACAATGTGATTATGCTGTTCATGTTCCTTGGTATTGTGCTGCACAAGACTCCAATCAAATATGTGAAGGCGGTGAACAAGGCTGCGTCATCTTCTGCAGGCATTTTGTTGCAGTTCCCGTTCTATGCAGGTATTATGGGTATAATGACTTCAGCTTCTGCCGAGGGTGTTTCCCTTGCCGGACAGATAAGCGAAGCGTGTGTGGCAATTTCAAATGAGAAGACTTTTCCTATGCTCAGTTTCTTGAGTGCCGGTATTGTGAATGTGTTTGTGCCTAGTGGCGGAGGTCAGTGGGCTGTTCAGGCTCCAATTATGCTTCCTGCCGGAGTTCAGCTTGGAGTGGATCCTTCAGTTACCGGTATGGCCATTGCTTACGGTGATGCGTGGACTAACCTTATACAGCCGTTCTGGGCGCTACCGGCACTAGCAATTGCAAAACTTAATGCAAAGGATATTATGGGCTACTGCCTGATAGACCTTTTTGTAGTAGGGCTTATTGTAGTGCTTGGATTTATGTTCCTGGTGTAAAGTAATGGAAGATATAAAAATAAGGCCTGCATCTGAGGCTGATGCAAAACTTATAGCCAGGGTTGTTGCAATGGCAATGGGAGAGGAGAGTGCAACCATTTTGTGCGGAGCAGAGTACATGAAAGTTCTTGAGCAGATTGTTCTGACTGAAGGCACCCAGTACAGTTACAGGAATGCTTTGATAGCCGAAGTAAACGGCGAACCCGCAGGGGCTGTTCTAGGTTATGACGGAGCTTTGTTGGAGCCTTTGCGTTCCGCAACGGTTTCAGTCATTAAAAAGTCCTTTCCCGGATATTCTCTTCCCGATGATGAAACCCAGGCCGGCGAATTCTATATAGATTCTTTTGGAGTATTGCCCCAGTTCAGGGGCCATGGTGTGGGAAAACGTCTTCTTATGGCAATGACAGGCAAGGGCCTGGCCTTGGGCTGCAGCAGAGTTGGCCTGATAGTGGATGTGGAGAATCCAGGTGCATCTTCACTTTATTGTGCATGCGGCTTTGAGGATGTTGGAGAGAAACTATTCTTTGGCCACAAAATGCGCCATATGCAGTGCACCCATCTCTTTGCTGAGGACAGGATACTCTACACAGGCCTCAATTATCCTCAGGTTCAGGAATTTTGCGGTGACAAAATCCTTGCCCCATATATCTGTATGGGCTTCTCAATGCTCTCCCTTATTGTTCCCGACGGTTTCCTTACAGTTAATGAAGGGGATACCATCTGCAGGGACGGATTGGGGAATTATTGGGTGGAGTAGAAGTTGTGTGCAAAAGTCTTACCCCAGCACCTCAACGGTACTGGTTGAGGTTCCGGGTGCAAGGTTTACCTTTATCTGCACAGGGATATTCTCCCTTATTTCCTCCCTGTGGGAAATTATACCAACCTGGCGTCCCACATCTGTATGCAGGGTTTTAAGGGTGTTGAGCGCACTTTGCAGGGCCTCACCGCTCAGGGTGCCAAAGCCCTCATCAATGAAGAGCATGGAAACACCCAGATGCTGCCCGAAATCTGCCAGTGCAAGTGCCAGAGCCAATGAAACAAGGAATGATTCTCCTCCTGATATTGAGTTGGTACTGCGTGTGGAAAATCCATTGTACTTGTCTTCCAGTTTTAGGTTCAATGTACCCGGATTCACCAGCAGACTGTATCTAGGAGCCATGTTTTTAAGGTACTTGTTGGCTGCATTGAGCAGTGTGCCAAGGACATAACTCTGGGCAATGCGGCTGAGGACCTTACCCTCGCTGTCTCCAAATTCCTTGTTGAAACTTCTCCATTTCTCATACTCCTCCTTAAGTTTGTCCAATTGGGTAGTATCTCCCTTCTGCTGTATGGCAAAGTCATCATCCTTTATTTCCTTCTCCAATACACCCTTACGTACATTGTGCGCATCCCTTTTGGCATCATAACCTGATTTTGTGGCATTCAAGGTTTCCAATGACATCTCCTCAGCAAGTGTTTCAGGCTTCCTTTCCAGATGTGTTGCAAGATCCTTTTGTGCAGAGAAATATTGGGCTGTACAGGATTCCACTTCCGTTCTTTTCTTGCTTACATATTCGGCATTGGCATTGTGGGTCTGTAAACTTATGCCATTGAGTTCAGAGATCCTCTCCATTGAATATTGCGGATAGGTTCCAAGGAAACTCTCAATCTCATATGAATATTTTTCTCCAATTTTTTTACATTTTTCAATAGCCTGCAATTGTGACTGTACATTTCCAACAAGATTTATCCACAATTCCTGCATGTTGGACTTCTCTGCCGGTGCAATCTCCCCATCATCCCATCCCGGCATCAAATCCACAATCTGCTTTCTGATTTTATCCACATTCTCAAGTACAGTTCCCGCCGAGTTTATCCCCAATCTTGTCTTTTCAATATTCTTTGCATTGGCATCATATTCTGCAGCCTTGGCAGACAATTCGCTTATGAAGCCCAATGGGTTCTCATGTGGCAGGTTTCCCCAAGGGAGGGTCCCCGCAAGCATGTTGCCAATTTTGCCGGCCAACTCATCTGAATTCCGGGACAGGGCTTTTATCTCATCATTAAGGCGGACGATGTTCCCCTTAATATTGTCAACTCCATTTTTGTCATTGGTATATTTGGTTTCAGCCTTTCCTTTCCCTTCCAGCAGTTTTGTGTAATCCAAAGAAACCTTCCTGAATCTTGCATCCAGTTCTTCCCCCTTTGCTACCAGTTGTGCAAGGGATTCAATTTTTTTCAATATCTCCTTCTGTGCGAGATTCCTCAATAAATCGGCATCCTCCCTTCCAGTTATCATCTCTTCCAACTGCGATGTGTCTTCATTGAGTTTCTTTTGTATTTGAGCAAGCGCGTCCTTCTCCAATGAAATCATGTTTCCGGTCTTTATGACAGCATTGGAAGCAGTTGCCGCTTTTTCCTGTTGTGCTTTGAACTCTGCCTCTATTTTTTTATACTCATTGTCCAGTACCGCATCTGAAGGTAAAGAAGTTACCTTTTGGCCGCACACCGGACACAGATTCTCTTCATCACCCAATCCCTGATGCAGCATTGAGCGCATCTGTTGGGCAAAGGTGTCAATTGTGACTCTGCGTCTTTGGTGCTCCTGCAGCAAACGCTCCAGTTCAGCCCTTTCTTTTGTCTCATTTTCTTTAAGAATTGCCAGTTCTGCCTCTTTTCCCTTGATTGATTTTTCAGCATTCAGAACGGAAATGGTGTTCTCCTCAACCGATTTCTTGATGGCAGCTACTTGGGTAAGGAAATCCTTTTCATTTCTTTTTCCCGACAGGTCAAATTCCCCAACTTCACCTTTTATCCTCTCCAATTCTTTTCCCGACGATTCAACAGCTGCCATTATTGCATCCAACTGCTTGAATGAAACTTCAAGTATTTTTTCTGCTTTTGGAAGGTTTTCTTCAGTTTCCCTTTTCAATTCATCCTTTTTGCCTGCAAGATCCCCAAGTGCAGCCATTTGGGCTTTAATGTTGGCAATTATTGTCTGGGACTGCCTGTACGCTTCTGTATTGGCAGCCTGGCTTTTGGCAAATTCCTCCATCTTTTGCAGTTCACCTGCTTTTGAATCCAGCCATAGCTGCATATATGCCCGTGCTGCAGCAGCCTCTGTAAAATCTCTCTCTAGTGCCCTCAGTTTTCCATTGGCCTTTATTGCAGCATCCCTATGCATAATTGAATTCATGAGCGCTCCTCTAACATCAATTGTCTCGTTCCATTGCCTTACATCGTGCTCCAGTCTGATGAACTCCTCAGACTTTACATTTGCTGCAGCAGTCTCCATGTTCTGCTTTGCCACCTCACATTTCTCCTTAAGTGCATTTTCAGTTTCAAGCCAGCCAATGCAGGAGAGGATAGAGGCCATTGCTGTCCCTATCTGTGCAAGTTCCTTATCTATAAAGATGAGTTCTTCTTCCTTGCTCTTCCTCTCTTCTTTGTCCAGTACAGTAATCTGGGCATGTTTCTCCTGTTCAGCATCCAATCTCCTTTTTGCCTGGGAAAACTGGTTGAATATCTCTGCACCTATCTTCCTGTATATGCCGGATCCCGATATTTTCTCAAGGATTGCGGCTTTGGCATCTTCATCACTTTTAAGAAATTCGGTAAACTCTCCCTGGGCAAGCATGGTTGTACGGCAGAACTGGTTGAAATCCAATCCTACAGCGTCAGTTATGATTCTTTTTACCTCATCCTGTTTCTTTGATGTATCTCCTGAAGCGGATTCTCCGGTTGTGAGATTCTCAATGCTCCATACCGCATTTGAGAGTTCACTGCTTGGCTTTTTCTTCTTTCCTCTCTGCACACTCCACTCTGCACAGTACTCTTTTGCGTCATTTCCAGTGAAATACACCTTTGAGTATGCTTCTCCTGTATTCTGCCTCATCATATTGCGGGGATCCACACCCGTAAGGCCATCTCTGTTTACCTGAAAATCCCTTGTAGACCCTTTGGCAATTCTTGGGGTGGTGTTGTAAAGGGCAAGGCATATTGCATCCAGTATTGTGGTTTTTCCTGCACCTGTAGTACCTGTAATCAAAAACAGTTCAGCATCAGACAAAGGTTGTTTGTCAAAATCAATTTCGGCACTCTCTATTGATGCTATATTCAATATTTCAAGTCTCCTAATTCTCATTCTCAGTAGCGTTTATAATTTTGATTACAGTATTGAACATTTCATTGTATTCATCTGAGAATACTATGTCATTGCTGGTGGCATATGATTTGAGCACATCCAGGGGTTCTGTCTTCTTGAGTTCCTCCATTGTAAGTGATACAATCCCGTCACCGGCGCTCTCCCTTGATCCGCTTATCTCCCTAGTTGGATTTATTGCTGCATAATGGGCTATTTTCCCCGCCAGAGCCATGGTTATCAGATGGTCTTTATTGTAAGGGAGCATCTGCTGGTCTTTAAGAAGGACATTAAGTCTTATATATGCCTCTATATCCGCAGGGAAATTGTTGAGTTCCTCCATTACCTCATCCCAACAGGCATAACCTTCTGCCGGTATGTTCACCAGCGGACAACCGCATGCAACCTCTTTTGTGCGGATAACTGGTGTGCTGTTGTGCGATTCTATTTCAACTATTGAGAACGAATGTTCATATCCGCTGCGTATCTCGTCAAATCCTACGGGTAGGGGTGATCCGCTGTACCTGGCACGTCCATTGTCAAATGTCTGGGCCTTGTGTATATGTCCCAATGCTATATAATCATATATTGAACCTATCTCATCTATGCCGGTACATTCAATTCCACCAACAAATCTGCCGCTCATAATGTCGTGCCCCAGAAAATTGCATCCGTTGATTGCTGCGTGTCCTACATATACTGTGGGGAGTACCTCTCCGGTTACCTCTTTTGTTGCCTGTTCAAGATTCTTGTAGAACTTATCTGTGAGAAAACGGTCGTTTGTGTAGGGTACAGCCACTATCCATCCTTTATCGGGAAGAGGGATAATATTTGATGAAAGGTCTTCCATATCTGCCTTTCCAACCATCCTTACATTCAATGCTTCCCAAGGGGTCTGGTGTACTTCATGGCGGGAAGCGCTGTCGTGATTGCCGGAAATGCACACTATTGTCATTGCAGGGCAGGCATTGTGCAGTGCAACTATATGTTCTGCAAATGCTTTTTGCACGGCAGTGCCTGGAACAGGAATGTCATATATATCCCCTGCTATTATCAGCGCATCGGGTCTTTCTTCCTTTACCAGTTCTATCAGTTGGGCAATCATTCCGGCGTGGTCTGCACTCCTGTCGTAGCCGTGAAAGTTCTGGCCAAGATGCCAGTCGGATGTATGGATCAGTTTCATATTTACATTTATAATAAAAAAAAGATTACCTGAGAGTAATTACGGTAATCTCAGGTGAAGCCCCAAGACGGAATGGGGCAGTGCATCCAAGGCCTATGTTGATGTAGAGTGTCTGGCCGTCCTGCACATACATGCCATGGGTGTGTTTGAAGGTCCATGATGCCGGGGTGTAGCCAAACAGCTTTATTTGGGCTGCGTGGGTGTGGCCGGAAAGGGTAAGGGGAATGTCTGTTTGCGGGACAACCTCTGCGGCCCAGTGGGTAGGGTCGTGGGAGAGGAGTATACGGAATCCGTCGGTTCCTTGCATTGCAGCATCCAAATCTCCGGTATTTGTGCTTCTGAATCCCTGGTTTGTGCAGCTTTTGTTGTCTACTCCAAGGATTGTCATTTTGGCTGAATCTTTTATTATCGGGATGAAAGAGTTGCGCAAAAGGTGCCATCCAAGGGTGTCTCTCTGGTAGGCTGCAAATGCTTCCACTGCAGCTACGTGTGCTGTGGAGTCTCCTCCAAAGCGGTTGCCGTAGATGAGGAAATCGTGGTTGCCCATTACCGATGTAACTCCGTATTTGGATTGCAGAGTCTGCAGCATGGCAGTATATGGGAGAGCTTCCTGGGTGCCAATGGTTACCATATCGCCGGTGAAGCAGATAAGGTCTGCATGCTGGGCATTGATGGTGTTTATGATGCGCTGCAACTTCTCGGGGTGGCCGTCAAAAGTGGAAAGGTGCAAGTCTGATATATGTACAATTCTGAAGCCCTTGAACTCAGATGGGATATCAGGGTGTGAGTATTCCATATGGTTGACATCCAGTCTCCAGCGTCCTATGTTATAACCGTAGGCCACCAGGCCCCACAACAGCAGTGCCAGGCCAAGTGCTGTGTATCCGAACGGTGCATAGGGGAGCCTGTACTTGGCAAAAATGCCAATTATCTTCCCTATGATCCATAGAAGATTTGGCACCAGTGCCAGGAGCAGTCCGGCTACCAATGAGGCTATGAACATGAATTTCACCATATTCTATTTGTCGTGCCCCGGGCCTTTAGGGAACCACCCTTTCTTTACTCTCTGCTTTTGTTCGTACACTTCCAGTATGCTCCAGAAGGATGAAAATGCGGTTACCCCCAGAATGGTGGACCAGATCATATTGGCCGCAATGAGTGACAGGATGGAAAATACAGCTCCAGCTATGGCAAACAGCCACCAGCTCTTTACTCCAAGATAATATTCCGCTTTAATTACCAGCGGATGAAAAAGGCCTATAATTAGAAATGTTGAGAGGCCTACAAGCAGTCCGGTATAGTTCATGATTCAAATATAATATTTTTTTGGTTTTTTGCGGTTGTATATGCCCTCATGCCGACATTATAATACAAACCAAATGATGAAAGCATATGAAAAAGTTTTTTAAAATCACATTTGCAGCACTCTCTTTGGTGCTGCTTGCAGGATACCTGATTCCTGAAAGAAAAGCAATGCCTTGCTGCAGGCCATCCGATTACAATCATCAGAGTTTCTGGCACTGGCCATGGACAAGGGGCGAGGCCGGCCATCCGCATACTGGTGTGGATATTTTTGGTAAAGTTGGAACCAAAGTGGTTTCACAAACCGGTGGTATAGTCCTT
Source organism: Bacteroidales bacterium (assembly GCA_017631435.1). GTDB lineage: Bacteria > Bacteroidota > Bacteroidia > Bacteroidales > UBA932 > Egerieousia. Next base: position 42,238 of record JAGBTG010000020.1, on the reverse strand, counting down.
TTTGCCGGTGAATATGGCGGCAAGGCCGGTAACGGAGTAGTGGTTCTGGGACCAAAATGGAGACTTCATATGTATCTGCATCTTCATACAGTAGATACAAAAGCCGGCAGGTTTGTCCGTCCTGAGGAGCAGATTGGTACCCTTGGCAAGAGCGGCAATGCGGCAAAGACCCCGGCGCATGTACATTATGGCGTAATCACCCCAATCCCGTATGTATGGAGACTCTTCCAGAATGAAGGTACCTGCAATCCACCCGTATGGTTCAACTGGAGACTGATGTTCTGGCTTGATCCGGCAGATCATCTGCCAAGCAAATAACACTTCTGAATTTTGTTCATATGAAAAAAGTTCTGACTAAAATATTCAAGGCAATAGTCCTTGTTATAGGAATCCCATTCCTTATAGTAAAGTTTGCTGCAGTTATGATTATCATTTTTATATTTTTACTGGATTGCTTTTGCACCAATTCAGGCAAACCGGTCTATTCCAGGGAAATGGCTCCTTCTCCTATATATAGGAGTGCAGAAGACTTCCATAAACTTACTGGTGTTGTGTTCCCGCAGCTTGCTCTGGCTGATTCAGTCCATTTTGATGAAGGGGGATTTCCTGCCGCTGCATGGTGTAATGAGTACAAATATGTCCCTGATGATGGCTTCAATAAGGATTTCTTCAGGAAATTGGACAAAGCATGCAAAGAGGATTCAACCCACTGGAGTCTGACTGATTCCTGTTACAGATATTATATTCTTCCCGATAAAGATACTGTAGACCGCACAAAAGGAATGTGCGACAGGATGGTAAAGATGGAAGACGGGTCTCTTGTCCCGGATTGGGATGGAGGTTTTATAAGTGTTAATATTGAAAATGATACAATCTATCTGAAACAGGGATGGCTAAGGTGATTTTGAAATGTATGGTGGCTGCAATGTCCTTGGAGAAATGACAGGGCGCAATATAAAGTGGTAATCTGCCCATATATAATTAATCATCGGGTAGGGGATAATAAAAATCCTCTTCCCGATGACTTTTTACTTATATGTTAAATTCTTCTGACGGAGCCCATTATAGAGCTTCCACTTGTTCAATAGTCAGATTTGTGCACTGGGCAATTGTTGCAGAATCTATATTTTTCTCCTTCATAGATCTGGCAATTCTGAGTTTTTCCTCTAGCTGTCCTTTCTCCAGGCCTTCTCTTATGCCCTTCTCAATAGCGTAATCCAAACAGGCACGGTTGTCTCTGTAGCGTTTCAGACGGGCATCATAAATTTCCCTCTCTTTAGGAGTAAGAGACATTACATCAGCATCTTCAAGAACGCCCAAAAAGACTTCCCTGATATGGTCATTAAGTCCATGGTCATAAACCTCCTGTTTCAATTCCTCTATTGTCTTCATACCCGTTTTCATTTGAATGAGTAAATATAACAATTTTTCATAGAAATTTTCGCAATCCTGTATATCTGCCTTTTCCAGGCAAGGCAACTGGAGCATTATAAAATGGAGCTTATCTGAAAGGATATTCTCCGTCCCTGGCTCACAAAGCGTAAAATCTCTCCTCAGTACAGGCTGTGTTTCGTATGTGAAATTCATCAGGCATATGCTGTACACCTTCTTAATGTCATACTTCCACTCTTTTCCCTGCTCACCCATTTGGTCCACCAGTCTGCAGGCATAATAAACCATCCTGTTGCGGATATATCCAATTGCAGCATTTTGAACCTCCACCAAAAACTTTTCCCCTCTCTCATCCTCACACAGAATATCAAAGATGCATTCTCTCCCTTCCTCATCCAGCGGAATACTTTCATTGTTCAAATACTGAAGATTCACAATAGGGCTATCCAGCTCCAACAATAAATTCAGGAACCCCAAAAGATTTTTCTTTCCCCTTTCCACTCCAAACAGGTACTTGAACCCCCAATCCACAAATGGATTCATCACCTTACTCTCATTTCCTTTCTTTTCCATAAACTCCATGATCTAATTGATTTGAGAGCAAACATACCTCACCTCACGGAAAAACCTTTTCTGAAAAAGAAAAATCTGCATACTCGCACAAAAGTTTTTCTGTTTTTAAAAAGAGCAAAATGCTAAAAAAGAAAAAATCCTCTTCCCGATGAATTCTTGGATTGTCCCCTTCCCTGTTAGTATTTGTATGTTGCAACCGTATTGTTAAATACGCGGCTTAGAAGGCCTGTGCTAAGCCTTTCTTGTTGTGGCATTTGCATGAGTTTTTGCTTGTTTAGCAAAGTTACTAAAATAAGCTGAAGGATAAAATATATCGTTTAGTGATGTAATGTACCGTGGATGTGTTTTTGTCCACTGTCGGGAGGAGTTTTGTGGATGGATCTGCCACGAGGTGATACGCAATAAAAAAGTCCACTCCGGAGGGGGTGGACTTTTCTGTTATTTGTCGGGAAGAATGTTATTTCCTGCTCAACTCATTTGCCTTTGCAACGGCAGGGATGATGTGAGGGAAGATGTACTCTTTTCCAAGTTCCTGTACAAAGCCTACTTTTGTAAGGTATTTCTGGACGTTGTCGTTTACGCCGCTGAGGATAAGCTGAACGCCGTCTTTCTGTGAGCGTTTCCATAGGCTGCGCAAGTTGTTCAGTCCTGTTGAGTCCATGAAAGGAACTTTTCTCATACGGATGATACGTACTTTGATATTGCCCTCGCGCAAGTGGTCAATCTCATCAAGTTTGCTGGCAAGACCAAAGAAGAAAGGTCCGTCAATCTCGTAGATCTCTACCTCCGGTGCTACGTCAAGGTGCTCGGTGTCTGCAAGCATTGCAATCTCGTCGTTCTCGGTTCCTGCTACATTGTCTGTATCCAATACTTTGATGGTTGAGGTTTCTGAGATACGTTTTACGAACAGGATGATTGCAAGTACAAGGCCTACCTCAATTGCTACAGTAAGGTCTATGATTACTGTAAGGAAGAAGGTGATAAGAAGTACTGATACATCTGTCTTGTTACCTTTAAGAAGGTATTTGAAGGTTCTCCACTCACTCATGTTGTATGCAACCATTACAAGGATTGCTGCAAGGCATCCTAGCGGAATGTACACTGCGTATGGCATAAGGAACAGGAAGATGAGCAACAGTACAACTGCGTGTACAAGACCTGCAACAGGTGATTTACCGCCGTTGTTGATGTTTGCCATTGTTCTTGCCAAAGCTCCTGTAGCAGGGATACCGCCAAAGAATGGGGTGATGATGTTTGCTATACCCTGGCCAATAAGCTCGGTGTTGGAGTTGTGTCTCTTGCCGGTTACACCGTCTGCAACCATTGCTGCAAGCAATGACTCAATTGCACAAAGCAGGGCAATTGTGAATGCAGGCTGGAACATGTCCTTTACAATCTCCCAGGTGATGTGTGGAGCCTGGGGCTTTGGAACCTCAATGCCTTTTGCAAGCTCCGGGAACTTGCTTCCAATGGTTGCGAACTCTATACCTGCGAATTTAGCCAATAGGATAGAGGCTGCTGTACCAAGGATAATTGCAATAAGGGATCCTGGAACCTTTTTGGTTACTCTAGGCCAGAAAATGATTACAAGAAGGCAACCCAAGCTCAAAAGGAACTCGTGAAGCCTGAATGTAGCCATGTTGCTGAAGTAGGCGCCCCACTGCGGGATAAATTCGCTTGGAAGGTTCTCAATCTGCAAGCCAAGGAAGTCCTTTACCTGTGTTGAGAAGATTACCACAGCAATACCGCTGGTGAATCCTACTACAATAGGATAAGGGATGAACTTGATGATGCTTCCAAGTTTGAAGACACCCATTAGTACAAGCAGAACACCTGCAAGTACGGTTGCAATGATAAGGCCAGAGATGCCGTACTGGGCAACAATGCCGTATACAATTACAATGAAGGCTCCGGTTGGACCTCCAATAAGGAAGTGTGAACCTCCGAAGAAGGATACAAGGAAACCTGCAACTACTGCAGTGATAAGTCCCTGTTGTGGTGATACTCCAGACGCTATACCAAAAGCAATTGCCAAAGGAAGGGCAATGATACCTACAATCACACCGGCAATAAGATCGGCAGTGAATGTCTGCTTATTGTAGTTTCCTTTTTTGAAAAGCTCAAACAGCTTTGGCTGGAATACCTCAGAAAATTTAAAGCTCATTTTTTTATTTTGTTAGATTATTTGCCCTTTTTGATTTGGGGGTGCAAAAGTACTTTATTTTGTCTTGTTTGTCAAGATTTTATCGGGAAGAATTACTTTATGCTTGCGTTGTAAATGGCTTTTGTAAGTGTTTTGAGGAAGCTTTTTCCCTCTACAGATACGTAACCGTTGGTCATTGCAACTATTCCCCAGTTGTCTGCAGGGCTCCAGATCATGATGCTGTTGAGTCCGTAAGCGCCGCCTGTGTGGCCCATAGGGTAGTTGCCAGGGGTGTTGTATTTTTCATCATCAACATATCCGGCCATCTCTGTAAGGCAAAGTGCGTACTCAGCTGCATTAGGGTCCTCTTTAACCCTTACTGGGGTCTGCATTGCCTTTGCGCTCTCCTGGGAGATGATGCGTACGCCGTTGTACTCACCGTAGTTCATATGCATCATCATATATTTTGCAAGGTCCTGTGCAGAGATCTTTACGCCGCCGGTAGGAGAGAAGATAGGAGCAGAGTAGCCCATAACGTATGAAGGCATATCCTCAGCCCTGCTTCTGTAAGCACCCTCAGAAGCAACCCACTGTCCGTCCACTTTATTGTAGATAAGTGCGCATTTGCCCATATCAAGGGAGTCATTGTTGTGGCCTCCGTAAAGCCCAAGTTTCCAAATCACATTCTCCCTCACATAATCATCAAATCTTACTCCCGACAGTTTCTCCAAAATTGCTCCTGCCAAGTTCAAGCCCATATTTGAGTAGTTGTAACCCTCACCAGGTTTGTACTCATAGAAAGACTCAACGCAGTCACCATAGATTGCAGGGTTAAGATGGTCTAGGGTAAAGTAATCCTCTTTGTCTTTAATACTTGCAGTGTGGGAAAGTACCATTTTAAGTGTAATTGGAATCTCCGGATGATGAGGGTTTCTGATTCTGAAACCTATAAGGTCGCTCACGTCAGCGTCCAAAGAAACAACACCTTTGTCTACAAGCTGCATCAGTGAAGTTGCGGTAAATGATTTTGAGATTGAAGCAATTCTCATGAAATCATCTGTAGCAAGAGGCTGCTGTGTCTCCAGGTTCTTGAAACCGAAAGCCTTGTTGTACACAATTTCTCCATTCTTCACTACTGCAGCGGAAATGCCCACTGCCTGGAACTCCTCCATAACACCTTTGATGGCCTCGTCAGTTTTCTGTTCCACTGATGGCGCTGATGAGCAGGCCTGCATCATAACTGCAGAAACCGCTGCTGCCAGAAATAGTCTGAAAGTTTTCATAGCTGTATAAATTTTAAGTTGATAATCAGTTAATTGTACAAAGAGACGACGTTATTTAAAGGCTGCGCAGTGTGAGTACCACAAACGCAATGTAGATGCATACCAGTATTGCACCCTCAATTCTGTCAATTGATTTCTTCTTGAAGGTGAAGGCAAACAGGAACACAAGTACTGATGATACCATAAGGGTAATCAGATCCAAAGGTTTTACGCCGTTCATAACAAGAGGGTGGATGGTTGCACTGCCGCCAAGGATGAGGAATATGTTGCATACATTGGAGCCTATTACATTTCCAAGGGCCTGGTCTGTATTTTTCTTGAGTGCTGCAACAAGGCAAGATGCCAACTCCGGCATTGATGTACCTCCGGCAACAATCGTAACGGCAATTACGGCATCAGAGACACCCAAGCTGCGGGCAATTGCAGATGCTGCGTTTACAAACATGTCGCCACCAAACACCAATCCGCAGAGACCTCCAAGAATCATTACAACCGACACCCATACAGAAGGAAGTTTCTTGCTTCCCGACAACTCTTCCTGCGCAGCGCCACCGTCTGCCAGTGCTGCCTGTGAACTTCCGGAGTAGATTGTATATGCCATGAATACTCCAAACAGGCTAAGAAGCATAATGCCGTTTACCCTTGTGATTGAGTTTACCGCAGCACCGTCCAACCATGTGCCGCATCCCATTACGCACAAGACAAAGGCTGCAAGAAGCGAAAAGGGAATATCTTTCTTGATGTTGTTTGATGTAAGGGCAATAGGGGTGAACAAAGCTGTTATTCCCAATATCATAAGAACATTGAAGATGTTCGATCCCAATACGTTTCCTACTGCAATGTCTGCATTGCCCTTAATTGCTGATGCAAAACTTACAACCATCTCTGGGGTGGATGTTCCTATACCCACAATGGTCATTCCAATGATGAAATCAGACATGCCCAGCCTTTTTGCCACGTGGCTGGCGCCGTCTACAAGGTAATTGGCTCCTACAAGGATTAATGCCAAACCTGCAATCAATAATAAAATGTCTATCATAAATGTTCGTATTATGTTTTTAATGCCTCCATTAAATCCCTGAACAACCCCTCCCACACTTCGTGCGGGCCCCTCCCCCTGCGGCCAGGGGGGTAGCACGGTTCAGGGATTTAACCGGCATTAAAAACAAAACTCGGGCATATTATACCCGAGTTCCTTTATTCAGTTAAAATATTATCTGTACTCGTCCCAGCTCTTTATCTGAATCTTCTCAAGAGGCACATTGCAGAATGCATTGATGAACGCACTTGCAAGACGGGCATTGGTGATAAGTGGAATATTGAAGTCCACTGAAGCACGTCTTACCTTGTAACCGTTCTCCAACTCCTCCTGGGTAAGGTTCTTAGGGATGTTGATAACCATATCAATCTGCTTGTTGCTCAACATGTCCATTGCCTGAGGCTCCATAGAAGGCTCGGTTGGCCAATAAACTCTGGTTGCAGGGATATTGTTCTCAACAAGGTATTTCCATGAACCACCGGTAGCGTAAAGGTTGTATCCTTTGTCTGCAAGAAGTTTTGCAGCATCCAAAAGCTCAGCCTTCTGTTTTGCGTCACCTGTAGAAAGAAGGATGTTCTTCTGAGGAATCTTGTAACCTACAGAAAGCATAGATTTAAGGATAGCCTCGTTGGTGTCGTCGCCCAAGCATCCTACCTCACCTGTAGAAGCCATATCTACACCAAGAACAGGGTCTGCCTTAAGAAGACGTGCAAATGAGAACTGTGAAGCCTTGATACCTACGTAGTCCAAATCAAATGCACTCTTGTTAGGAATCTCGTACGGCTCACCTATCATTGCTTTTGCAGCAAGCTCAATGAAGTTGATCTTAAGAACTTTAGAAACAAATGGGAAGCTTCTTGAAGCTCTAAGGTTACACTCAATAACTTTGATTGCGTTGTCTTTAGCAAGGAACTGGATGTTGAATGGACCAGTGATCTGTAGAGCCTGGGCAATCTTGCGTGCAATCTTCTTGATTCTGCGTGCAGTCTCAATGTAAAGTTTCTGAGGAGGGAACTGGATAGTTGCATCTCCTGAGTGGACACCTGCAAACTCAATGTGCTCTGAAATTGCGTATGCAATAACCTCACCTTTGTCTGCAACTGCATCAAACTCAATCTCTTTTGCATTCTGGATAAACTCACTTACCACAACTGGATGTTTCTTGGAAACGTTTGCTGCAAGGTTAAGGAACTGCTCCAATTCAACTTTGTTTGAGCATACATTCATTGCTGCTCCCGACAATACATAAGAAGGTCTTACCAATACAGGGAATCCAACTTTGTCTACAAACTCGTAAACGTCAGACATTGTAGAAAGCTCTTTCCATTTAGGCTGGTCAATCTCCAACTCATCCAACATTGATGAGAATTTGTGACGGTCCTCTGCGTTGTCGATATATTTTGCCTGGGTACCAAGGATGTTCACACCGTTGGCATCAAGTTTAAGTGCAAGGTTGTTAGGGATCTGGCCACCTACAGAAACTACTGTACCGTGAGGGTTTTCAAGATCGTGGATGTCAAGTACGCGCTCAAATGTAAGCTCATCAAAGTACAATCTGTCGCACATATCGTAGTCTGTAGATACAGTCTCAGGGTTGTAGTTGATCATAACGCCTCTCCAACCGCATTTCTGGATTGTTGTAAGGGCGTTGACGCTACACCAGTCAAACTCTACCGAGCTACCGATTCTGTATGCACCAGAACCAAGTACGATGATTGATTTCTTGTCATCTGCAAACTCAATGTCATGTTTGTCTCCGCTGTATGACAAGTACAAGTAGTTGATTTTGGCAGGATACTCACCTGCAAGGGTGTCAATCTGTTTTACAACAGGAAGGATACCCAATGATTTTCTATATTTTCTTATCTCCAATAGAGATGCGTCTGAATCCTGTGCGTTAAGCTCTTTAAGAACTAGTCTTGCAATCTGGAAATCTGAGAATCCCTGGCGTTTAGCCTTTTTAAGCAAATCGTATCCAAGTTCCTCAGTGCTGTTAAGGGCCATAAGCTCCTTGCCAGTGATGATGATATTGTAGAGTTTCTCAAGGAACCATCTGTCAATCTTTGTAAGCTCGTGGATCTGGTCTACAGTGTAGCCTGCGTTGAACGCTTTTGAAATTACAAAGATACGGTTGTCTGTAGGCTGGTTAAGGGCTTTTGCAATATCATTTACAACAATCTCCTTGTTTGCAACGAAACCGTGTGCACCCTGTCCAATCATACGGATACCTTTCTGGATTACCTCCTCAAAAGTACGGCCGATAGACATGATCTCACCTACAGATTTCATTGATGAACCAATCTCACGGCTTACACCTTGGAATTTTGAAAGGTCCCAACGTGGCATCTTACATACGATGTAGTCGCATGAAGGCTCCATGAATGCTGGGGTAGTGCCGGTAGCCGAGTTCTTGAGCTCGAACAAGCCGTAACCCAAACCGATTTTTGCAGCAACGAAAGCAAGAGGGTAACCTGTTGCTTTTGAAGCAAGTGCTGATGAACGGCTCAAACGTGCGTTGATCTCAATTACCCTGTAATCCTCGCTCTCAGTATCAAAAGCGTACTGTACGTTACACTCACCAACAATACCTATATGTCTTACAATTCTGATTGCAATGTCCCTAAGTTTGTGAAGCTCTGAATTTGTAAGGGTCTGGCAAGGTGCAACAACGATACTCTCTCCGGTGTGGATTCCAAGAGGGTCGAAGTTCTCCATGTTACAAACTGTAATACAGTTGTCGTATTTGTCCCTTACTACCTCAAACTCAATCTCTTTCCATCCTTTTAGCGATTTCTCAACCAAAACCTGTGGAGAGAATGTGAATGATTTCTCTGCAAGTTTTACAAGCTCCTCCTCGTTGTTGCAGAAACCTGAACCCAAACCTCCAAGTGCATAAGCGGCACGGATGATGACAGGGTAGCCAAGCTCTTTTGCTGCTGCTACAGCATCCTCAATGTTCTCAACAGCGTGGCTCTTGATGGTCTTTACATCAATCTCATCCAGTTTCTTGTTGAAAAGCTCGCGGTCCTCTGTATCCATGATAGCCTGTACCGGGGTACCAAGAACTCTCAGGTTGTATTTCTCCAGAATGCCTGTTCTGTAAAGCTCAACACCACAGTTCAATGCAGTCTGTCCGCCGAATGCAAGAAGAATACCCTGAGGCTGCTCCTTCTTGATAACCTGCTCTACAAAGTATGGGGTAACCGGAAGGTAATATATCTTGTCTGCAACACCTTCTGATGTCTGTACTGTTGCAATATTCGGATTGATAAGGATTGTCTCAATTCCCTCGTCCTTCATGGCTTTGATAGCCTGTGAACCGGAATAGTCAAACTCTCCGGCCTCACCAATCTTAAGCGCTCCGGAACCTAGTAGAAGTACTTTCTTAATTTTCTCCATCGTATATTACAACATTTTAATGAATTCGTCAAATAGGAACTCTACACCGTCCGGCTGGAACTGTATAGAGAAGAATGGTTTGCTCTTGTGTCTGATACCCTCGTTGCTGCCGTCGTTCAAGTTCTCGAACATTGGCTCCCAATCTGCAGGAAGTGTAGCGGCATCAAGTGCGTAGCCGTGGTTCTGTGTAGTGATGTAGCAGGTTGTAGTGCCTGTTCTTCTTACCGGCTGGTTCTGTGACCTGTGGCCGAATTTGAGTTTCAGTGTTGATGCGCCTGCAGCCTTTCCAAGAAGCTGGTTACCCATACAGATACCAAAAATAGGTTTCTCTGCAGCCATTGCAACTTTGATGTTCTCAACAGCTTCGGTGCAAAAATCAGGATTGCCCGGACCGTTTGAGATGATAAGGCCGTCGTACTCAAGATTGTTGAAGTTGTAGTTCCAAGGAACTCTGATAACCTCAACATCCTTGCCTGCAAGAGTCCTTAGAATGCTGGTCTTTACACCGCAATCCAAAAGTACAACCTTCTTGCCTTTACCCTCATTGTATTTGATAACCTCCTTGCAGCTCACCTCATCTACCTGGTTAACCACATTAGGGTTTACACATGCAAACTCTGCAGTGCAGTCTTCCTGAACAATCTTGCCCATCATTGAGCCGTTCTCCCTGATTGTTTTGGTAAGTTCTCTGGTATCAATGCCAAAGATGCCCGGTATCTGGTTCTCCTTAAGCCATTGGTCCAAGCTTTTTGCAGCATTCCAGTGGCTGTAATTAAAAGAATAGTCAGATATCACCAATGCTTTAACCTGGATCTTATCTGACTCAAAATATTTAGAAATACCATTTACCAACTCATCTGAAGGGACACCGTAGTTACCGATAATAGGGTAGGTAACGCAAAGGATCTGACCTGAATAAGAAGGGTCAGTCAATGACTCCGGATATCCGACCATTGCGGTGCTGAAAACAACCTCTCCACATGCAGGTTGCTCATAACCAAAGGAAAATCCTTGAAACTCAAGACCATTTTCCAATACCAGTTTTGCTTTTTTAATTGACTGCATCTATATAATATTGTATAGTTATTAACAAAATTGGACAAAAGTACTGATTAATTAGATTTTTTGCAATATAATCTGCCACCCTCATGACGGAAAATTTCAACAATTTCTCCTTTTGGGGCATAACCTGCAACAAGTTGGGCCTGCTGACGGACTCCATCCACCTCAATTGTCCCCTGAGGTTTCAAGTCTGCAACAACAACTCCTTTCTTCCCGACAAATTTATCAAGCCCTGACTTCTCAACTCCCACAACACCTTCATTGTCAGAGGATAGGTTTGTCTTTAGGGCAATGTGTGAAAATGCCTCTGTAGGGAACAGCCTGCTCAAAAGGAAGATTGACAGGAATAGGGTGGTTGTACTTGAAACCAGCACTATTGCAAACGGTTTTACAAGTGGTGTAAAGTTGAAATCCCCTCCTTCAAATACAATTTGGTTGTCTATCATTGCAAAGGCGAGTGTAATTATAATAAGTATGATTCCGCAGATTCCGGCCACACCGAATCCGGGTATTACAAACAGCTCAAGCACCAGCAGCAGTATGCCCGCAAAGAAGAAAATGATCTCCCAGTTCTGTACAAGTCCGTTAAGGTATAAAGGTACAAAGTACAGCACAATGCCAATTATAGCGGCAACAAGAGGGAATCCTATGCCCGGGCTCTGGAACTCAAAATACAACCCTCCCATAATGAGCATCAGCAAGATGCCTTGAATTACGGGGTTGAGGAAAAAGTATATGATCCTGTTTGTAGAGGTAATCTTGTGCTCGGTAATAGTGTATTCTGTTGATTCTCCGGCAAGTATCCTGGCTATATCTTCCACACTTTCGGCCATTCCCTCACAGTAGCTGTTTTCAATGGCCTCGCTTGGGGTGTAACTCAATACGCTGTCTGCACTCACCATTGCCTGGGCAATTTCAGGATCCCTGTGCCATACCCATGTGGTGTCGTTTCCATTCACTATGGCTTTTTTGCCATGGCTTTCTGCGGTGGAACGCATCATTGCACGCATGAATGACTGGTATTTGTCGGGAAGAACATTACCGCTGCCGTCTACCACTGTGGCTGCCCCTATGGAACTGCCGTTGCGCATGTAGATTGAGTCGCATGCAATGGAGATGAGGGCGCCGGCGGAGGCTGCCTGTATATTTACAAATGAGATTACAGGAACCGGTGACTGGATGATTGCACTGCGGATGCTGTCGGCAGCATCAAGTGCACCGCCGTAGGTGTTCAGGTTGAGGATGACATAATCTGCCTTTGCTGTTTGGGCCTCCCTGAGAGCATCTGTAAACATCTTTGCGGAGGATTTGTCAATCTCCTTGTGCAGTTTGATTTCGTAGATGTTTTTGGTGCCGGTTGTGTCCTGGGCCTGCAGTGTGATGCAGATGAGTGCGCATACTGCAAGTGTCATTATTTTTATAAGAGTTCTGATATTCATTGTCCTGTGTAATTTTATCTACCAAAAGTAGTGAATTTTACGGGATTATGTTTCTGGTCTGTGATGTTTTCTTATATTTTATTATATATGTAAACGTTTGGAAATAAAATTATGTATCTTTGTTAGTCGCGGGATTTCCCGCAGAGAGGAAACAAATACACAAAAACAATACATTATGAAATTTAGAAGACTATTTGTTGCAGCAATCTGTGTGATGTTTGCAACTGCAGCCGTTGCACAGCAGCGCGGATGGCATCCCGATGATGAGAATTATGCAGAGAGCTGTACTTCAATTATGGTGGGCAAGAAGGCCAGTACAGACGGCTCTGTAATGACAGCCCATTCTTGCGATTCAAACTACCGTACATGGCTTACCATGGAGGAGAGCAAGACTTACGCAGACGGTAAACAGCCAATCTATTGGGGTATGCTTCATACAGAGGAGCATGACGATTTGAGGAACCTTGAGGTTAAAGGTTATATTACAGCTCCAACAACTCCTACTTACAGATTCCTTAATGTGGCTTACCCTTGTATGAATGAGAAACAGTTGGCTATTGGTGAGACTACAACTGTTGGGAGAAAGGAATTGAAGAGAAAAGACGGTCTCTTTATGATTGAGGAGCTTGAGAGGGTTGCCCTTGAGAGATGTTCAACTGCACGTGAGGCAATTGCCCTTATGGGTGCCCTTGCAGAGGAGTACGGTTATGCAGATGGCGGTGAGTGCCTTACCGTTGCAGACAAAAAAGAGGTATGGCATTTTGAGATTTATGGAAACGGAACCCTTCCTGTAGATCCAAAGGCAAAGAAATCAAAGAAAGCCCCAGTTGACAAGGCGGGTGCACTTTGGGCAGCAGTACGTATTCCCGACGATCATGTAGGTGTTTCTGCAAATATCCCAAGAATTGGAAAGATTGACTTTGAGGATACAGAGAATTACATGTTCTCAAAAGACCTCAGAGAGCGTTCTAAAGCTCTTGGCCTATGGAACGGAGAAGGTGACTATGTATTCTGGAAAGTTGCTCACGATGGTCCTAAACCTTTCTCAGTTAGAGAGTATTTCATTTTGAGCACCCTTGCTCCATCTTTGAACCTGAAATATGATGCAGATGAGCTTCCTTTCTCAGTTAAACCCGACAAGAAAGTTTCTCCTGAGCAGATGTTTGCTTTCTATAGGGAGACTTATGAGGGTACAGAGTTTGACCAGGTTAAGGATTTCTATGTGGAGGTAGAGAGAAAGAGGAAGAATGAGAAAGGTGAGACCGAGTATTACAAGGAGATTGCTTGCCCTGTATCTACATTTATGACAGGTGATATGAGAACCCTTTTGAATACAATCAAACCGGGTGTTACAGAGAAGACAAGGACCATTGCAGTTATCCAGTGTTCTTATTCACACATTATGCAGTGCCGCGACTGGTTGCCTGATGAGGTTGGTGGTGTAGCTTATTTCTCATTTGACAATCCTGCACAGAGTCCTCGTATTCCTATTTATGCAGGTTCTACACAGCTTCCTAATGAGTTTGATGTTTGCGGCCAGCACAGATACCGTACAGATGCTGCCATCTGGTCTTTCAGGGAGACCAACAGAATCTCTACAATTGACTGGCATAAGACAAGAGGCCTTTTGGAGCCTAAAGTAGCCTATTTTGAGAAACAGATGATGCAGGAGAATCCTGTAGTGGAGAAAGAGGTTGCAGAGCTTGTGAAAGCCGGTAAAGCTGAGGAGGCTGCTGATGTTTTGAATAAATACACTCAGAAGTGGGCATCAACTACTGCAAAGACCTGGGAGGACCTTAAAGCAGAGCTTTGGACCATTTTTATCCGCAGTATGTAACAAATTGTAACTTTTTTTAAATTTTTTTGAATTTTGGAGTACAACGTATTGAAAAGTTTTATAGCTTTGTTTCGTTGTAATTGAAACCACAGATTTTACACATTTATGAATAACAAATTGCATAACGGCATTATAATAGGGCGAATTAGCATGATGGAGAGCATTCTGCACTCTATTTCTATTATTATGCTTTGTGCCATTATTATTCCATAATGCTGTAGAATCCTTTAAGTAATAATTAAAAACCTGCTTAATGGATTTGACCGTTAAGCAGGTTTTTTCATTTGGTTATAATTTGTAAGCAAAATGGAACTCAGAAGCAATAAAACTTTAGAAGGAAGGAAAATGGCGGGTGCAAGGGCACTCTGGAGAGCCAACGGTATGAAGAGAGAGCAGTTTGGCAAGCCTGTGATTGCGGTAGTGAATTCATTTACCCAGTTTGTTCCAGGTCACGTACACCTTCATGAGATTGGTCAATTTGTTAAGAATGAGATAGAAAAGGCAGGTTGCTTTGCAGCTGAGTTCAATACAATAGCCATTGATGACGGTATTGCAATGGGTCATGACGGAATGCTTTATTCGCTGCCTTCAAGAGAGATTATTGCAGATAGCGTTGAATATATGTGCAATGCCCATTGTGCCGATGCCATGATATGCATTTCAAATTGTGACAAAATTACACCCGGCATGCTTATGGCGGCCATGAGATTGAATATTCCGGCTGTATTTGTGTCGGGAGGACCAATGGAGGCAGGAAGAGTTAAGGGTGCGGATTGTGATTTGGTTGATATTATGGTTAAAGGTGCCGCTCCGGAGGTTTCTGATGAGGATTTGAAGGAGTATGAGGAGTTTGGTTGCCCTACTTGCGGATGCTGCTCGGGAATGTTTACGGCAAACTCCATGAACTGCCTTACCGAGGCTTTGGGTTTGGCACAGGTGGGTAACGGTACAGTGCTTGCCACTCATGCCAACAGAAAGGAGTTGTTCAGAAAAGGTGCAGAGCTTGTGGTGAAATTGGCAAATGAGTATTATTTCAACAATAATGAAAGTGTTCTCCCAAGATCAATAGCAACTAAAGATGCTTTTGAGAATGCAATGAAACTTGATATTGCAATGGGAGGTTCTACAAATACAGTATTGCATCTTCTTGCAATTGCCCATGAGGCCGGTGTAGACTTTACAATGAAGGATATTGACCGCCTTTCTAAAGAGGTTCCGGTACTTTGTAAAGTTGCGCCAAACAGCAGTTACCATATTCAGGATGTGAACAGGGCAGGAGGCATCATGGGAATCATGAGGGAACTTGCCAAAGGGGGAATACTGAAGACTGATGTGGCAAGGGTAGATTATCCAAGTTTGCAGGCAGCACTTGAGGCGGATAATGAGAACCTTTACAGGTCTGCCCCTTGTGGAGTGAGAACAGTGAAATTGGGGGAGAATGAAAGTGTTTATAAGGAGCTTGATACAGACAGGGAGAACGGTTGTATAAGAAATATTGAAAACGCATACTCAAAAGATGGCGGCCTTGCAGTACTTTACGGAAATATAGCACCAAAAGGATGTATAGTAAAGACAGCCGGTGTGGCTGAAAATATCCTGAAGTTCAAAGGCACAGCAGTAGTGTTTGAGAGCCAGGAGGATGCGGTAAATGGAATCCTTGGCGGAAAAGTGAAGAAAGGGGATGTGGTGGTGATAAGATATGAGGGACCTAAGGGAGGTCCGGGAATGCAGGAGATGCTTTATCCAACCTCGTTCCTAAAGAGCATGAAGCTGGATAAAGATTGTGCCCTCATCACCGACGGAAGGTTCTCCGGTGGAACAAGCGGCCTTTCAATTGGACATATCTCTCCGGAGGCAGCCAGCAGAGGACCAATAGCATTTTTGGAGGATGGTGATACAATGGTGATTGATATTCCAAAGAGAAGTATAAATGTGGAACTTTCAGATGAGGAGTTGCTGCAGAGAAAAGAGAAACTTGAATCAGGAACAGGTTATAAACCTAAAGCAAGGGACAGAAAAGTAAGCAAGGCACTTAAGGCATATGCATCATTGGCAGGAAGTGCAGATATAGGTGGAGTAAGAGTTATAGAGTAATTTGGAAAGAACACTATGGAAACGAGAAGAATGACGGGGGCAGATGCTCTGATGAATGCATTTTTGGATGAGGGAGTTGATACAATATTCGGATATCCGGGGGGAACAATAATGCCGGTTTATGACAGGTTGTACGATTATACAGACAGGTTGAACCATATTCTTGTAAGGCATGAGCAGGGGGCGGTACACGCAGCGGAAGGTTATTCCAGAAGTACAGGCAAGGTTGGTGTGTGTATGGCAACAGCAGGGCCGGGAGCAACAAATTTTGTAACGGGAATTGCAGATGCAATGATGGATTCAACACCGCTTGTATGCATCACAGCTCAGGTAAATGCCGACAAACTTGGTACAAACTTCTTCCAGGAGGCTGATATGATTGGAATCACAATCCCAATTACCAAATGGAGTTATCAGATTTCAAAGGCTGCAGAGATCCCAACAGTAATTGCCCAGGCATTCCATATTGCACAGAGCGGCAGACCGGGGCCGGTTCTTATAAGCCTTACCAGAAATGCCCAGGTGGAGATGATGGATTACTCATATGACAAGGAGGCTGCGCTGAAATTGCTGGAGCATGAAGGGGTTGATGTTACCTGTACTTTGGCAGAGAAGATTGAGGAGGCTGCAAATGACCT
Source organism: Bacteroidales bacterium (assembly GCA_017631435.1). GTDB lineage: Bacteria > Bacteroidota > Bacteroidia > Bacteroidales > UBA932 > Egerieousia. Next base: position 25,339 of record JAGBTG010000020.1, on the reverse strand, counting down.
CAACAATGCAAAGAGGCCTCTGATAATTGCAGGACATGGAGTGATACTGTCGGGAGGAAACAGGATTTTGCAGGATTGTGCAGACAGGGGAAATATTCCGGTAGCGGTTACCCTGATGGGAATGGGGGCCATGGACCAGACAGATCCTGAATATGTTGGAATGGTGGGAATGCACGGAAATGTGGGGCCTAATGTGATGACCCAGAATGCAGATGTGATTCTGGCAATTGGAATGAGGTTCTCAGACAGGGTTACAGGTGAGGTTAAGGGATACGCCCCTAAAGCAAAGATTATCCATGTGGATATTGATGTATCGGAGTTTGACAAGAATGTAAAGTGCCATCTGGCGGTTGAGAGCGATGCAAGGGTATTCCTGGAGGGGCTGTATCAGAAACTGGAGTTCAGGCAGAGGGATGAGTGGTTTGGACTTTATAAAGATAAAAGGGATCATGAACAGACAATGGTGAAGGATCCGCAACTCAATTCAAGTTCATTGACAATGGCACAGGTGGTAGATGCAGTTACCAAGGCCGGCAGCAAGAAGAAGGTAGTTGTTACCGATGTGGGACAGAACCAGATGTTTGCGGCAAGATATTCCAAATTGGACGGCTACAGATGCTGGGTTACATCCGGAGGCCTTGGAACAATGGGATTCGGACTCCCAGCAGCAATAGGGGCACAGGTTGGTAATCCCGACAAGGATGTGGTCCTCTTTACCGGAGACGGCGGCCTGCAGATGAACATTCAGGAGCTGGGAACAATCCTCCAGAGCAAGATTCCGGTTAAGATAGTTCTTTTGAATAACTCATATTTGGGAATGGTAAGGCAGTGGCAGGAGCTTTTCTTTGACAGAAGATACTCCTTCACCTACCTGGCAAACCCAGATTTTGGAGTTCTGGCATCGGCATACGGCATAAGATATGCCAAGGTGAGCAACAGGGAGGAACTTGGGGAAGCTGTGGGGATGATGATGGCCCACGACGGACCTTTCTTCCTTGAGGCGGCAATGACAGAGCAGGAGAATGTCTTCCCGATGATTCCTGCAGGAAAAACACTTGATGACATAATTTTTGAATAGACTTTTAACACTATGGAAAGATATACAGTATTGGCAGAGGGCAAGGACAGACTTGACGTAATGAACAGGATAGCAACATTGTACTTGCAGAAAAGGATTCAGGTTGAGACCTTTGAGTATAACAGGACAGCACCGGAGCAGGGGGCTTACAGGATTACCTGCCTGAGCGAGCGCAAGGATGTGATTGAGAGGCTTGTAAACCAGATTAGCAATATAGTTGAGATAAAGAGAGCCTATTACACAATGTGATTGGCAGATATATAAACAAGATTTGAAAAACTTAAAAAATACACAGATATGGCAAAATTGAATTTTGGAGGCGTAGAGGAGCAGGTAGTTACCCGCGCTGAGTTTCCTTTGGAGAAAGCACAGGAAGTATTGTCTGGTGAGACAGTAGCAGTAATTGGATATGGCGTTCAGGGGCCTGGACAGGCATTGAACCTTAAAGATAACGGCATTAAAGTGATTGTAGGACAGAGAAAAGGATCCAAGACTTGGGACAAGGCTGTTGCCGACGGCTGGGTACCGGGAGAGACTTTGTTTGAGATTGAGGAGGCATGCGAGAAGGCAACAATCATTGAATACCTTCTTTCAGATGCCGGTCAGATTGCTGTATGGCCTACAGTAAAGAAACACCTTACTCCAGGCAAGGCCCTTTATTTCTCACACGGCTTTGGCATCACCTACAATGACCGTACAGGCATTGTTCCTCCAGCAGATGTGGATGTTATCCTTGTTGCACCTAAAGGCTCAGGTACATCCTTGAGGAGACTTTTCCTTGAGGGCAGGGGATTGAACTCTTCTTATGCAATTTATCAGGATGCTACCGGAAAGGCTTATGACAGGGTTATTGCCCTTGGCGTTGGCATTGGAAGCGGCTACTTGTTTGAGACCACTTTCAAACGTGAGGTTTATTCAGACCTTACCGGAGAGCGCGGCTCACTGATGGGTGCTATTCAGGGATTGTTTGCAGCCCAGTATGAGACTTTGAGGGAGAACGGACATACCCCTTCTGAGGCGTTCAACGAGACAGTTGAGGAGCTTTCACAAAGCCTTATGCCGCTTATTGCAGAGAACGGAATGGACTGGATGTATGCAAACTGCTCAACTACTGCGCAGAGAGGTGCACTTGACTGGTGGAAGAAATTCCGTGATGCAACCAAACCTGTATTCACTGAGCTTTACAATGAGGTAAAATGCGGTAACGAGGCCCAGATTTCAATTGATTCAAACAGCAAGCCTGATTACAGGGTAAAACTTGAGGCAGAGCTTAAAGAGATGAGAGAGAGCGAGATGTGGCAGGCTGGTGCAACTGTAAGGTCTTTGCGTCCTGAGAACAATTAATTTTAAAAGGAAATTGCTATGGAAAAGAAAGACTGGACAAATTTGTCATTCTCATATTCAAAAACCAATACAGTACTTACCTGTTTGTATAAAGACGGAAAATGGGGCCCTATCCAGAGCCAGAGTGCAGATACTTTGAACCTTACAGTATTCTCGCCATCATTGCATTACGGAATGTCATGCTTTGAAGGTCTTAAGGCCTTCCGCGGAGCGGACGGTAAGGTAAGAATCTTCCGCCCGGATGAGAACGCAAAGAGATTGCAGAGTTCGGCAGGGTTCCTTGGCATCCCTTGTCCTTCAGAGGAGCTGTTCGTTAAAATGTGCAAGCAGGCGGTTCAGGAGAACCTGGATTTCTTGCCTCCTTACGAATTGAGGGCATCCTTGTATATCCGTCCTATCCTAATCACTACAATCCCTTCAATCAACCTTGTTCCACAGCAGGACGGTATCCTCTTTATGGTAATCACCCTCCCTGTAGGTTCATACGCAGGCAAGGTACTTGATCCTATCAAGACCGTTATTGCAAGGGATTATGACCGTGCAGCACCTAACGGAAGCGGTTCGTTCAAGGTTGGAGGAAACTACGCATGTGCTATGTACGCAACCGGAGTTGCTGTAAAACAGGGCTACAAGGATGTATTGTTCCTCAACCCTGAAACCAAGAACATTGACGAGTTCTCATCTGCAAACTTCTTTGGCATTAAAGGGAACAAATATGTTACCCCATGTGCAAAAACAGTTCTCCCTTCCATTACCAACAAGTCTTTGAGGCAGGTTGCAGAGGATTTGGGTATGGAGGTTGAGCGCAGGGATATCCCGGTAGATGAACTTCCAACATTTGAGGAGGTAGGCCAGTGCGGTACTGCTGTGGTAATTACTCCTGTAAAACTTGTTGAAGACAAGGAGACCCTTGCTGCAGAGAATGTTACTGCCTCATATGCTTACAGTCAGGAGTGTGGCCCTAAGAGCCGCAAGCTCTACGAGACCCTAACCGGAATCCAGTACGGTGAGATTGAGGACAAGCACGGATGGTGTACAATTCTGTAAAAATGCACCTGCAAAGAAGAAGTAATTGATACAAGAGTGACCTTTGGGACGATCGCCACAAAGGTCACTCTTTTTTTAATTTTCTCTGTTTATAAGATTCACTACAACTTTTACCATTATGCTCATTTCTTCCGTGTGGCTTTCAGCTATCATCAGGGTGAGGGCTACGAGAGTGTTGTCGGCTATGCGTTTTTCTTTGTCGGGACCATAAAGGATACCATTTTTCTCCATAAACCACAGGAAGAGCATTGCTGCTATGCGTTTGTTTCCGTCGCTGAATGAGTGGTTCTTTACAACCAGATAGAGCAGCATCGCTGCCTTTTCTTCAACTGATGCGTACAGCTCTTTTCCTCCGAATGTCTGATAGATCTGCCCGATACTGCTTTTGAAGGAGTTGTCTTTCTCGTTTGCAAACCAGCGGCTATCTCCAAATTTTACCTTGAGGGCATTGATTGCCTGCATGGCGTTTTCATATGTTATCTTGAAAGGTTCCTCGTTTGTGGTTTTGGCAATGGTCAGATTCTGGTAATCATAACCGTCCAAAATATCCAATGCATATATATAGTCGCTTATTACATTAAACAGTCCGCTATATTCATCATTACTTACATTGCTTTGAAGGGATATGGTCCTTGACATAATGCGTACCATATCCTTAAGCTCATTGTAACGTTCTGCAGTGATATTTTTGTTTATGGTATATCCTTTTATCAGATAGTTCTTCAGGATTTTATTGGCCCATTGTCTGAATCTTGTGCCATTGACAGATTTGACTCTATAACCTACAGAGATAATTACATCGAGGTTATACATCTGTGTTTCATACACTTGGTCTCCATCCTGACCCACATGTGCAAATTTTGCACATGTGATATTCTTATCAAGTTCGCCTTCTTTATAACAATTATTTATATGCTTTGTAATTACTGTTCTATCCCTTCCAAACAAGATGGACATTTGTTCTTGTGTCAGCCATACTGTCTCATTTTCCAGTTTTACATCCAACTCTACAGTGCCTTCGGGAGAACGGTAAATTTCAATAGAAGAATTGTTCATACTCAAAAATTATTTTGGTTATGAACAAATGTAGAGGATTGGGAATGGTTTCTATTTTTGAAAAAGAAAAACTTTTGTGTGGGTGAAAGATTTTTCTTTTTTTAAAAACAGCAATTTTTTAAAAAAGAAAAAAGGTTACACATAATGTGCAGTTATATCAGCTGGTGGTTCTGGGCGTAGGTTAGGGCTTCTGCAATGTTTTTTACATCCATTTTCTGGAAAATGCTATGTTGGCAGAAACATACAACACCCTGTCAGTTGAAAAAGAGGGTGAACTCTGAGCCCTGTTCCGGGGTGGAGCGGGCGGTGATGTTGCCCCCGTGCAGGTGCATGATCTGTTTGCAAAGGCTCAGACCTATGCCGCTGCCGTTTTCCTTGGTGGTGAAAAATGGGATGAATATTTTGTCAAGTACATTGGAGAGTATGCCGGGGCCGTTGTCTGAGACGGTTATGGATACTGTTCCTGTTTCAGATACGGATGATTTTACCTGTATCTGCGGAAAGGGTACTTCTGCACATGCTTCAATGGCATTTTTTATGATGTTTATCAGTACCTGCTCTATTTGGGTGCGGTCTGCTTTTATGGATATTTGTGGAGCAGGTTGTGCAAAACTGATGTAATCATTGGGGATAAGTTCTGCAATGCCGTTGAACAGTTCTGCCAGGGTTACCTTTTCCTTTACGGGGGCAGGAATTTTGGTTATGCGGCGGTAGTTTTCCACAAATTCCAGAAGCCCCTTGCTCCGTTTGTGGATTACCTGCATTCCCTGCTGCATCCGGCTGTATTCCACCTCTCTGGTGCTCAGTGTTTCCGAGAGGGAGATGATGGGGGTAATGGAGTTCATTATTTCATGTCCCATTACCCTTATGAGTTTTTGCCACGATTCTATTTCGTTGGCTTCCATTGTCCGTTTTTTGTACAGTCTCATGGCCTCCCTCAACTCATCTGTGAGTTCTTCCAGTTGTGCATTCCTGTATTTGCTCCTGAAACTCAGGGCAGTATCTCCGCAGCGGATATTCTGGGAGAGTTGCTTCATAAGGCGCAGCTGTATCATCTGCAGCCTGTAGAGATTGATTCCCAATCCTGCTATGAACAGAGCAAGGAGGATTCCTGTAAAAGGCATCGTGTGGCTGAAGGCAAAGAATGCGGCGGCCGATAGGAGTACTATGGCACAGATGTGTGCGATTACGGTTGTGGAGTATCTTTTCATTGCAATTTCCTTATTTGAGTTTCCTGTAGAGTGCATACCTGGTTATACCAAGCAGTTCAGCCGCCCTGTTCATGTTGCCGTCGCTGAGCTCCATTGCACGGTCAATTGCCTGCTGTTCAAGTTCTTTAAGGTTAAGGTTTGCTGGCTCTTTCCCTTTGCTGCGCTGGGATGGTTTCAGGGCAAGGTCGTCGGGATGAAGGGAGAGACCATTGCCAAGAATCACAGCCCTCTCAATAATGTGCTGCAGTTCCCTTACGTTGCCCGGCCAAGTGTATTTGAGCAGATGCTCTTTTGCCTCGCGGGTGATGCGGGGAACCTTTTTCCCGTATTTGTGGGAGTATTTCTCTGTAAAATGCTCTGCCAGGAGGATGATATCGTTGCCCCTTTCCCTTAGAGGGGGTATGTTGAGTTCAATGGTGTTTATCCTGTAGAAGAGGTCTTCCCTGAAAGTGCCGTTCTCCACCATTGTGGGGAGATCTGCATTTGTGGCACAGATTACCCTTACATCTATTTCAATTGGGGATGTCCCGCCCAAGCGGGTTATCCGTTTGGATTCCAGGGCGGTAAGGAGTTTTGCCTGGGCCTGGAGGGGGAGGTTGCCTATCTCATTGAGGAACAGTGTCCCCTTGTTGGCAATTTCCATCCTTCCCGGTTTGGCCTTTTTTGCATCTGTAAATGCCCCCTTTTCGTAGCCGAAGAGTTCACTCTCAAAGAGTTGCTCGGGGATGCTTCCAAGGTCTATATGTACAAAAGGCCTGTTGTTGCGGAGGGAATTCCTGTGCAGCAACTGGGCTATGAGGTCTTTTCCGGTGCCGTTCTCTCCCAACAGGAGCACATTGGCATCTGTGCTGCCCAATTTTTCTGCAGTGGTGAATATCCTGCAAATGGCCTCCGATTCCCCAATTATCTGGGGGAGGGGAGTTTTTCCGTTTGCCAGCACAGCAACCTGCTCCTCCAGTGTATCCACCTCCTTCCTGCTCCTCCTCAATTTTATTCCCGACGAAAGTGTTGCCAGCAGTTTTTCATTCTCCCAAGGTTTTGTGATGAAGTCGGTTGCTCCCGATTTGATGGCCCTCACAGCCTTCTCGGTATCTGAGTATGCTGTCATGAGGATAACCACGGCATCCTTGTCTGTCTTGAGGATTTTTTCCAGCCATTCAAACCCCTCCTGGCCGCTGATGGCATCTTTGCGGAAGTTCATGTCGAGGAGGATGATGTCGGGAAGATACTCTTTCATGAAGAAATCTATCTTCTCCGGGGTTTTGGCTACACGAATTTTTTCTGCGTATGGCTCCAGAAGCAGATTGAGGGCAAAGAGGACATCCTCGTTGTCGTCAACTACCAGTACCTTTCCTAAATTTTCCATATTTCCCTTTGGTTTCCTTTGTGCAAAGATAATGTATTGTTGCGGTTAAAAATGTGCGTTTGCGCACATAATGTGTTTGTTTGTGCACATTGTTTTGGTTTTGTTCGTTTCTGTATCTTGCAGATAATGAGTGGAGTGTGCTTTTGGCATGCATTTGGCCTTATGGGTTTGGGTGAATAATTGGCATTTATAGTTAAATTTGAAAATCAAATAATCCATGTTTTTACATTATCTGACATTAGCTTTAAGGAACCTGGCCAAGTACAAGGTACAGAATCTCATTTGCATTCTGGGCCTGGCCGTTGGAGTGTTGTGCTTTACAATATGCCTTTATTGTACGCGTTATGTGCTTTCTGTTGATGATTGCTTCCCAAATAAGGAGAGAATTGCACGTGTCCGTATGGTAAGCAAAGATGGTATGAGCAGTTTTGCCGGCACTTGTACCGCAATGGTTGATGAATTGAGGAGCATGAACATCCCTCAGCTCAGGAGTATTGTTCCTATTGCCTATCCAAGGGAGATGACTTTCAATTGTTCCGTGTCTGAGAATCTTGTTTTGCCTTATACGCTGCAGTCAATTGAGACCGATGGGGAGTTTCTGGATGTGTTTACCCCTGAAATTATTGCCGGTACATGGGAGAGTGCTGTAAATATGCAAAATTCCATTGTAATCTCAGAATCTGCAGCAACAAGGATTTTTGGAAGCTCTCCAGACGCTCTTGGAAAGAATCTGGTATTGACCCACAGGATATGGTCTTCTCCAAAATCTACCCCAAAAAACGGTGGCATATCCTATACAGTAGCTGCGGTGATGAGGGATTTTCCCGGAAACAACTCCCTCAATTTTATGAATTCATTGGATATCCTGAGGCTCAATGATTCAGAAGGTGTAATCAATTATGTAAAACGGAACCCTTCTGCAATAGAGAACACAACCGGTACAAATACTTATGTGCTTTTGAATGAGGGATTCAGTGGTAAAGATCTTAGGGAATGGCTGCTTAAAAATGACTACTCCTACAAAACGTTAGGGATGGATGCCATTGTTGATGCAACACCTCTTGGCATACGAGAATCATTTTATCTTATTGCATTCATTACCGGAGCAATAGGAATATTGATCCTCTCAATATCATTGTTGAACTTCTTCAATTTCCTTGTCTCTGTATTTTATAACAAAACAAAGGAGTTCTCCCTAAGAAAAGTGTACGGAGGGGAGTTCTGGCATCTGTTCAGGCAACTGTATGTGCAGGCTGCCATAGTTGTGCTTGTCTCTTGTCTTTTAATGCTCTCAATCATAGAGATCATTGGCGGTTCATTGAGCCTTTCAATAGATATTGTTGAACTGAATTTCCTTGTAAGCAAACGGATTCTGGTTATGCATGCCCTGCAGTATACTGCAATGCTGTTGGGCGTTTGTGCATTGATTTGCCTGGTTGTAACAATCAGACTCTATAAGATATCAGTTTATACAGGTATCAGGAAGAAGGTTGTTTCAAATAAAGTTGTCGGGAGGAACATTATGCTTTGGTGGCAGATATTCATTTGCTGGATATTCCTGGGTCTTGTTGGGGGACTTTACATGCAGAGCAGAAAGAGTTCGGGAATAATGTTCTCTGAACTTCCAAAAGATACTAAAAGTTCCATTGTGAGTGTAAACCTCAATTATTCATTTGTAAATGAAGAGTGGAAACGGGTGATGATTGACAAGTTCTCAAAACACTCATCTGTACAGGAGATGCTTCTTACCGACGGATCTTTATGTGAAGGCTTCTCCGGAAATTCCCGTATCTTTTGGGAAGGGGATGAGAATGATTATGAGAAATGGTTTGAAGTGCTGCTTTTGACTGTTCCCGACAATTTCTTCAGTTTTATGAACATAGATATTGAGCAGGGGGATATGTTTGAAACATCGGACCAGGTGATAGTTGACAGGAGGTTCCAGCAGAACTGCGGAGAAGAAGTTGTGGGAAAAGTGTTCTCCATGAGCAACAGTCCTTATACTGTAAAAGGTTTGTGTGAGACTTATACCTATTCTTTATATGGTGCGGATGGGGCCGGGTTTGTTTTTGTTCCAAGAAAGGAGAAAGATTATATAGGGCACTGCTATCTCAAATGTACCCCTGGTGATGCCGGTAAGGTTAGAAAATATGTTGATGATATCCTGGGCAAAGAGCTTCCTGCTACCATAGATTACCGTTCAACTACATTGATGGAGGATATTTATGCGGTACAGGTTATAGAATACAGCTTGAGGAAATTGTTTGTATTCTTTGCCCTGGTGTGCATCCTTATTACCCTGCTGGGAGTCTATTCAAGCATAAGCATGGATACCGCCAAGAGGGTGAAGGAGGTTGCCATTATGAAGGTGAACGGTGCCCAGGGCAGACATATTGCGTGGAAATTCACAAGGCTTTATGCAATTTTGCTTGTATCAAGTGCCATGGTTGCTTTCCCGCTGCTGTATGTGATATTCCACTTCTGGAGGATGATGTATGTGCAGTTCTTCAACTGCGGTCCGGTGTTCTGGATCTCGCTCTTTATGGTACTGGCTGTGCTCGTTGGGATTACAATCTTCTGGAAAGTCTCTGCAATTGTAAAAATCAATCCTGCAAGGATTATACAGCAGGAGTAGTAGGGGGAGGTTTATATGTTTTTACATTATATTGCTTTGGCCATAAGGAATTTGGCTAAATATAAACTGCAGAATATTGTATGTATTTTGGGTTTGGCCGTGGGTATCCTCAGTTTTACCGTATGTCTGTATTTTACCCGTTTTGTGTTTTCTACAGACAGTTGTTTTGAATATAAGGAGAGAATAACAGTGCTTTCATTGAAGGATTCCAAGGGCTATTTAATGGGTGGAGGAATTCCGGCTACAGTGGCAGAGGAGTTGCGACAGATGGGTATCCCGCAGATGGAGAGCATTACATGTATCCCTTTCGATAGGGAACTTCCATATAATGTGCATTTGTCTGAAGATAAGATTTTGCCATATAAGTTTGTGACTTTGGAAATAGATAGCGCGTTCAATTCTGTATTTGGCATTGATATCTTAGCCGGCAGTTGGGAGAGTGCGGTAATGCAGCAGAATTCTATAATAATCAGCAGGTCTACAGCGGAAAGGATTTTTGGAAATGCTTTCGATGCCCTTGGAAAAACCATGATGCTTTCAAGAAAACTCTATGGGAATGGCGGATCAGTCTATAATATTGCTGCTGTAATGGAAGATATTCCGCTCAACAGTTCCTTAAGTTTTATGCAGCATATTGATTTGTTGAGGCTCAATGATTCTGAAGGAATGTTGAATTACATTAACAGAAAAGAAAATGCCGGAACTGATATTTATGTACTTTTAGGCAAGGACGCATTTGCAAAAGGATTTTCAGATTTTCTGAATGGTATGGGGTATGTTGTAAAGATGTATGATGAAGATTGGAATGTAGCTTCATACAATTTAAAGGTTGACAATGATTATATTATTGCAGCCGGTATTACGTTGGCGATAGGTGTTATGATTCTGGTTATGGCACTGCTTAATTTCTTTAATTTTCTTGTATCTTTTTTTTATACTAGAATTGCAGAGTATTCAGTGAGAAAGGTTTTTGGCAGTACCTGCAAACAACTTTTCCTACAGTTGTATGCCCATGTTGCCCTTATGCTGGTTTTGTCGGCACTGTTGATGTTCTCTTTGATAGAGATATTTGGTGACGGTATAAGGATTTCTCTTCCTATATTGGAAATGGAACTGGATTTTGGCCGGCCTCAACTTATGGAACATTCATTGCAGTATATTGTTCTGTTGTTTGCAGCAAGTGCTGTGATTTGTTGGTTTATTGTCAGGCGTCTGTATAGAATTTCTGTTTTTGGTGGGTTTTCTTCAAAACCGTCGGGAGGCAATGTAGTGGGAAGGAATATAATGCTTTGGTGGCAATTATTCATTACCTGGATTTTCCTGGGGTTCATCTTTGCAATGACCTTACAATCGAACTTAAGTACAAGCAATCTTTTTCCTAGTCTTTCAATAGAGGAGAAGCAGGAGATTTTGAGTGTGCCAATGAAATGGTTTTTTATGAATGACTCAAAAAAAGAGGTTCTTGTTGAGAAATTCAAGGGCCATTCAGGAGTGATTGATGTGATGGTTACGGATATCCCGCTCATGGATGGATATTCGGGTTTTACCGGACGGATGTATTTGGAAGATGATGAGAATAAAACAGAGTTTGGTGCAGGTATATTTTCTGTTCCCGACAACTATTTCTCTTTTATGAATATGCCTCTTTTACACGGAAGAATGCCAGCTGGTGAGAGGGAAATTGTTGTTGATGAAAAGTTTGCGGAATTGAGGAGCCAGGATGTACTTGATAAGACACTTTTATTTTTCAATTCTGACGGATACTATACAGTATGCGGTATAGCAGATTTACATAATTTTGATCTGTATCATAAAGACCGTGGATTTTTGTATATACCAAATTTAGTTAAGAAGATAAGACATTGTTATATTAAATGCTACCCCGGACAGGTAAGACAAGTTAGAGAGTGGGTCAATGATATCCTTTCTAAGGAACTTCCACCAAATGTGGGGGTTGAAATTGGAACTTTCCTGGATGATGTGCATGCTGTTCAGGTTATAGAGTTTGTTTTACGTAAGATGTTCATCTTTTTTGCTGTGGTGTGTGTAATCTTGACACTTCTTGGCGTATATGCCGGTATAAGTTTTGATACGTTGCGCAGGCAGAAGGAGGTGGCACTGCGAAAAATTAATGGAGCCGGTAAATTCAGGATAGCATTCATTTTTATTAGGCTATATGCAATACTCCTAACAACATCTGCAGCAGTTGCGTTCCCTATTTTATATTATACCTTTGGTTACTGGAAATTAGCTTATAAGAATTTCTTTGATTATGGATTCATTTTCTGGACATTCCTGTTTGTAATTTTCTCATTGTTGGTGTATGTTACTATAGTTTTCAAGATAATAAAAATTGCAGACCTCAATCCTGCAACTGTAATAAAACAGGGTTAAATTTGATAGTGTATTATAAAAGTTGATTATGAGAAGTATTAAGGTTGTTGTATTGCTTGCCTTTATGGCAATTTCAGGTAATTTGTTCTCACAGGTTGTTTTGCCTGAAGGCATTAAGGTTGAGGAGGGGAAGCCTGTGATGGTTATGCTTACGGCGTCGTGGTGCGGTCCTTGTAAAATTGCAAAAGAGAAGGTGCTTACAGATAAGGCTGTGCAGCAGGAGCTGGTGAGATTTGAGAATGTAATTATTGATATAGACAGTAAAGAAGGGAAGAAATTTCTCTCTTCATTGGACAAGAGTGCCGGTTTTGAAGGTGGAATTCCGTTCTTCATGCTTTTGGATGCCGGGCATAATGTTGTTGTGTCGGAAACCGGTCTTTTAAAGGTGGAACGTTTTGTTGAATTTCTGAAGGCTGTAGGGCCAGTAGAGAGTGCTGCAGATGATTCTCCTGGGCAGCTTTTGCCTGCAAGGGAAAATCAGGTGCTGCAGGATGTTGAAGGAGCTCAAGTTTCAGTAACAGTTGATAATGCAAGTGTTGCACCTGTGGTATTCAAGACAATCTCAAGATCATCATCTGTAAATGATAATACAGTCCTTCAGAAGAATAAACTGGACTTGTATGAGGCATGCGTTTACTATGGTTGGGCTGCGGAATTTCAGCCTCAGGTGAATTTCGGATGGTACTCCGGGAACGCTTCTTATGACAAAGCCAGAACAGGATACGGATTGTATGTTGGCGCAAGGAAGAATGGCAAAAAAGGTTGGGATTATGCTGCAGGATTCTCTTTTGATTCGTGGGGGGCAAAGAGTTCCAAAGGATTTGAACCTTCAATAGAGTATTCCTTGAGGATTCCTGTTGAAGTGGAAAAGCTTATAAAAATAGTTTATTCTCCCGGTAGTGGTATTCCCTTTGCAGATATAAAATTGAGGGGAGGAGTTTGGGGTGGTGTTACCCTGGCAAATGATACCCCTTTTGCAGCCAGAAGACTTGATGCCGGGTTACAGGCTGCTTTTGTATGGCAAATGGGGTCATTTGACCTTTCAATAGGTTATGTAAGGGGCTTTGTGGACAGAATATCTTCTGAAGATGTTAAAGCTTTCAGTAATGCAGTAACGGCAGGTATTTCATTAAATCTTGGAGATTAGTTAGATTTTTTTCTTAAATTTGTAGACTAACCTTAGAAATTGAAATGAATAAAATAAATTTACCATTACTCAAAGAGTACAACAATGATAATTTTTTCTTGCTTGCTGGTCCTTGCGTGGTTGAAGGTGAGGAAATTACGCATGAAATAGCCAGAGAACTCAAAGGCATTTGCGAGAGACTGCAGATACCTTTGGTATTCAAAGCCTCATACCGCAAAGCCAACCGTTCAAAGGCTTCTTCTTTTACAGGAATCGGAGACCGTGAAGGCCTTCAGATACTTAAAGACATTAAAAACGAGCTTCAGGTGCCAATTGTAACTGATATCCATAATCCAAATGAGGCGGAACTTGCCGCTTCTTATGATGTGGATATCCTGCAGATTCCGGCATTCCTTTGCCGCCAGACAGATCTCCTTGATGCAGCTGCTCAGACTGGAAAGTATGTGAATATAAAGAAAGGGCAGTTCCTTGCGCCGTCTTCAATGAAGTTTGCAGCAGAGAAGATTGCTTCACACGGCAACAACAACATTATACTTACAGACCGTGGTACACAGTTCGGCTATTCAGACCTAATTGTTGATTTCCGTGGCATTCCACAAATGCAGGAGACCGGATATCCGGTTGTAATGGACATTACACACAGCCTACAGCAGCCTAACCAGAGCAGCGGCGTTACCGGTGGACAGCCTCAGATGATTGAGACCATAGCAAAAGCGGCAATTGCAGTTGGTGCAGACGGACTTTTCATGGAGACACATCCAAACCCTGCAGTGGCAAAATCAGATGGAGCCAATATGCTCAAACTTGAGTATGTTGAGGCGCTGCTTGCCAAACTTGTTGCCATAAGAAAGGTTATTCTGTAATTTGCCAGAAATATAAATCATAGCAAAATGATAAAAAGACTGATTAAGAAAACTGTTACAGCAGCAGCTGTTGCAGGAATGCTTGTTTCCTGCGGCGGCAATGCAAAAAAACAAGAAGTGGATATGACAGACGTTGATCTAATAGTTAAAGAACTTGCATTTGATGTGCAGCAACCTTCTGCAGCCCAGATTGAGGATGCATTCAATGCCAAGAATGTTGAGTATTCATCAATTGCATGTGCCAACTGGCCTTCGTATAACGGTGATTATAATCCCGACGTAAAATTCCGTATAGGATACACCCCTGAGGAGATCTATATCCAGTATCTTGTTACCGAGAATGACATCAAGGCGGAGTTTGGAGAGGATGCAGGCAGCAAGCCTTATACAGATTCTTGCGTAGAGTTCTTTGCAATCCCGGGAGAGGGTGGCGAGTATTATAACCTTGAGCTCAACTGTATTGGTAAGGGTACTTTTGCAGGCGGAGCCCAGAGGACAGACCGCACCCGCTATGCAGATGATGTGTTGGTGCAGATCCGCAGGGAATCTACATTGGGCAGCGAGGCTTTTGGAACACGAACATTTGCAGATAACAGCAATGCTCCTTATACCTGGAAACTTACTGTAGCACTTCCTGTGAAACTTTATTCACTTTCAGAGGTAAAACCCCTTAAAGGACGCAAGATACAGGCCAACTTCTACAAATGTGGAGACAATATGCCGCAGAAACACTACTTGAGCTGGCATCCAATTGAGATTGAGAAGCCTAATTTCCATAGGCCTGACCATTTTGGAACGCTTTATTTTGAGTAGACGGCTTGCAATTGAAAATTTAGCGCAGAAAGGATTTCCTTCTGCGCTTTTTTAATTTTTTGCCCTTTGGTACGCCGTCCCGAATGCCATTTGCCATCCAGGACGACGTCAAAAAGTTCATTTTATCGCAGTAGGGTTGTGGCAGCTCATTCCTCCGTCGGCGATGATGGTTTGTCCGCTGATGTAGCGTGCATCTTCTGATGCCAGGAAGGCAATGATCCCGGCAATGTCTTCGGGCTGTCCGGAGTATGGCAGAGAGTTGTATTGTGTGAAGGTCTCCCTCTGCTCCGGTGTAAGGTTCCCGATAGAGGCAGGGGTGAGGACCAGTCCTGGCGCCACTCCGTTGCATCGGATTCCATATCTGCCGTATTGTGTTGCTATGTAACGTGTGAGATTGATTACACCGGCCTTGCTTATGCCGTACAGTGTGCCGCGGAAATCACCTAAAATGCCCCCTATGGAGGCTACATTTATGATTGTGCCTTCTTTTTTCTCTTTCATGTAAGGGATTGCAGACTGAACTGTTGCAATCATGCTGCGCAGATTGGTGTGCATAACTTCATCAAAGTATCTGATGTCAAGTTCGCCGGCATTGAGGTCTCTTGAGAGGTCGCTGCCGCCTACATTGTTTACAATGCAGTCTATGCTCCCAAAGAATTCCAGTGCCTTGTCTACCGCTTTTGTAGCGCTTCTGAGGTCCGAGGCCTCAAACATAACAGCCTCTGCATGGAACTGGTTGTCCCTGAGTGATGATGCCAGTTTCTCTGCCCTTTCAATATTGTGGTCTGCAATGATGACTTTTGCCCCTTCCTTTACAAATCTTTCTGCAGTAGCCTTGCCAATGCCGTTGGATGCACCGGTTATAAGGGCCACTTTGTTAACCAATTTCTTCATATACTTCCATATCAATTAAGTAAAACACTCCGTTCAACTCAATCAATAACAATATAAAGGGAGGGTAAGTTTATATTTGATAATATTTTTACTAACTTTAGTTGTGTTAACAGTATATGGAATAAGAATATGAGTAATAAAATTACTGTGCACTTTGGTGATTTATCCAAGATTGATCTGGTATATTCCCGTCGGGAAGATGATTGTGCTGTGCTGGGATTGGTAACTGTAGGATACATTGACGGAAGTCCGGAAATCCAAACTGAACTTCTTGATAAGATGGAGGGGTATCTTAAGCATATAAACTCTGAGGATTTCAAAGCAGAGTATCCACAATCTACTATATATATTGACGTTATATTTGAAGAAAAACCTCACGTGCTGATTACAGATCTTCTATATAAATGTACATCTTGGTGTAAAGAAAATGGTGCAAATCTGAGGCTTAAAATTGGTGAAGAATATTACAGATTCGTTAATTAGGAAGAAATGTTGTCGGGATTATGATGTAAATGCAGTGAATTTCTTTAAATTTGAAAAAAATATTCCACAATGAAATATGATTTGTTCATAAGTTATTCCCGACGGAATTTTGATGAGGTAAATTTTTTCATAGAATTGCTCAGATCCAGGATTCCGGAACTCAAGATATGGTTTGATATTGACGGCATTGAATCTGGAGATGAGTTTGATGACAAAATCATATCTGCTATAGACAATTCTTCATATATTTTGTTTGCACTTTCAGATTACTCTTTGGAATCCCGATGGACCAAAGATGAGGTGATGTATGCAAAGAATACTGACAAGAAGGTTATTCCATTGCTTTTGAGAGGATCAACTATGAAAGGGTGGTTTCTGTTCAAATTCGGTAGGATAGATTGTATAGATATTACAAATGAACTGCAGACAGAGAAATTTTTCAGTAATCTTTCTTCATGGACCGGTAAACAAAAAACAGAAGCTGTAGAAGAAACACTTACTCCCAGTGAGATGAATGATAGGGGGGATGACTATTTTTTGGGAAGGAATGGTAAGCCTATAGATTATAATGAAGCTGTAAAGTGGTACAGAAAATCTGCTGAACAAGGATTTGCTATAGCTCAGCGTAATCTGGGTGTTTGTTACAAGATGGGAAAAGGTGTGCCTGCAAATGATGCAGAATCAGTAAAATGGTATAAGAAATCGGCGGAGCAGGGGTTTATGGGGGGACAGTTCAATTTGGGCTATTGTTATCAGTATGGAATAGGTGTTCCTGAGGATGGCGTTGAAGCAGTCAAATGGTATACAAAATCTGCAGAACAGGGATTAGCTTGCGCACAGTGTAATCTTGGAGTCTGTTATGAAGATGGAGTAGGTGTACCTGTAAATCATAAAGAAGCGGTAAAGTGGTATAAATTGTCTGCAGAACAAGGATTCGCTGTTGCTCAGTACAATTTAGGTGCATGTTACGAATTGGGAATTGGAGTAGAAAAGAATATGGATAAGGCAATAAAATGGTTTGCCATGTCTGCTGAGCAGGGAGATGAAGATGCCAAGAAGAAATTAGGTCTTCTTAAGGATTCGGGTGTAGCTTGATATTCCACTTTACTCAAAATCAAACGCCCCAAACGGATTCCACCATCTGTTGCCGCCTGATTCCTTTTCGGTGGTGTGGATGGTGCGGGATTCTGGGGATACATGTTCGGCCAGTTCCTCTGGGAGTTCATTGAGGAAGTAGCTTGGATCTGGTGAAATGAGGTGTTTCTGTGTGCTTTGGGCGTAGCCGGTAATGCTCCCGATAGGGGAGAGAAGGTACAGGGTTTCCTTGGCCCTGGTGAGTGCCACATACAGGCATCGGCGTTCCTCTTCAATCTCTTCTTTAGTCTGGGCTTTGTCTGTAGGGAAGGTGCCCGGAGCCACATTCAATATGTAGCAGGTCTCAATATAGCACATACGGAATCTTCTTGCTTACACAGGCAGCCTCAACCTTGCGGGCCGCAAAGGCGCTGCGGGCAAGAATCATATGTGAACCGTATTTGGCCCCGGCCCGTACATTGTCTACAATATTGGAGGTAACAAACTCAGCCTCCTCCCAATCGCTGCGTACGTAACGTATAACGGGTTTCTTGCCGGTTCCTCTGTGGGCTATAAGCTTTTTGTCGTAATTCAGTGGAGATTTATCCAGCAGCCAGTTTGAAATGTCAAGAATCTCCTGTGTAGAGCGGTAGTTTGTTTCAAGCTTGTATACTTGAGATTGCGGAACCCTCTCTTTGAATGAATGTATGCTGTTGAAATCTGCCCCGCGGAAGGCATAGATGCTCTGGGCATCGTCACCTACGCAGAACAGGTGGCAATTTGCCATGAAAGAATCTATGAGCATCCATTGCAGCGGGTTGGTGTCCTGCATCTCATCTATAAGGATATGGTCATATCGGGAAGAAACTTTCTCCCTCAATGAGGCATCCTGCTGCAGGGCGGTTGCTACAGTGAGCAGCATATCGTCATAATCTATGTATCTGCGGCTCTGTTTGTATTGGAGATAACATTTGATTACAGGGGCAATGGCACACCTTATCTCTTCAACCGCACTTTCAACTTTAGGCCCTTTTTCCAGTGGGAAAAGCCTTGTCTTTATGGCAGTTGTGAGGTTGCATCTGGTGTTGGTGGCATAGGAATATATCTCGGATATAACCTTGTCACTCACCTTTGTGTCAGCAACTTTGATGCTTGGGGTGTTGTATACAGTACCAATGGCCAATTTGATTGCTGCATTGCGGTCCTCCTCATCTATGCACCCGAAATCCTCCAGTCCAAGCTGTTTCCCATAACGGTGTATAATCTCCATACACCAGGAATGGAATGTGCTTCCCGATATATCCTTCACACTTGGGTATTCCATCCCCTCAATCTTTATCCTTTCTGCAATCTCAAGGGCAGATTTCTTTGTAAATGAGAGGATTTTGATCCTTTCTGGCTTTACACCAACCGATAAAAGATGCACTGCCCGCGCAATGATAGTGCGGGTCTTCCCGGTTCCGGCTCCAGCCAGAACAAGAAGGTGCTTGCCGTTGAAGGTAGCCGCCTTTAGCTGCTCCTTATTCAGTTTTGTAAAGTCCATAAGTACTAAATAGAGTTTCCAGGGGGGAGGTTTCTATCACCTTTTGTTCAGTAATTGTATTTTTTCCACATTGCATTCAGCCTCTTTCTTATCTCACCCTCCTTTGAGTTTTCTCCCGGCTCATAGAATTTTGTTCCCGACAGTTTGCTTGGAAGAAATTCCTGATCCACAAAGTTTCCTGCATAGGAGTGGGCATATTTGTAGTCCTTGGCATACCCCAGGTCTGCCATAAGTTTGGTAGGGGCATTGCGAAGGTGGAGCGGAACGGGTAGGGGACCCTCCTTATGAACACGGTCAAGTGCTTCATTTATTGCCATATAGGCACTGTTGCTCTTTGGTGATGTGGCCAGATAAATGGCACATTCAGAGAGGGGAATACGTCCTTCAGGCATTCCTATCTGGTGAACTGTGTCTATTGTTGCCTGCGCCAGAAGCATTGCGTTGGGGTTGGCCAGGCCTATGTCTTCCGATGCTGAAATGAGCATTCTTCTGGCTATGAACATTGGATCTTCACCTCCGGCTATCATTCGGGCAAGCCAGTAAACAGCACCGTTGGGATCCGATCCGCGGATGCTTTTTATGAATGCAGAGATTATATCATAATGCTGCTCACCGTTTTTGTCGTAAAGGGCTATATTCTCCTGTAAGCGCTCCTGAACAACCTGATTATCAATGGTAATCTGGGCAAAAGGAGGGAAGCTTGATGTGATTATCTCCAGGATATTCAACAGCTTTCGGGCGTCACCGCCGCTGTATCGGAACAGCAGTTCTTTCTCTTTTACAGTGATTTTCAGCTTTTTAAGGTACTCATCTTCAGTTAAGGCTCTTTGCAGAAGGGTATCAAGGTTCTCAACGCTCATTTCCTTGAGCACATAAACCTGACACCTTGAAAGCAATGGACTGATTACCTCAAATGAAGGATTTTCGGTGGTTGCGCCAATAAGTGTGAATGTACCGTCCTCAACGGCTCCAAGAAGGGCGTCCTGCTGGCTTTTGCTGAAGCGGTGGATCTCATCAATGAACAGGATTGGTGCAGCGGTGCTGAATAGTGTTGTGTTTTTGGATTTCTCAATTACATCGCGGATATCCTTTACACCAGAACTGATTGCAGAAAGGGTGAAGAAAGGACGGTCGAGCTTAGATGCAATGATACGGGCCAAAGTTGTTTTGCCGACACCCGGAGGACCCCAAAGGATAAATGAGGAGATGTTACCTGCGTCAATCATTTTGCGCAGGATGGCATCAGGACCAATAAGATGCTCCTGGCCAACATATTCCTCAAGGGTAGTTGGTCTCAATCTTTCTGGAAGAGGTTTCCTCTGCGTGTTGCTATTTAACATAATATAAATTGTGTAATTTTTAATATGCAGTATATTAATTACTTAAAATTTCTTACAGGTTGTACATCTGTAATGGTAATGGTCTGTTGTTTTGCTGCAGATTGGACATTTGTTGCCTGCGTGATTATGGTATGGTGCCATATATGATCCTGCAGCGTACTGATATGATTCTGGTCTGTATCCGGTGCCGCCACAATCAGGACAAACTCCGGTGTTTCTCTTGATTTTATCTTCCGGAACATCGTATCCTCCATTTTTAAGTGATCTGACTGCCTGCATATATGCCTGGGCTTCACCAGGTGCCCAATGTTTGGAGTTTGTAATTCGTCCTTTACCACCGCAGTATTTGCAAAGGCCATTATTGCAAGCGGTGCAATAAGTTGTGTAGTTTACCATAGGATGGACAAATATTCCTGTTCCATTGCACATTGTACATCTTCCATTGCGGCAATGAAGGTTTGTGCAAGGGAAATCGTACTCAGAATATCCTGAACCGTCAGAGTATATTACATGTCTTGCTGTACCGTTCATGTATGGCATTGTTGCATCAATGACAACTGTTTTACCGTTGTGATTATTGTGGTTATGGTTGTGGGTAGCCGCATTATTGTGCCCTTCAGTTGATACTTTGTTGCCGCCACCAATATATGTGATGTCCCTGTCTTCATTCCATTCGTCTGAGATCCATTTTTTTACATCATTGACATTAAATCCGAAGGATTGACTTGGCAATGAACCGTCCTTGAATTTAGAAGCCAAAATGAAGTACTTGCCATCTCCGTATTCAACTAATTGGATACGTCTTCCTTCGTCCCAATATTTATTGATCATTTTCCTTGCATCTGATTCAGTATACTGGAATATACAACTTTGATCTTTATAAGGTGCATTTGCAGACATTATCAGAAGCCATTTGCCATTCGTGTATTCAATATCTGTAATTTCATATCCTTTTTTCCAATATTCCTGAAGGAATTTGTTCAGATTGTCCCATTTGTCATATTCCCATACTTGGTTAGTATAGATACCCTTTGAAACAACAATCATCCATTTACCATTACCGGCGGCTATTGATGTTATATAATACCCTTTACTTCTCCTTTCACTCAACCAATCTGAGGGCCATTCTGTTGTATAATTATATGATTGTGAGGTGAAACCACAATTCTTGCTCAATGCTACAAACCAACCTTTATCTGTATAGGACAAGCTGGTTATGTAATAATTTTCATTGTATTTTTCTTTGATTTTTTGTGTGTCCAAAGCATTGCCGTGGCCGCAATAAAACCAGGTTTGAGTTGCAAATTTTGTCTTTGTGGCAATGAGTAGAGTTTGGTCTTGAGCCTTCAAACAAAAGGATGTAAAGAAGATGAGATGGAGAAATAAAATTTTCAATTTCATTGTGCTTATGTTTACTGACTGTTTATTAGTGCGAAGTTACTAATATTTTGCTTATTTTTGTCGGGATATAAAGTACTAAAATATGGCAAGACATAAAAAAGAGAAAATTGTCCTTAATAATATTGAGATTGAGTCTGTTGCGGCTGAGGGAAATGCCCTTGCGCGTGTAGACGGCAAAGTGCTTTTTGTTCCGCAGTGCATTCCTGGAGATGTTGTGGATGTGAGACTTACACGCAAACGCAGCGGTTATATGGAAGGCGTTGTTGTGAATATGGTAAAGCCTTCGCCATTGCGCGTGGAGCCGTTCTGCCAGCACTATGGCGTTTGTGGCGGCTGCAAATGGCAGGCACTTCCATATGAGTTGCAGCTCAAATACAAACAGCAGCAGGTTGTTGACCAGCTTACCAGAATCGGTCATTTGCAGTTGCCTGAGATTACCCCAATTTTGGGTTCAGAGGAGATTGAGGACTACCGTAACAAACTGGAGTTTACCTTCTCTAACCGCCGTTGGTTGCTTACCGGCGAGGATCCGGAGGCCATCTCCCCTACAGACCGTCTTGGACTTGGTTTCCATATCAGCGGTTTCTTTGATAAAGTGTTGGATATCAGGGATTGCCACTTGCAGGCAGAGCCTTCCAACGCTATCAGGAACTTTGTACGCGAGTATGCAATTGAGAACGGCTTGAGCTTCTTCGACTTGCGTGAACAGGTTGGTTATTTGCGCAATATGGTTGTCCGCACCGCTTCCAACGGTGATGTGATGCTTATCATGGTATTCTTCTACGAGGATGTGGAGTTGAGGACTGCCCTATTGGATGCCCTTATTGCCAAGTTCCCTCAGATTACATCTCTTCATTACGTGATAAACGGCAAGAAGAACGACTCCATTGGAGACCTACCTTGTACCAAATACTACGGAGACGACTGCATCTACGATACTATGGAGGACATCAAGTTCCGCATCTCCCCTAAATCGTTCTACCAGACCAACTCCAAACAGGCTTACAGACTATACAGCGTGGTTAGGGAGTTTGCTGATCTGAAGGGTGATGAGGTGCTTTATGATCTTTATACCGGTACTGGTACAATCGGTCTGTTCCTGTCGGGAAGAGCAAAGAAAGTGGTTGGTATTGAGTATGTTCAGGAGGCAATTGATGATGCAAAGATAAATGCTGCCAACAACGGAATCACCAATTCCCACTTCTATGCAGGTGACATGAAGGATATGCTTACCGGCAAATTCATTGAAGAGAACGGTCATCCCGACATTGTAGTGCTTGACCCGCCTCGCGCAGGTATCCACCCTGATGTGGCTGCAGTGCTTCTTGAGGCTGCTCCTAAACGTATGGTTTATGTGAGCTGCAATCCGGCATCACAGGCCCGTGATTTGGCCATTTTGAGCGAGAAATATGAGATTACAGCGGTCCGCCCTGTAGATATGTTCCCACATACCCACCATGTAGAGAATGTGGTGGCACTAAAACTTAAATAATTTATATGAACGAGACACCAAATTGCCCAAAATGCGGCAGTGAATTTACTTATTTCGACGGATCACTTTATGTATGCCCAGACTGTACCCACGAGTTCCATGAGGGCGAGGAGGCTGCAGCAACCGATTCAGTTCCAAGAGACAGCAACGGCGCTGAACTGTTTGATGGCGATGCAGTTACAGTTATCAAGGACCTTAAGGTGAAAGGCTCATCAATGGTTATCAAACGCGGTACTAAAGTTAAGAGCATCCGCCTTACAGATGACCCTGAGCACGTTGACTGCAAGATTGAGGGCAGCAGCATTGTTCTCAAGACTTGTTTCCTAAAGAAATAGTTGAACAAATGCCTTCTGCAACGTGTTTGTAGAAGGCTTTTTATAAGAATTTATCGGGAAGAAATGGAATACTTGAATACAAATATTTGTGCGCTCTCTACCCCTCAAGGTCAGGGTGCCATTGCGGTTATAAGGTTGAGCGGTGAGGATACTCCGGAGATTGTGGGGAAGATTTTTACCCCTGCTGGCGGGAAGGCTCCCCTACCCTATAAGATGCAGTTTGGAGCTATAAAGGACGGCGAAAGGCTTATAGATGAGTGCCTTGTGGTAACTTTCCGCGGACCTCACTCCTACACTGGCGAGAACAGTGCAGAGATCTATTGCCACGGCTCACAATATATTGTTCAGGAGATTCTTAAGCTGCTGTTGAAACATGGTATGAAGATGGCAGAGCCCGGTGAGTTCTCCAAGAGGGCTTTCCTTAACGGTAAACTTGACCTGGCACAGGCAGAGGCTGTTGCAGATTTGATTTCTTCCGAGACCGAGGCTGCCCACAGAATTGCCATGCAGCAGATGAAAGGTGGCTTCTCGGCAGAACTTAAAGTGATGAGGGACGACTTGCTTAACCTGGTGTCGCTCATGGAGTTGGAACTTGACTTTAGCGAGGAGGACGTGGAATTTGCAGACCGCAGTCAGCTTACGCAGCTGCTCTCGGCAGTCTCTGCACGCGTTACACAACTTATAGAGAGTTTCAGCCTTGGAAATGTGATCAAGAACGGTGTTCCGGTAGCCATTGTAGGTGCCACAAATACAGGAAAAAGTACTTTGCTCAACACCTTGGTTGGCGAAGAGAGGGCCATTGTATCCAATATTCACGGCACTACCCGAGACGTGATTGAAGATACCATGAACCTTGGCGGAATCACCTTCCGCTTCATTGATACCGCCGGCATCCGCGAGACCAAAGAGACCATAGAAATCATTGGAATTGAGCGCACTTACCAGAAACTCCGCTCAGCCTCAGTGGTAATCCTTGTCCTTGACGCTTCCCGCCCAGAAAACATAGATGACAGCTTGCATAATCTGGTTGGAAAGATTTCTTCCCGACAGCAACTCATCATCCTGCTGAACAAGATGGATGAGATTGCTCCATCAGACGTTGATGTTTTTGTTGAGAAGATTAAAGATTTGTGTGTTGCCGATACCCTCTCTCCTATTGCAGTGCTTCCAATTTCAGCCAAGAAAGGCCTGAATGTGGATGCTTTGCGCAACACCCTTGTAGAGAGCCAGGGAGCCCTTTCAAATTCTGCCTCCGGTTCCGGCACCCTGGTTACCAATGTCCGCCACTACCAGGCCCTAATGGACGCCCAAATAGCCCTGGACCGTGTAGAAGACGGCCTTGCCTCAGGCATCCCAACCGACCTGGTTGCCCAGGATATCCGCGAGGCCCTGTACCATCTTGGCTCAATCGTTGGCGAAATTAATACTGAGGAGATATTGGGGAATATATTTGGGAGGTTTTGCATCGGGAAGTAACTAACGCCCTCTAATGCTCACTAACAAAAGCTAACGCTCACGAAAAGCAACAGAAAATCCTACAAAAATAGACGAATAAATCCCGAAAGTTAGACTCGACTTTCGGGATTTTTATATGCTTAAATGTCATCAACTAAAATATCTCGTCAAGTTTGCAATGGGTCGCAACGAGCTGCAATGGAGTGCAATGAGGTGCAAAAAACACGGCGAAGAGAATTGTACTTTCTATTCAAGTAGCACTAGTTGTCGGTAATGGAAATTATTAGCAACTTTTTTCGAAAAAAGTTAACTCCTTCACAAACCTTCCATCTAACGCCTTCCTATACTCTATATGACATTTTTCACTT
>JAGBTG010000019.1 GCA_017631435.1 Bacteroidales bacterium | reverse complement strand
GACAAGAACGGCAGAGGTCCAGCTTGGGCTAACTCATTGTTTGAGGATAACGCTGAGTTCGGTCTTGGTATGAGAGTAGGTTCAGAGAGACTTCGCGAGACTGCTGCTAACCTTATGGTTAAAGGTATGGAGTGCGATTGCTGCAGCGCTGAGATGAAAGCATTGTTCGGCGAGTGGCTAACTAAGAAAGACGACGCTAAAGCTGCTAAAGAGATTGCAGAGAAACTTGTTCCTATGATTGAGACTTGCAACTGCGACATCTGCAAACAGCTTGCTCAGTACAAAGATGTTCTAGTACCTCGCAGCCAGTGGATCTTTGGTGGTGACGGTTGGGGTTACGATATCGGATACGGTGGACTTGACCACGTACTTGCATCAGGTGAGAATGTAAACGTAATGGTAGTTGATACTGAGGTTTACTCTAACACTGGTGGACAGTCTTCTAAATCAACTCCTGCAGGTGCAGTTGCAAAATTTGCTACTTCAGGTAAGAAGATCCGTAAGAAAGACCTTGGTATGATGGCTATGAGCTACGGTTATGTATACGTTGCACAGGTTGCTATGGGTGCTAACCAGGCTCAGTTCCTAAACGCTATCAAAGAGGCTGAGGCTCACGACGGTCCATCTCTAATCATCGCTTACGCTCCTTGTATCAACCACGGTCTTAAAGCTGGTATGGGCAAGAGCCAGAGAGAGGAGAAATTGGCAGTTGAGTGCGGTTACTGGCATCTTTACAGATTCAACCCTGCACTAGAGGCTGAGGGTAAGAATCCGTTCACTTTGGACAGCAAAGAGCCAGATTGGAGCAAGTTCCAGGACTTCATCAAAGGCGAGGTTCGTTACGCATCATTGCTTAAGACCTTCCCTGCTGAGGCTGGTGAGTTGTTCGCTCTAACTGAGGAGTTTGCAAAACTTCGTCTAGCTTCTTACAAACGTATGGCAGGTCAGGCTGAGTAATCAGACTACACTATACAATAAAAAGGGCAACCGGTAACGGTTGCCCTTTTTTTGTTCTTTTTTGCCCATTAGGACGTCGTCCCAATGGGCACTTTATGCACAAAGAGGCGCCCCAAAAAGGGACACCTCTTGCATTAACCTTGTAAAAACCTATCGGGAAAATTATCTCAATTCAAATATGAAAGGGAGGGTATAGGTGCTCCTTACCGGCTTGCCGTGGCGGGTAGCAGGTTGCCAGGCTGGGGACAATTTTACTACCCTTACAAGCTCTTCATCCAATAGAGGGTGTGCACTCTTGATTATTTTTACATTGTCAATTGTTCCGTCTGCAAGAATGTCAAAAGCAACCTTGGCCTCTCCTGTTATAAATTTCTCTATTGCTTCTTTAGGATAATTCATGTTCAGGAAGATCCATTTTGTGAATTCTACTGAAGAGCGTCTCTTTTCCCCATCCTTCTTATATGGTGAGTTGAATTCGGCTGGGATTACCTCCATATCAAAAACTGCTGCAGGCTCGGATTCCTTCTGCATTTTGAAGATGACCGGGAATATGTAAGTTACATTTACAGGTTCACCTTTAACTTTGCCGGGTTCCCATTTTGGGCTTGTTGAAACTGCTCTCAAGGCTTCTGCATCCAGGATGGGATGCGCCCCTCTAAGTACGGTAATGTCCTTCAAATCACCGCTCTTGGAAATAGTGAACTTAATTGCAACTCTTCCTGCAAGATTCTCCTTTAAGGCCTGTTCCGGATATTTCATCTGGGAGTAGACCCAATTGGCAAAAGCGGCGGCAGGCTGCCCCTGGAATGTAGGTTTCTCATCTACGACAGACATAGGTACTGCCTCCTGCTGTTGCTGGGCATAAATGCTGCTGCATGCAAAAACTGCAAGAATTACAGTTAAAATCAAAGCAATCTTTTTCATAGCTGGTTCTTTTTAAATATTTTAAGTTTTTGATTCCGCTCCCCAATGCTTCCGGACTGCATCAGTTTGCCTCTTATTCTAGATTTTATGGCCCTCACCGAGGCCTCTGTAGTGCCAGTATACAGGGCTATATCCGGGAGGGAATAGTTTTCTTCAGTAAGGATCAGTACCAGTTTTTCCTGAGGGGAAAGAAAATCCAACTCCTTTATAAAAGGGTACATCTTCACAAACTCCGCATCGTTCACCACCTCCACAATTCCACTTTTGCTGCTGTTCTTCATCCTGGTAATGGCATCCTGCAGTTCGTCATACAATATTCCCGACAGCTTTATGCTTTTTCCCGATATCTTGTTTACCTCGTTTGCAAACACAGGCAAATTTTCAGCCTGACGGCTAAGCAGCCTGTTGGCAAACTTTTCGGCATTGAGCTTGCGGTTGTGCCTCTGTACAATATAGTATGCCGCTGTTACTGCTGCCATAACAAGAGCCACAATCACACAACATAATATGGTATTGTTGTGTGAAACCCTTTCCAGCTCCAGTATAGCTGCATCCAGCTCATACTTATATACCATAACGGCTTTTAAGGTGTCTATGTAGATTTGATCCATATCGATTTCTGAATTTCCTAAACAAATATACCATAAATTCTTCTCCAAATTGTGGTACGCTCCGCTGTTGCGGCTGTAAAATGGGTAATGCGTTGTGAAATAGAGTGTTGATATGTCTTTGTTGCACGGGCGTTGCGCGTTTTGCCCATTAGGACGTCGTCCCAATGGGCAAAAAAGGCCGGTCAAAAGTGATCGGCCCTGTGTTCTCTTTTTAAGAAAGCCTCCTTGGCAACCTCAGCAGAATAGCCAGAAAGGCTACAACACCAAGTGCAAACGGATAATAAAGATATGTCATGATTGAGAGGGCAGAGATGCCGGCAAGGCCGCTGGCCATAAGGAGCTGGGCACCGTAAGGGATCATGCCCTGTACAAAACAGGAGAAGGTGTCGAGGATGCTGGCGCTCTTGCGTGGATCAAGACCGTATTTCTTGGAAATGTCCTTGGCAATGCCGCCTGTAGTTATGATTGCAATTGTATTGTTTGCGGTACACAGGTTGGCAAGGGATA
Organism: Bacteroidales bacterium; assembly: GCA_017631435.1. GTDB lineage: Bacteria > Bacteroidota > Bacteroidia > Bacteroidales > UBA932 > Egerieousia. The sequence continues at coordinate 3,611 of JAGBTG010000019.1, read as the reverse complement.
CAAGGGCAGCAATGCTCAGCTCTGCACCTCTTTTGCCGCTTATGCGGCGTGTCATCTTCTCAATAAGATAATCAAGACCGCCTGCAGTACGGATAACCTCAAGCATACCGCCTGCCAGCATGGTTACAATAATCAGGTCTCCCATTCCGGCAATGCCACTTCCAATATGTCCCAGCCATGAGATCCAGCCAATCTTTCCTATAGCAAATCCTATCACTGCATTTGCAAGAATGCCTACAGTCAGTACCAATATAACATTCACGCTGGCAATGGCCATTCCAATTACAAGCAGATACGGCACCAGAAGGATGAGGTTGACACTTTCACTGTCGGGAGTAAAATTTATCTCCATTCCTGTAAAAATGTACCAGAGGGTGACAAGGATTGCTGCTGGTGCTACAATGAGGATGTTTGCCTTGAACTTGTCGGCCATGGAGCATCCTTGGGTTCGTGTGGCTGCAATGGTGGTGTCTGAAATGAACGAAAGATTGTCGCCAAAGAATGATCCTCCAACAACGATTGCGGTGATGAAAGGGGCTGAAATTCCCGTTTCTGCTGCAATTCCGGTAGCCACAGGCACCAATGCTACAATTGTACCCACACTGGTTCCTACAGCCATTGAAATGAAGCAGGCAGCCAGGAACAGTCCGGCAAAAAGGAGTTTGCCCGGAAGCAGCTGCAAGGTGATGTTCACCGTTGCCTCAATTGTCCCAATCTCCTTTGCTGTAGTGGCAAACGCTCCTGCAAGGATAAAGATCCAGATCATCAGAAGCACATTCTTGTGCCCCGCTCCCTGTGAGAATACGGTTACCCTCTCTTCAATCTTACCCTTAAGGCAAAGCGCCATTGCATACACAGATGCAATCAGAAATGCCGCAGCAATAGGCACCTTATAGAAATCCCCCGCAATAACAGAGGATACCAGATATATAATCAGGAACACCGCCAGGGGTGTAAGTGCAAACCATTTTTTATTTCTCATACAACATGTGTTTTATTAAAGTGCCCATTGGGACGACGTCATAATGGGCAAAAATCAATATTCAAACGGGTACGCAGGAACTCCTGCCCCATTGTAGATATTTCCTTTGCAGTAATCCTCTGTACAATATTTCACTTTAACCGGCTGTGCAATATTGGGATGCCATACTACAAGTTTGCCTTTCTCAATGCGTGAAAATGCAGGGTAGAATTTGCCGTCTGCTCCTGCTACATGCAGATAGGCTGCCCCTTCAGAGCTCTTTTCTCCGGAAGGCAAAGTCACGTGCAGCCCTTTTGCGTTTTCAAACTCCACTACAAGTTCATTCCCTTTTCTCACAACACTTTTCATAACCGGTCCGTAACACTCAATTTTCTTCCCGTATTCATTTGCAAGAACAACATCTGCAAACCTCCTTGCCGGCACAACCTTGTTGCGGGGATGGATATCAAGTGAATCACCCACATCAATGGCGGTAACCATTCCAATATCCTCCAGCATCTTCTGCTCCCAAACCTTTGCCTGTTCCATACGGATCTTTCCGGGGAGCTGGCCATAAGGCGCCACCTGCATGAAATAGAACGGCAGCCTCTTCTGTCCCCACAACTGCCTCCAGTCCTCCACCAGATCCACAAAGATTGGGGCATAGTCTTCGGCTCTCCAGGCATTGGACTCTGCCTGGTACCAGATGTTGCCTTTTACAGTATATCCCACAATAGGGTTAACCATTCCGTTCCACACTGCCGAAGGGACTTTATGCAAGTACCCTTTAGGAGCCATTTTGTCGGGAGTATAGCTTCTGTATACCCTGTTGTAGATGGTGTCCTTGCGCATCACCTCCTCCCTAATCCATGATTCCGCGTGGGTTCCTCCAACTGCGCAGAGAATTACCCCTACAGGCCTCTGCAGCTCCTGGTGGAGCATCCTTGCAAAAAGGAATGCCACAGCAGAGTAATTTTTTACGGTTTCAGGAGAGCATACCACCCATTTGCCTTTGCAATCCTCATGAACGGTTGTATGGTCCCACAACTCCTCCACCTTGAAAAGGTGGATATTCGGGTAATCCGCATCTTGCACCTGAGCCTCCCAACCTTCCATTCCGGTCATCCATGCCGAACCTTTCTTAGGGGTACTCCAGAACTCCATATTGCTCTGTCCGCTGGCCAGCCAAACCTCACCCATCAGCACATTGGAAATCCTTATTTTCTCATCTTCTCTTCCCGACAGTACCTCTATCCACTGTCCGCTGCTGCACTTTGGAGTCTTGATGTGGAGGCTCCATTTGCCCTCTGCATCTGCCACTGTTTCAGCCTCCTTTCCCCACGAAGTCTTCACCAGCACCTGCTCCCCCGCATCAGCCCATCCCCACAACTTCACCTGAGCCTTCTGCTGCACCACCATATTGTCCGATATTATTGCCGGAAGTTTTATCTTTCCCTGCATCTGTACCACCGCACACAGCAGCACAAAAGCCATAACAAGAATCTTTTTCATATTGCATATTTTATGGTGCGAATATACGTAGAATTGTACAAAAAGACGACGTAATTACCATTGGGGCATTGTTCTAAATGGGCAAATTTATTGGTCTGAATTTTGCAAAGGTGTGGTAAAAACAATAATATGAAAAAATCAGTTGTAACTCTCTTTTTGCTTGTATCTCTGGTTTTCACAGGTACAACCGCCCGCTCGCAGGAAAAATTGCTTGAGTGTGCCATAGTTCCGTATGAGAAACTTGATGTGAAGCCCAGGTTTGAATTGGGTGAAGGCGAGATGTTCTCTAACTGGCTGTTCTCAAATGTCAGGTATCCGCAAGCGGCGGTGGATGCAGGGAATAGAGGGAGTGTGATGTTTTCCTTCATTGTTTCAAGAGAAGGTGAAGTTACTGATGTGAAAATATTGTCGGGAGAAGGAATTTTAGGGGAGGAGATAAAGAGGGTTATGGCAATTGTGCCCAAGTGGACTCCTGGGGAGCTGCAGGGTCTAAAGGTAGGGGTGAGGTTTATATGGAATGTGGATTTCTCTCTCCGGGGTGATGAGAAGAGACCGCGTATTACAGGTCAGCCGGTAGATCCTGAACCAGATTGGATTATATGGGAACCTGATGATTGGGTATATGAGCCGGTTGAATGGATACCGTATGCAATTGTACATGAGAAGCCTACATTTAAGGGAGGGGACCTGGCGCTCTTTCTGGAGTGGGTAACCAAAAGGTTGCAATACCCTGCGGATGCGGATGGGGTGAAGGGAAGGGTTACGGTGAGGTTCAGAGTGACAAAGGAAGGAGATGTTGCCAAGGTTGAAGTTCTGAGAGGATTGAATGAGGCTTGCGACAGGGAGGCAGTGAAAGTTGTTGCTTCTTCTCCAAAATGGGAACCTGGCCGGGATAAAAAAGGGGCACCGGTAGAAGTGGTCATTGTAACCTCTTATGTGTTCAAGCCAAACTGATTCCAATAAGTTTATTTCTTTCCTTCAGTTTTTTGTATGGATAAAAAGAAGGAGGTGACTAATAAGTGATTTAGTCACCTCCTTTCGTGTTTATATGGATATGACGACAGTGGCAGTAGGGTAAGTTTGGCTTGGTTCCGTCGGAACGAGTTCCGACTTCATCCCTCCCACGACTTCGTCGCGG
>JAGBTG010000001.1 GCA_017631435.1 Bacteroidales bacterium | reverse complement strand
ATGAACTCAATTCCCAAACCTACAACGTAAGAAACAATAATAAGAGGAAGTACTTTCAATAGTCCGAACCATACTTTCTCAATGAAGCTCATATCAAGACCGAATGCAATTGAATGCTGCTCTCCAACATTCCAGATACCAAATGCCAAAGCAGGCATAAGGGCAATGATTACAACGGTCATTACTCTTTTAAGGTCAACGCAGTCTCTGATGTGCGAACCGCTTTTTGTTACAGTGTTTGGAACAAAAAGGAAGGTCTCAAAGGCATCAAAAGTAGAGTGCAGAAAACCCAATTTGCCACCCTTGCTGAAGGTTGGCTTAATTTTTTCAACAAAATTCAAAAGTGATTTCATACTACTCCGTTTTAAGCCATTTCTTTAATCATTGTTGCAATACCTTTGGCAACAATATCCTGGATGTCAATCTTTGAAGGGCATACATACTCGCAAAGAGCCAAGTCCTCCTCAATTACCTCGTAGATACCAAGCTGCTCCATCTTGTCAATGTCCTCTGCAAGGATAGCCTTAAGAAGATATACAGGATAGATGTCCATAGGAAGCACCTTGCCGTATACGTCTGATACAACAAATGCTCTCTGGCCACCGTTGGTATTTGTATCAACTTTATATTTCTTTTTAGGGGTCAACCATGAGAAATAAGATTTTGAGAAGCTGAACTTCTTGCTTCTGATTGGTTTAACCCAACCGAACATCTCATAGTAGTTACCCTCAGAGATTACAGAAACCATGTTGCTGTAGAAGTCCAATGAACCCTCAGCGCCTACATTGTTTCCTGTAAGTACGTTACCGCTGATATAACGGCATCCGCACTCCTGGTCGCAGATCTCAACCTCTTTCTTGCTTACAAGGAAATCAAGGTCCTTGATCTGTGTACCTGGAACACAGGTTACATAGCAAGGTTTCTCAACCCTGTTGCCTGCAACTGCAATGGTTCTGGTAACATCGTAGATTCCTTTTGTGAAAAGCTTTCCTAGAGCAACCATGAACATAGGGTCAATGGTCCAGACAACCTCACCCTTGTTGATAGGGGCGATGTTGTTGATCTGAACACCAACGTTTCCAGCAGGATGTGCACCTGAGAAACCGTAAACCTTAACGTTCTGAAGTTTGCTGAAAGGAGAATTTGCAGCAGACTTGCCGTTCACACCAACAAATACACCGCCTTTGGTAAGTTTGTTGAGGACATCAACTGCAACCTGAAGGTTTGCAGCCTCATCTTTAAGTGTGAAGTTGTAGTCTGGAGCAAGAGGTGCAGAATCAAACGCCGAAACGAAGATAGCCCTTGGCTCGTCTGCAGGGTTTGCAACAGTACCGTAAGGTCTCTGTTTCAATGCTGCCCACAAGCCGCTCTCCAAAAGAACTTTCTTAATCTCCTCTGCAGTGGCCTTGCCAAGCTCAGGAGTCACAAATTTAATGTAATCTGTAGTCTGGGCAGCCTTTACGCGAACCTCAAAGAGTTTGCGTTTCTCGCCCCTTACTACTGACTCAACTGTTCCGCTAACAGGGGAAGCAAAACCAATCTCAGGATGGTATTTGTCTACAAACAAAATACTGCCAGCTTTTACCTCGTCACCCTCTCTCACCATGAGTTTAGGGGTAAGGTTCTTAAAGTTGACAGGTTTTACAGAAACTACCTCCGAGATAATGTTTTTTTCAACTTTCAGCTCTGCCGCTCCCTTAACAGGAATGTCCAGTCCTTTGTTTAAGTGAATATGTTTAATCATTATTTCAGAAATTTTGCGCAAATGTACACAATATATTAATAATAAGTAAGCATTTTAGGTTTTGTTTTTTGTTTTTTTAGAGCGTAGTTTTGCACCATTATGGAACAGGTTGGAGAGCAAATTTTTAAGGGGTTGAATCCTGCACAATATCAGGCAGTTAGCGATATTGAAGGGCCGCAGCTGATAATAGCTGGAGCAGGTAGTGGAAAAACAAAGGTGCTTACTTGCAGAATTGCAAACATCTTGAGCCAGGGGCATGATCCGGCTTCCATTCTGGCACTTACATTTACCAACAAGGCGGCACGTGAGATGAAGGAGCGTATTGCATCCCTTATTGGAGAGGGGAGGGCGCGCCGTCTGTATATGGGAACATTCCACTCAATCTTCATCAGATTCCTCAGGGAAGAGGCTGAACTTCTGGGCTTTCCAAAGACCTTTTCCATCTATGACACTACAGATAGCCGCAATGTGATAAAGGCCTGCATAAAGGAACTGCAGCTGGATGACAAGATATACAAGCCAAACGAGGTACACAGCCGCATTTCCATGGCCAAGAACAATCTGGTTACAGCAGAGTCGTACGGCCGCAACAGTACCCTTATCCAGAATGACTCGGCAGCAAAGAAGCCGAGGATTTGGGAAATCTACAGGGAGTATGCAAAGAAATGCCGTCAGGCCGGTGCCATGGATTTTGATGATATCCTCCTTTTTACCAATATCCTGTTCAGGGATTTTCCCGATGCCATGGAGCGTATCCGCAGCAGGTTCAAGTTCGTGATGGTGGATGAGTATCAGGATACCAATTATGCGCAGTATCTGATAATCAAAAAATTGTCGGGAGTACACCAGAATATCTCTGTGGTGGGTGATGATGCCCAGAGTATCTATAGTTTCCGTGGTGCCAGGATTGAGAATATCCTCAATTTCAGGAAAGACTATCCGCAGGCAAAGGAGTACAGGCTGGAGCAGAACTACCGCTCTACCCAAACCATTGTGAATGCGGCCAACTCCCTCATTGCCAAAAATAAGATGCAGCTGAAGAAGAAATGCTTCTCGGAGGGGGAGAGGGGAGAACTTATAGAACTGATAAGTGCCTATACAGAGCATGAGGAGGGATCTCTTGTGGCCTCTTCCATCATGGCACAGGTGCGCAGGACCCAGGAACCGTACAGCAGTTTTGCCATCCTGTACCGTACCAATGCGCAGAGCCGTGTAATTGAGGAGGCACTCAGGAAGAGGAACATGCCGTACAGGATTTTTGCCGGCCATTCGTTCTATGAGCGTGCTGAGGTGAAGGATATGCTGGCCTACCTCAAACTGGTTTCAAACATAAAGGATGATGAGGCGTTCAAGAGGGTGGTCAATTTCCCGGCAAGGGGTATTGGTGACACTTCGCTGGGCCGCTTGAAAGAGGCTGCTGCAGCCAAGGAACTCTCAATGTTTGAGGCTGTAAAGACGGTAAACCTTGCGGAGTTTGGGATAAAGCAGGGGACTGCCACAAAAATGAAGCATTTCATTGAAGGAATTGAGGCACTGAGGGAGAAGATGGACTATACAGATGCCTACACCCTGGCAATGGAGGTGAACAGCCGGTTCGGTATCCTGGATTATATGAAACTCGATACAACCCTTGAGGCTCAAGGCAGGGTTCAGAACGTGGAGGAGCTGTTCAATTCAATAAAGGAGTTTGTGGAGGATGGAGAGGAAGAGTATGAGCAGTTGGCACAGGAGGGGGAGGATATTCCAATTGTTACATTGGACCTCTACCTTGAGAATGTATCCCTTATAAGTGATCTCGACGGCAAGGAGACCGAGGACGACAAGAACAAGATAGCCCTCATGACAGTGCACTCATCCAAAGGTCTGGAGTTCCCGTATGTATATATAGTGGGAATGGAGGAGAACTTGTTCCCTTCTCAGGGAATGGGAATGGCCACCGAGCAGGATATGGAGGAGGAGCGCAGGCTATTCTATGTGGCTGTGACCAGGGCCGGCAAGGGGGTGAAACTATCTTTTGCACAAAGCAGGACCAAATGGGGCAACCATGTGAGCAACCCCCCAAGCAGGTTTATAAAGGAGATAGACAAGGAGTATATCCTCAATCCTCTCACAGATTGGGAAGAGGAACTCAGCACAAAATATGATGACTTTTCTTCATCCCGACAGTATCCATCCTCCAGAACCTCCCAAGGTGGAGTACATCAGAGGGGAGGCCAGGGATATCCTTCGCAGGGAGGACAGAGGTTCCCAGGAAGGCAGGGAACTCCTGTGCAGGGGGTAAATGCCGGCCGGCCGGGTGGTAGCGGATATCAGGGCGCTGGCAGCGGTGTACAGCAAAGGGTTAACCCTCCGGCAGGGTTTGTTCCGCAGAGGAAGGCTGCCCCTGCAAACTTCACTCCAGATTCCCCTGCAGTGGTTGAGGTTGGACAGACAATAGAGCATGACCGTTTTGGTATAGGTGTGGTAATTTCCCTCGAGGGGGATGTTACCAGCCGTAAGGCGGTTGTGGACTTTAGAGATTCGGGCCAAAAAACTCTACTTTTGAAATTCGCCAAGTTTAGGGTAGTGGCACAGTAATTGCTAAATTTGCATTGAAGTTTTTCATAGTTTAAGTTTAGGTACAAGTAGCGGGGCTGTCCTTTGTAGAGAGGGGCAGCCCCGCGAAATTTTCCTGAAATTGAGTAAATTTTTTTAGGAAAAAGCAAAATTTTACTCCACTTCCAAACTTTTTCTTTTTCAGGCATGCTCGGCCCTATGTAAGGGGTACTTTTGCTCCCGATAACTAACTAAATGCAGGGAGGAAAAAGTATGAAGAAAAAGTTTTCATGTGCAGTTGCGGCAGTTTGTGCAGCTGCAATTTTGTCAGTTGTTGCAGGATGTACCCGTTTCAATCTTGAGCCCGTACGGGAACCGGGGGCCATAACTCTGGCAATAGGGAATGTTCCGGATGGGCTGGTTTCAGACGGGACCTTTCTCAAAAGCGGTGTTGATACTGATACCAACAATTTTATCCTTAAAATTTACTCTACCTCGGGCGATAAAGTCTATGACGGTGCATACGGCCAAAGACCGGAAGTAATAGTTGTTGCTCCCGGCAGCTATGATGTGGGGCTCTATTCTGCAAGGTTTGTTCCGCCAAAGTTCTCCCAGCCCCAGTTTGGAGACGAGCAGACCATTGTGGTTGGTGAGGGTGAGCAGACAAAGATATCCTTCATGTGCAGGCAGATGAATGCAGGCCTTAGACTCAAGTTCTCAAATGATTTCATTGCAAGGTTTCCCGGAAAAGGCGTTTGTATAAGGCAGAATGAAAAAGACCTTGCATACGATTATGGCCAGGACAAATATGCTTATGTCTCAACGGAAGGATTCAATCTGGTATACAATAATGGAGTTGCAGATACGGTGCTTCTGTCAAAGACATTGCAGGCGGGCCAGATGGTAACCATGAACCTTGCGTATGCGGAGAGCAATACCACCGCATCAATTATCAATATAGATGTGGACACTACAAGAGACTGGATTTCATTTGATTACAATCTTGGTCTGAAGATACCTGCCGGAGCACTGTCCATAGAAGAGGCCAAATCCCATATTGGAGAGAAGGTACAGGTTTTCGGATACATCATTGGTGGCGATCCCACCACTGCAACAATAAGGATAGGTCCTCCGTTCTCGTCAAAATCGGCAATAGTCATAGCCCCTGCCATGACAGAAAGGAACAGGTTGGACATGTTTGCTGTAGAACTTCCCAGCGGAGCAGTAAGAGATGCCCTCAATCTTGTAACCAACCCGTACCGCCTTGGCTCTCCGGTCCTTATTACCGGAACCGTTGTTGAATCCTACTTCGGGTATATTGGAATCAAGAATACCAAGAACTATGTGCTGCTGTGAAAGGAAAATATTTGGATTAGGTAAACTATTTAGTTAACTTTGCGTTTGTATTTATGGCCAGGAGGGAGATACGATTCTATAAGAATTATTTTAAAGAGTTTTTTATAGAGCAGGAAGAAAAAGTAAGGCGAAAGATTTTGCAGGTTCTTGTGTGGATTCAGACTATAGACAGACTGCCTGTGTCTATATTCAAGAGTATCCAAGGGAAAAAAGGATTGTATGAAATTAGAATAGAGTTTGCGGGAAATATCTATAGAATATTCTGTTGTTTTGATAAAGACTCGTTAGTAATCTTGTTTAATGGATTCCAGAAAAAATCTCAAAAGACACCCCTTGATGAGATTGAGAAGGCGGATAGATTGAGGAGAGAATATTTTGAAGGAAAGTAAAAATATGAAGAATAAAGATATTATTATGAATTGCAGTAACTTGGATGAGTTGCTGGATGCAGAGTTCGGAAAACCTGGGTCACATAAAAGGGAAGAGTTTGATAGAGAAACAGAAGCTTTCTGTCTTGCTCAAACACTGCGCGAGGAACGTTTGAAGGCGGGACTTACTCAAGAGCAGCTTGCGGAAAAGGTAGGCACGAAGAAAACATATATATCGCGTCTTGAAAATGGTAAATCGGATATTCAATTGAAAACTCTTTTCAGAATCTTCGAGAGTCTGGGAAAACGGGTTAGTGTTACAATTTTATAAATGTGTAAAGGGTGTCCCAATTGCAAGGACACCCTTTCTTTATTGATACTTAAAACTTTCGTGCTGAAAAATTATTTTGCCACAAAGTGGAAGTGAGAACCGAATCTCTCAAATGCAGCTTTGTCAAGCTCCTCGCGTGCATCAGGATGAGCAATGCTGATCATAAGTTTTGCTCTCTCCTGAAGTGATTTGCCGTATAGGTTAACTGCACCGTACTCAGTTACAAACCAGTGGATGTGGTTTCTGGTAGTTACTACACCTGCACCTGGGGTAAGGATAGGGGCAATCTTGCTCACGCCTTTGTTTGTTACAGCAGGCATTGCGATGATTGCTTTACCGCCCTCAGACATTGAAGCACCGTAGATGAAGTCAATCTGTCCGCCTACGCCTGAGTAGAATTTTGTACCAAGTGAGTCTGCGCAAACCTGGCCGGTAAGGTCTACCTGAAGGGCAGAGTTGATTGCGGTAACTTTAGGGTTCTTTGCAATTACAAACGGGTTGTTGGTGTATCCTACATCCATCATTGCAACCATAGGGTTGTCGTCAATGAAGTCGTAGCAGGTCTGTGAACCCATAAGGAATGTAGAAACCATTTTGCCTTTGTCAATGGCTTTGTTTGCACCGTTGATTACACCTTTCTCCACTAGAGGAAGAACGCCGTCTGCAAACATCTCGGTGTGGATACCAAGGTTCTTGTGGTTGCCAAGCTGTGCAAGCACTGCATTAGGAATTGCACCAATACCCATCTGAAGGGTTGCACCGTCCTCAATAAGGTTTGCACAATGGATACCGATTGCTGTCTCAATCTCAGATGGAGCAGAGAAGTGTGCAGGCTCAAGGATTGAGTCATGCTCAACAAAGTGGTCAATCATGCTTAGCGGAATCATTGCATCGCCGAATGAACGTGGAACGTTCTTGTTCACAACAGCAATTACCACTCTTGCACACTCGATTGCTGCAAGGGTTGCATCAACTGAAGTACCTAGTGAAACATAGCCGTGTTTGTCGGGAGTAGAAACCTGAATCATTGCAACGTCGCAAGGAAGGGCGCCGCTGCGGTAAAGTTTCTGGGTCTCGCTAAGGAAAATTGGAATATAGTCTGAGTAGCCTGCCTGAACGCTCTTTCTTACGTTTCCGCCTACAAAGAATGCCTGGTGGAAGAAGATTCCCTCATATTTTGCATCTGTGTAAGGTGCCTCTCCCTCAGTGTGAAGGTGGTGGATTCTTACATCTTTAAGCTCACCGTTGTCACCTCTGCGGCAAAGTGCGTCAATCAGTACTTTAGGGGCACTGGCAACACTGCTGAAATGGATATGGTCTCCAGACTGTACATATTTTACAGCCTCATCAGCGCTGATAAATTTAATGTTGTGCATTTTAAGTCAATTATAATGTGTTAATATTTTCTTTTATCACACAAAGATATAAATTTTTATCTTTGTACCACAGGGGTTTCCCCTATAAAGTTGGTTATAAAAACATAAAAGATATGAAGAAAGACAGAACCAGGGAACTTGAAGCGTTTGCGAGGGTTCTTGATGTTATGGATGAGCTCAGGGAGAAATGTCCTTGGGATGCAAAACAGACAATTGAGAGCATCAGGCCACTTACCATTGAGGAGACCTATGAGCTGAGTGATGCAATTTTGGACAACGATATGCCAAATGTATGTAAAGAGTTGGGAGACATTATGATGCATATTGTCTTCTACTCAATAATTGCCAAGGAGAACGGTAAGTTTGATGTTGTTGAGGTGATGAACAAGATGTGCGACAAGCTCATTTACCGCCATCCTCATGTGTTCTCTACAGAGAAGGTTAAGGATGCGGAGCAGGTGCTCCAGAACTGGGAGCAGCTCAAGACCAAGGAGAAGGACGGCAACAAGACCATCCTCAGCGGTGTTCCCGAGAGCCTTCCTGGCATGATAAAGGCATACAGAATGCAGGACAAGGCCCGTGCGGTGGGTTTCGACTGGGCCAACAAGGAGGATGTGTGGGCCAAGGTAAAAGAGGAGATTGCAGAGATTGAGGTGGAACTTGGAAAATTGTCGGGAGCAAAGGACACCATTGGGGATGAGAAATATAAAGATTTGGCAGAGAAGGAGTTGGGAGATCTACTGTTCTCTATAATCAATGCTGCAAGGTTGTATGACCTTAATCCCGACAGTGCATTGGAGGCTACCTGCAAGAAATTCCGCCGCAGGTTTACCTACCTTGAGCAGCACACCATCAGGGAAGGAAAGAACCTTAGGGAGATGCCCCTTGAGGAGATGGATGCAATCTGGAATGAGGCAAAAAGGTTGGAGAGACAGTAATGGAACAGTGGCAGGAAAGGACCTCAATGCTTTTGGGGGAGGAAACGCTTGCAAGGTTTGCAGCCAGCAAGGTGATGGTTGTGGGACTTGGCGGTGTGGGAGCCTATGCTGCTGAGATGCTCTGCCGTGCAGGGGTGGGAAATCTGGTAATTCTGGATTCTGATACCGTGAGCATTACCAACCGCAACCGCCAGCTCATAGCTCTGGAGAGTACCATTGGACAGCTCAAGACCGATGTCGTGGCCCGGAGGTTGCGCGATATAAATCCGGCTGTAAACCTTACTGTAATTCCGGAGTACATTGAGGAGAGTAACCTGGAGGAGATTTTCCTTAAGGCGGGAGAGTTGGATTATGTAGTAGATGCCATTGATACCCTTGCTCCCAAGATTTCGCTCATAAAATACTGTGTGGAGCACAAGATTCCACATGTTTCAGCTATGGGTGCCGGAGCCAAACTGGATGCAACCAAGATAAGGATAGCAGACATAAGCAAATCATACAACTGCCCGCTGGCATACATCCTCCGCAAAAAATTGAGGAAGGAAGGTATTTCAAAAGGTTTTAAAGTTGTTTTCTCAGAGGAGCTTCCCGACAGGGATGCCATAGTTCCTATGGAGGAGCGCAACAAGAAGAGCCAGGTGGGGACAATTTCCTACCTTCCGGCAGTGTTCGGATGTGTGTGTGCACAGGCTGCAATTGAATATCTTATAGGTGAGGGGAAACAGTAGTTTTTTAAATAAAATAAATTGAGTATTTTTGCGCACTTTTAAGTTATACAGGAAAATAACAAATTACATTATATGAGCGAGAACAGTTTATTGGCTAAAATTGAAGGACTGTACGACAAGTTCAATACCCTCCAGGAGCAGCTTTCTGACCCTGAGGTGATGAGCGACATGAAGAGGTTTGTGCAGCTTAACAAAGAGTATAAGGAGCTTGACCCTATCGTTAAGGCAGGTACCAAATTCAAGAAGATGGTAGAGGATTATGAGGCTGCCAAGGATATTCTTCAGAACGAGAAAGATGAGGAGTTGAGGGAGATGGCCAAAGAGGAGGCTGCAATGTTGGAGGAGGTTCTTCCACAGATGGAGGAGGAGATTAAGCTGTTGCTTATCCCTGCAGACCCACAGGATGCCAAAAATGCCATTATAGAGATTCGTGGCGGTGCCGGTGGAGACGAGGCTTCAATCTTTGCAGGTGACCTGTTCAGAATGTACTCAAAATATATTGAGCGCAGAGGCTGGAAGATGGAGATTACCAGCCAGAGTGAGGGTACCAGCGGCGGATTTAAAGAGGTTATCATGAAGGTTAGCGGCGAGGGCGTTTACGGTGTCCTTAAATATGAGTCAGGTGTTCACCGTGTGCAGCGCGTTCCTCAGACAGAGACCCAGGGCCGTGTACATACTTCAGCTGCTTCAGTAGCAGTATTGCCGGAAGCTGATGAGTTTGATATTGAGCTTAACGAGAAAGATATCAGAAAAGATACTTTCTGTTCATCAGGTCCGGGAGGCCAGTCTGTAAATACAACCTACTCTGCTATCCGTCTTACCCATATCCCTTCAGGCTTGGTGGTTCAGTGCCAGGATGAGAAGAGCCAGTTGAAGAACTATGATAAGGCTCTTGCAGAGTTGCGTACCCGACTTTACAACCTCGAGTACGAGAAATACCTTAACGAGATTTCTGCCAAGAGAAAGACCATGGTTTCTACAGGAGACCGTTCTGCAAAGATCAGGACATACAACTATCCTCAGAGCCGTGTAACAGACCACCGTATCAACTGGACAATGTACAACCTTCCTGTATTCATGGATGGTGCTATCCAGGAGGTAATAGACCAACTTCAGATTGCCGAGAATGCAGAGCGACTTAAAGAGAGCGAAAGCAATGATTAAGGGCTTTCTCTTCAGAGAACTCCATCTGTAAAAACATATTCACCCTGTTTTCCAGCATCTGTCGGGAAGCAGGGTGTTTTCTTTTAAGGAAGTGCCCATTGGGACGACGTCCTATTGGGCACTCAAAAAAAAGCCACCCGGATTGGGTGGCTTGCTTAACTTATAAGGTGATGTTAATTTTCTTTCTCAAGAACATGTAGCCAGAATGTCAGTGGCTGGTATGGTCCAATTGGATCTTTGCCGTCGTAGTCATATCCGTACTTTGATCCGAACATTGTGAATGCCTTGTCTCCATATCCCATTTCCTGTACAGCCATGCAGAAACCTGTTACCAGGCTGTTGTCTTTCTCCATTGCATCAAGATTGCTGTTGTACACAACATCAAGTGGCTTGTAATCGTTCTCTGTGCTATAGATGCCGTATTTCTTTGCTGTATCGGCAATGTTTGTGTCAAACACCCAACCGTCCAGAAGTCTTCCTATATAGTATACCTTAACGGTCTTGCTGTTTTCAATAGTGTCCTTTGGAATGTCATTGAGCTTCTTGAAATAGAAATTTGAACTCAAAGTGTCCAATCCAGGGTAGTGGATATTTGCATAAACTTTCATGCTGTCCTCCTCCCATTTGAGGATATTGGTTATCACATCTGTAAGCTCAACCTCGTAGATTGTGTTTACATTGTCGCCCCAGTCAGGATTTCTTTTTGTTGAGGTTAGCCATGGCGGAAGGATGAATTTTGCCTTTCCCCCCACTTTCATACCTTCAAATACCTCCTCCAGGCCAATGTAGGTTGAGTTGTATCCCATTTCAAATAGCCTTGGACCATAGTAGTCCTTATGCTCAAATTTTCCTGTGATACGGGCAATTTCCTCGTCAGTTGTAAGGAGATATTCTCCCGACAGGCTCTGGGTAGTATACTCAAAGTAGCCTGCCTCACGGGTGTCAAGGGTTTCTCCTGTTCCTTGGGTATACTCAAGCATAACAATACCGCTCTCCCAGAACTCAGCATTAGGATATTTTGCCTTGAAGTCTGCTGTATTTACATATGCATTCAGGATTCTTTCCTGAATCTCTCTATTGCTGTCGCTTTTGTCTTCTGCGCAAGAAAACAAAGTAAGGGCCATAAAGGCCGCAATTAGTGTCTTGAATGAATGTTTTACCATAAGGGCGCAAATATACAACTAATTTTTAACAATTTCCTCTACCCAAACCTCAAAAATCAGAGGTGACAATTTGGGAACATTATATACTACTGTGTTGTTGAATCCGTATTTTGCAGAGAACACAACATCGCATCTCTCCCCGGCTCTGGCTCCCACCAGTCCCTGGGCAAGTCCTTGCAGCATGTCACCATTGCCCAAGATGCACTCACGGATACTTTCCTGCACAGGGAATCCCGATTTTTGGGCCACTTCGGGATTATTGGTGGCAAAGAGCTGCCCCTTGTTGCCTGTGAAGATATATCCCGCGTAGTAGAACTTTATGGAGTCTCCAATGGCAAGTACCTCTTCAGATGTCCCTTCTGTGTATACAATCCTGTTGGAACCGCCATTTCTGGCAATCCTTACATCAGAGAGCGAAGAGATGTATCTGTCTATGCTCTCCTCCTGGTTTACTATTGTGTTCTCCCTGTCCTCCTTTGTGCAGGACAAAACGGCAAGTGCCGCAAATATTCCCAATAAAATTCTTCTCATTCTGCCGTATGTTAACAAAAGGTGTGCCTATTTTTCGCTTTCAATGAATTCGCCCAGTGATTTTACAAAATATTCCTCCACTTCTGTGACCGGAATGTAAAGCCTTCCCCCGGCAGCCCTTTCGTGTCCGCCTCCGTTGAAGTATGCGCGGCTGAGCCTGTTTACCGAGAAATCATCCTTAGACCTGAGGGATACCCTTAGGAAGCCGTTGTCCTCTGTGAACAATGCCGAAACTTTTACACTCTTTATGTTCAGTGCAAGGTTTACAAACCCTTCCGAGTCCCCGTCAGAGAAATTGTATTTCTCCTTAATGGCCTTGGTAAGTACCATCACTGCCGCATTGTATTGGGGTATGAGTTTCATGTTCTCGTGGAGCATGTAGCCCATAAGTCTCATCCTGTCTGAACTGTAGCCTCCAAATACCATCTTCTGTACCCACTCCTTGTCCACTCCGGCCTCCATGAGTTCTGCCGCCATCCTGAATGTGGACGGCAGCACCGAGTTGCCAAAGTTGTTGGTGTCGGTCATCATTCCTGTATACAGGGCTATTGCAGAGCTCATAGGGATGTTTCCACCCAAAATCTCCACAAGATCCTTCACTATCCAGTAGGTAAGCTCGCAGGTAGACGACATTTGCGGATATGAGTATACTATATTGAATATGGTATCAGGCTGCGGATGGTGGTCTATAAGGGCCTTTCCGGCTGCGGCATTTCCAATTGCCTCTCCAAGGGCGTCTATTCTCTTTAGGGAATTGAAATCCATACATATGATGAGCTGTGCCTCCTTTACCTTTTCCTCAATTGCTTGGGGAACCTCAGAATACGCCATCACCTCCTTGTCGGGATCAAGGAATCCAAGGAATTCCGGGTATGGATTTGGTACAATAGGGGTAACCTTCTTCCCCATGGTCTCAAGATATCCCTTCATTCCCATAAGTGATCCTATTGAATCGCCGTCGGGATTAATGTGACCTACAAGAATTATCTCCTCAGCTTTGCTGATTGCCCCTGCAAGAAGGGGTGTGTCTGCTATGTTGCTCACCTTATTTATATAATTTAGTGGATGCAAATTTAAAAATATATTGCAAGGGAAAAATATATTTTTTACTTTTGTGCGATTATTGACAATAAAATACATATTACAATAAAAATGAAAAAGATTTTTACATTTCTAATTCTGCCATTGGCTATCGTTGGTTTGGTATACGCCATTTGGCAAAGCGTTCAGGAGCCAGTACAGTTCCAGAAAGACCAGAAAGCCAGAGAGGCAATCGCTATCCAGCGTCTAAAAGACATCCGTGACCTTCAGGATGCATTCAAAGGCAAATACGGCCACTTTACTGCAAGCATTGATTCATTGGTAGATTTCTACAACAATGGTCAGGTAACTATCACCAAACAGATTGGTTCAATGGATGACTCAGCAGCAGTAGCAAACACTGAGGCTATCAAGAAGAGAAATAGAAAAATCACTAACGAGCAGTTGTTGGCTCTTTACGAGCAGGGCCAGAACCTTGTATTGTCAATTGATGTGAATATCCCTGTAAAGGATACTTTGCTAAAGAGAGAGGGTTTCAAAGTTGAGGATCTTAAAACCATTCCTTTCTCAGGCAAACCAATCATCATGGATGCTGTTGTTAAAGTTGTATCAGGTGTAGACGTTCCTTTGTTTGAGGCTTGCATGCCTTATGAGGATTACCTTGTAGGTCTTAACCGCCAGCTTATCGTTAACCTTAAATGTGAGGCTAACAACATTGGCAAATACCCTGGTTTGAAAGTTGGTAGCGTAGACGCACCTAACAATAACGCAGGTAACTGGGAGTAATTTTATTCCACCCTATATACAAAGGGTGACCAGAACAAGGTCACCCTTTCTTTTTTTACCGCAATGGACAGATATATCTATACAGAAAAATTTACGCTGATACCAAAGGAGTTCTATACCCCAGAGCAGGGTAGGGAGGCTCTTATGGCTCAGTTTTCCCTTTCCGGTGATGCTTCCGTTCTGTCGTATGAACTGGAGGATGAAGGTGCTGTGGTGGTTTACTCTGCCCCTTTGCATCAGGAGGAAGGTGAACATCTGCCTCCATTTGTGGTAAAACTGATCAGACATGCCAAAGCTGTAGAGGAGTTCAACAAGGTGGTTTTACATTACAGTGCCCAGAGAGGTATCTCACATATAATAATATATGCGGGAGAGGAACTCAAACTTGTAAACTCGTTTAAGGTAGACAGTTTTGAGAGTGCCCTCTACTTTCTGTTCCTTTCCATCAAAGGGCTACAGATGAATCCGCAGCAGTGTGTGGTAAATGTGTGTTGGACAATCCCGCAGCAGAGCATTGATATTGTTTCAAGATTCTTCAAGGGTGTTGAGGTAACAGATTTGGATATACATATAATATAATGAGAATTATAGGAGGATCCCTTAAGGGAAAGAACATATTGCCGCCGGCAAACTATGGCGCAAGGCCAACAACCGACTTTGCAAAGGAGGGGCTGTTCAATATTCTTATAAACGAGTACGATATTGAGGATCTCTCTGTGCTGGATCTTTTTTCCGGTACAGGCAGCATCAGCCTTGAGTTTGCCTCAAGAGGATGTACAGATATTATAAGTGTGGAGATGAATCCCCTGCATGCCAAATTCATCAAACAGGTAGTTCAGGCTTACAAAGTGAAGGGAATGCAGGTGGTAAGGCACAATGCATTTGATTTTATTGAGATCTGTACCAAAAAATTTGACATAATTTTTGCAGATCCCCCATATGCAATAGAAGGTTTGGATACTATTCCCGACAAAATCTTTGAAAAACAGCTGCTTAACCCTCAAGGATACCTTATTTTGGAGCATCCTGGAACCTATAATTTTGAGGATCACAAGTACTTTGTGAAGGAAAGAAAATACGGAAATGTGCATTTTTCTTTCTTTGAACTAAAATAATTTTTGGAGATTAAAAAATTATCTCTATATTTGCAATCCCAAAACGGGAAAACAACTACTGGTGCGGTAGTTCAGTTTGGTTAGAATACCGGCCTGTCACGCCGGGGGTCGCGGGTTCGAGCCCCGTCCGCACCGCAAAACAAAGATGCAAGTTGTAATCCTCAACATTGCAGCCTTTATGGAGAAATACAGGATTGGTGCGGTAGTTCAGTTTGGTTAGAATACCGGCCTGTCACGCCGGGGGTCGCGGGTTCGAGCCCCGTCCGCACCGCCAAAAAGAGCAACTGATGAAGTTGCTCTTTTTTTGTTTGACAATATAATTGATCAATAAAAATACAGATGAAACTTAATTTCAAACATTTCTCTTACCTGCTTTTGGCTGCAGGTATGTTGTTGGTAGGATGTTCCAAAGATTCTACTACTCCAGAAGGTGACAAACCAAGCGGTGAGCCTTCTTCAAACAATTCATTGAACAGTTTTTCTTTCAAGGCTCAGAAGAACTCATCTATCAGCTCAAATGTAACTGGAGTTTCAGGTGCCGGTATCATTTACATTACAGTTAAGGATGGTGTAAATCTTAGCACACTTGTCCCTTCTTTCCAGATTCACGAGAAAGCTGTGGCTAAAGTGGACGGTAAAGTTATCAAGAGCGATTCATCAGTTGTTGACTTCTCAAAAACCGTTACAATTACTGTAACTGCAGAGAACGGTAGCTCGGCTTCATATATGGTGCTTGCAAAGAACGGTAATATCACCATAGACAAGAAGATCTACAATTTTATGGTAAGACACAACATTCCTGGTATTTCTGCTGCTGTTAGCAAGGATGAGCAGACCGTGTATGTAGGTGCCTATGGATTTGCAGACAAGAGCAGAAAGAAAAGGGTAAACGACAGCACATTGTTCAGATTGGCAAGTATGTCAAAACAGCATGCTGCAATTGCAATCATGACCCTTTGCGAGAAAGGTTTGATTTCATTGGATGACACTGTATTTGGTGAGAACGGTATCCTTGCAAAAGAGTATGGAAATGAGATGCACAGCTCATGGAAGAGCATTACTCTTAGAGACCTTCTTTCACACACCAGCGGTATTTCTGAGGACTGTACTTTCCCTTCAGTTTCGGGTTATAGCGGAATGCCTATCAGAGACAGGATTACCCGTCTTATGATGGAGAGGGAGAAAATTACCAAATACTCTAGAGGTACCCACGATTACAACAATGCCAACTTCAGTATTTTGGGTATCGTTGTTGAGAGTGTAACCGGCAAGAAGTTCATGCAGTACCTTAAAGAGGATGTTTACGGTCCTATTGGTATTGAGGACATTTACGGCGGTAACAATGACGAGTCTGAGACAATGGAGAATGAGACTATATACTATGGCCAGGACGGCAAGAACCCTTATGGCAACAATGTTGAGGAGGGTGTAGCTGCCGGTGGTGTAGTAGCTTCTACTCCTGCCCTTATGAAACTTATGGCTCACATTGACGGTCAACCAAAAGTTACTGATATCCTTAGACCTGAGACCATCAATGAGATGTGTACTGCTAAGGCAGGCATGACAAACACTTCAGGTAATGCATACAAGAAATATGCATTGGGTTGGAGATGTAACTATACCGATTATCCTTCTTGGGTTGCTTTCCACGGCGGTACATTGGCAGGTGTTTGTACAATCTGGGCACGTTCAAAGACTAACGTTAACGGTGTTATCCTTTGCAACTCACGAAGCTATAATATGAGCATTGATGATGAGATGTGGGATATCCTTGAGGAGATTCAGGCAATGTTCTAGTATCTTTTACATATAAATTAAAAAGTGGTTCCCGGGATTGCTGTGGAGCCACTTTTTTTGTCCATTGTGCGCTGTGCCCTTTGGGACGACGTCATAATGGGCACTTTATTCGGTATCTTCTGTAGTTAGGGTGATGGCGATTTGCGGGTATTTTTCGGCAAAGGCTTTCAGGTACGGCTCCATAAGGTTATGGATGTTGCCGTTGCTGGCCGCTATCTGCACTGATCCCTCAAGTTCGCCGGCATGGATCTGCATCTGCTGCTCCAATATTGCATATCCCTCAACAATTTTTGTGGCATGCTCCAGGAAGAGAAGCCCTTGGCGGGTGAGGGAGATTTTTCCTTTCTGTCGGGAAAAAAGTTGTGTGTTGTATGAATTCTCCAGTTCCTGAATGTGTTTTGTGATGGCAGGTTGGGAGATATGGAGTTCCTTTGAGGCTTGTGTGAAGCTCAAATGTTTTGCTACTGCTATGAATACTTTTAGTCTGAAGTCCATTCCTGCAAATTTAGAAAACGCTTATGCCAAGTTCTGTTGTGAAGTCTGCAAGTGTGGAGATGCCACGGCATGAGTTGCCGTGGGTGTTGAGTTCGGGGCTCCATACCGCTATGGCCAGTTTGCCCGGGATTATGGCAACGATGCCTCCTCCAACACCACTTTTCCCGGGAAGTCCAACGCGGTATGCAAAGTCTCCGCTCTCATCGTAGAAACCGCAGGTGAGCATTATGGAGTTGATCCTTTTTGCGTCGCGTGGGCTGATTACGGTTTTGCCGTTGAGCGGATTTATACCTCGGTTGGCCAGGAAGGTGAATGCCTGTGCCAGCTGTTGTGTGGTCATTTCAATGCTGCAGTGGTTGCAGTAGTGCCTGAATACTTTGCTTACTTTCCCTTTGAAGTTCCCAAAACTCTTCATCATATGGGCAAGTGCCTTGTTCCTTTCTCCGGTGGCGTATTCGTCATTGGCAACATCTGTGTTGAAATGGATGTTCTGCTCTCCGGCCAGTTCCCTCACATACTGCAGCAGTGAAGCATCCAGATTGGGAAATTTTTCTGCAAGTTTGTCTGTTATAACCAGCGCACCGGCGTTTATGAACGGGTTTCTTGGAATACCTTTTTCATATTCCAGCTGTACAAGGGAGTTGAATGCGCTTCCCGACGGCTCTTTCCCCACACTCTCCCAAATTTCCTCACCCACCAGCGGTGCCAGCATGGAGAGGGTGAATACCTTTGAGATACTTTGGATTGAGAAAGGTTCATTGTAATCCCCAATATTTATTTTCTGCCCCTCTATGGTGCAGATTGATATGGCATATTTGCTGGGAGAAATATTGGCCAGTGGTGCTATATAGTCTGCAACCTTGCCAATTCCCGTGCTTTCTGCGTATGTTGAGTAAATTTTTTTTATTATGTTTTCCATTTGAAATTGCTTGAATTCTTAATGCATTTTTTGGAAACTGATTTCAAATTTAAATAAAAAACTTCAATATGCGTAAACAATGTATTTATATGCAATGGTTTACGTTGAAAAAAATTGTTATAAGGAACGGATTTTTGTTAAATTTGCTTTGTTGGGCCTATTGGTTTTGAGGGGGCCCTGGAACTTGAATCTACAAAATAAAACAGAGAAGATAATGGGAAGAGCAGAATCAGCTATAGGTTCCAAAATAAGGAACCTTAGGGAGATGAAACAGATGAGTGTTGAAGAATTGGCTCAGCAGAGCGGGTTGAAGATACAGTATATGAGCGCTATTGAGGAGGATTTGCAGGTGCCTACAATTGGAGAGCTTATTAAGATTACCAGAGTGCTGGGTGTTCGTGTGGGTACAATATTGGATGATTTTTCAAATGACGGACCGGTAATCTCAAGGGCAGCGGAGTGGAAGGCAAATCCTGTAGTGAGGGGCAAAGAGGGTGAAAGCAGTCCTATGGGTTATTTCAGCCTGTCGAGCAAGAAACAGGACAGGCATATGGAGACATATATAGTTGACCTTTACTATCGGGATGGAGAAAAGCAACTTTCTTCACATGAAGGGGAGGAGTTCATGTATGTCATGGAAGGGGAGATTGAGGTGAGATATGGCAAGGAGGTTCATCTGCTTGGCGAGGGTGATACCATCTACTATGATTCAATTGTACCTCACCTTGTATTGCCGCGCAATGGAAAGGATGCAAAACTTTTGGCTGTAGTTTACATACCTGTATAATTGTATTGAGTTATGGGCACTTTACCTTTATTTGAGAAAACTATTGGCCAGTGGCTTGAGAAGTGGGCATATGAGACCCCGGATAAGGAGGCTATCGTATACTCAGACAGGGATCTCCGCTTTACTTATGCCCAGTTGAATGAGAGAGTTGACAACCTTGCCAAGGGTTTTATGGAGATTGGTGTAACCAAGGGCTCTCACGTGGGAGTATGGGCTACCAATGTGCCGGACTGGCTTACAGTGTTGTATGCATGTGCCAAACTTGGCGCTGTGGCAGTTACTGTAAATACCAACTATAAACTTTCTGAACTTGAGTATGTGTGCCGTCATTCAGATATGCATACCCTATGTATCATTGACCGTGAGCGCAACAGCGATTTTGTGAGCATGGTGTATGAGATGGTGCCTGAACTGAGGAGTTGCAGAAGGGGAGACCTCAAATGTGAGAAACTTCCGGTGTTGAAGAATGTGGTATTTATTGGCCAGGAGAAGTACAGGGGAATGTACAATATTCCGGAGTTGCTCCTTTTGGGCAAGAACAGCCTTAAGGATGATGAGTATGCTGCCATCAGGGAGAGTGTAAGTTGCCATGATGTGGTGAACATGCAGTATACGTCGGGAACAACAGGATTCCCTAAGGGTGTAATGCTTACCCATTACAATATTACCAACAACGGTTTCCTTACCGGTGAGCATATGGGGTTCACTGCAGATGACAAACTTTGCGTATGTGTTCCTCTGTTCCACTGTTTTGGTGTGGTGCTGGCTACTATGAACGTGATTACACACGGCTGTACTGAGGTGATGGTGGAGAGGTTTGATCCGCTTGTAACATTGGCATCTATCCATAAGGAGAGGTGTACTTCGGTTTACGGTGTGCCTACAATGTTCATTGCAGAACTTAACCATCCTATGTTTGACATGTTCGACCTTACCTCTTTGCGTGTTGGCATCATGGCGGGAGCGTTGTGTCCTATTGAACTTATGCGCAGAGTGGAGGATAAGATGCACATGAAGGTTACCAGCGTGTATGGACTTACAGAGGCTTCTCCGGGAATGACCCATACACGTATGTGCCAGAGCTTTGAGGAGAGGTGTACTACCGTGGGTTATGAGTTTGAGCATACAGAGGTGGCAGTGTTGGATCCGGAGACTGGAGAGGAGTGTCCGGTTGGAGTTCAGGGTGAGCTTTGCAACCGCGGCTACAACACCATGAAGGGGTATTACAAGAACCCGCAGGCAACTGCCGAGACCATTGATGCAAACGGCTGGCTCCACTCTGGAGATTTGGGTGTTAAGGATGAGAACGGCAACTTCCGCATTACCGGCCGCATAAAGGATATGATTATCCGTGGCGGTGAGAATATCTATCCGCGTGAGATTGAGGAGTTCCTGTACAATTATCCGGGCATAAAGGATGTTCAGGTAGCAGGTATCCCTTCAAAGAAATACGGCGAGGAGGTTGGTGCGTTCATCATTCCTCATGAGGGTGCCGATATTCACGAGAGCGATATAAAGGAGTTCTGCAAAGGCAAGATTGCCCACTACAAGATACCAAAATATGTATTGTTTGTTGAGGGCTTCCCTCTAACCGGCAGCGGCAAGATACAGAAGTTCAAACTTAAGGACCTAGGCCTGCAGATGCTGGCAGAGCAGGGGGTTGAGGTAATTTGAGTGTGATGACTGGATGTGGCCGGTGATGGCTGGTTGGTGATAGTTGTGGTTGTGGTGATGGTGGGGGTGATGGGGATGGGGTGATGATGATGGTGGGGGTGGGGGAGGTCGCTGATAGTGATGGAATATATAGGACAATCCGGGAGGGTTGTCCTTTTTTGTGGAAGTGGGATTTGCTTTTGGGGATTTGCGCTTGGGTTTCTTTTGTGGGGATTCCCTTCCGTGGATTTGCTTCTGGGTTTCTTTCTGGGGATTTGCTTCTGGGTTTCTATTTGGGAATCTCAGGCAAATCGGTATCCCCAGTACCACCGCGGAAAAGGCGTCTGGTAGGGTATCATGGGGATTCCGGGGCAAAAAGGGGGGATGAATCCCCGGTACCCCTTGTGGAACACTTTGTCTGGGTTACAGCGGGGATTCCGAAATGCCTGAAGCCGCCCACCTCCCTAGAAATGTCCGCACACGTCCCTTGCCCGGCTATATCAGTTTCACCTTTACTCCAAACGACAGTCCAAAGATATCCCAGAACTTGAGGTATTTGTTGGTGGCTTTGCTTATGACATACATATCTGCTGTGCCAAATTCATAGAACAGGGATGCATACCTCAGAAGACTTCCGCTGCGGGCTGTATAGAAGGAAAAACTCTCTCCAATGAAGACATTTGCCCTTATCTTGGTGGAAAAACCATAGTAGCTGCTGGGGTAGTGGTCCGGCTCCTTTACCCAAAAATCGCGGCTTAATATGGAATTGAAATAGAGGCCACATGTAAGCGGTTCAAACGAGAACCGGTCGTTCACCTGAATGCTCCAGGGGGTGTATGTCTCTTTAAGGGTTGCTGTTATGTATCTCTTGCGGCCTTCTTCCCTGGGAAGAAACCCGGCAAGCAAGGCGGTCTCCCACTGTCCCCGTGCACCGTGGTCCCAACCAACTCCCACGGAAACGAGTCCCATATTCCCGGCAAACTGTGCAATGGCCATGGTGGGGATAATCCTGTTCACGCCCTTATACTTGATATGCAACCGTTTGTCTTTAGCACGCACATCAGCCACTTTTACCGTATCTTTGGGCAATGATTTCATATAGGCAGAAGGTTGCGCGTGCAGGAAACCGGCAATAAAAACAAGCACGGCTGTGCACAATATTCTAGAACTCCACAATCTCATACTCATAACCGCTCTCCTTAATTTTAAAGATGTAATATTTGTGCTTGTCTATATTTGAAACTCCATAATACATGGTCCCGTTGTCAAACAGATCCTCCTGCATTATTGCGTGTTCGTGCCCAAAAAGGCAGAACTGCACATTTGGGAAACTCCTTACATAATAGTCAAAAATATGGGCAACATTATTGTTGAAACCATAGGCAAAAGGTCTGGCATGCATGAGGAATACCGTCTTGTCTACATTTGGAGGAATATTCTTTATTAGTTTGCCCAAATAGCCGAAATCAGGCACTGGTGTGGAGTAATTGAACTCCATGGCATTGGTATTCAGGCACACGAACAGTACATTGCCGGCAGTAAAATGGAAGTTCTGCTCTCCAAAGACAGCCTCAAAAGCCTGCTCACCCGATCCCAGACAATCATGGTTCCCGATAACAGTTACCCACGGCACATTGAGGGTACACAGGATATCCCTTTGCCACAGGAACTCTTTTGTGATTCCAAAATCGGTAAGGTCGCCTCCGTGTACTACAAAATCCACCTCGCGGCCATTAATGTCTGAAACAGCCTCCTGGGTCTGGTCGTACCACCTTTGGGTGTCGCTTATGAAGGCAAATGTGAACTCCTTTTTGCCAACAAGAGCCTGCTCAATACGGATAATGTTCCTGCGGTTTATGTCGCGTTCCCCCTTAATGTTGCAGTCGTAGGGATGCACATCAATCACGTTGCATCCGCACAGCAGTAGGGAAATGATAATGATCACCAATTTCATAGCCGCGCAAAAATACTCACCTTTCCGGGAATGGTCCCATCCATAAAGATTCTCAGTACATATTTGCTAATTTTTGGACCATTCAAAGATGACAATGGCGGGAAATTTGTAAATTTGTAGTTTCCCGCGTAAGGCTGGGGTTTAATAGAAGGATTATGAGCAGTGTATTTATTCCGCAGGGCTATGTGTCAAAGTTGGATGTGTGGCAGACAGAGCGGGCGATTAAATTTATTAAGGATACTTTCCAGCAGCACCTTTCGGCACAGTTGAAACTCCGCAGGGTTACGGCTCCGCTGGTGGTGGAGTGCGGAAAGGGATTGAATGACAATTTGTCGGGAGTAGAAGCTCCTGTCTCTTTTGTTGTGGATGGACTGGCTCCCGGTGCAAAGGTGGAGATTGTGCAGTCACTTGCCAAATGGAAAAGGTATACCCTGTGGAGGCACCACATTGAGGCCGGGAAGGGTATTTATACAGATATGAATGCCTTGCGTCCGTGTGAGGAACTTGACAATATCCACTCCATTTATGTAGACCAGTGGGATTGGGAAAAGGTGATGCTTGATAGTGAGCGCACTGTGGAGTACCTCAACCACACAGTGGAGTGCATCTACAAGGCCCTAAAGCATACAGAGTATCTTTTGTGTGAGCAATACCCTGTTTTCCAACCATTTCTTCCCGACAGGATTACTTTCATCCATTCCGAGGAGTTGAGACAGATGTACCCTAACATGACACCAAAGGAGAGGGAATATGCAGCCTGCAAGAAATATGGGGCTGTATTCCTCCGTGGCATTGGAGGCTACCTTGGCGACGGCACAAAACACGATACCCGCTCATCGGACTACGACGATTGGAGTACCCTTACTCCCGACGGCTTTGAGGGGCTCAACGGGGATATCCTAATCTACAACCCTGTGCTGGATTCGGCATTTGAGATCTCATCTATGGGTATAAGGGTAAACCCGGAGACAATGGAGAGGCAGCTTGAAATGTGCGGCCATCAGGAGCGGAGGAAGCTGATGTTCCACTCACTGTTGCTTGAAGGTAAATTGCCGCAGACAATAGGTGGAGGTATAGGGCAGAGCCGCCTGTGTATGCTCCTTATGGGCAAATGCCACATTGGGGAGGTGCAGAGCGGTGTATGGGATGAAAAAACCCGCACAGCATGCAGCAATGCGGGGGTATATTTGTTATAGCATACAAAGGAGGGCTAGCGCTCTCCTTCTTTTTTTACAATCTTGCTGAAAAACAGCCATATACAAAGCAATGTAAATACAGCTGCAACCGGATATCCTATTGAGTGGCTCAGGTGCAGACCTCCCTGTTTGTGTGGGGCAATGAGAAGATAGCACACACTCATGAAGGTAATGAATACAGCCGGAAGGGATACCAGCCAGTGGCTCTTCTTCCTGCTTGTGAAATATGCGGCGCAAGCCCATAGGGCAACGGCTGCCAGAAGCTGGTTGGTGATACCCACATATGTCCAAAGAACAGAAAAATCCACATTGCAGCTTATGAACGCCACTGCAAAAATTGGAATACTGATGAGAATCCTGTTCCTGATGGATTTCTGGTTATACTTCAACTTGTCTGCCAACACCAGCCTCAAGGTTCTGAAAGCTGTATCACCTGTGGTGATAGGGCAGAATATGATACCAAGAACAGCCAGTACGGCACCGGTACTTCCCAACCACTCGTTGCAGATTTTGTTTACGATTATTGCGGGGGTATTTCCCGCATCTGCCATGGCGTTGAGCTGCTCAGGACTGCCAAAATATGCCATTGCAGCGGTTGCCCATATGCAGGTTACAACACCTTCTGCAATCATTGCACCATAAAAGATTGGCCTGCCATACCTCTCATTTCCCATACACCTGGCCATAAGTGGCGACTGTGTTGCATGAAATCCGCTTATTGCACCGCAGGAGATTACAATGAACAGCATAGGAATAATGACATTCTCCGCAGGGTTTGACTTGAAATTGCGGAAAGTATCCAGAGTAAGTTCAGTCATCTGCAGCTCCCCGCCAAAGCCCTTAACAAGAATCGAACCTCCAACTGCTACAGCCATAAACAGCAGTACACCACCCATATAAGGGTATATTGTACCAATGATCTTGCTTATTGGGAGTATGGTTGCAATTATGTAATATCCAAAAATGATTGTAAGCCAGATATTTGCATTTAATCCCGACAGCTGCTGCAGCAATCCCGCCGGACCACTGATAAAGGATGTTCCCACGGCAAACAGCAGCAACACCACAATTAGAGTGAGAAGCTTTGAAAAGAACGGGCCAAGGTACATTCCCACTATATCGTTGAGGTTGGCCCCCTTGTGCCTGAGTGAGAGCATACCGGTAGTGTAATCATAGGTGGCACCCATAAAGACACATCCCAGCACAATCCATACATAGGCCAGCGGACCGTATGCGGCGCCCATAATGGCGCCAAAGATTGGACCCAACCCTGCTATGTTGAGAAACTGTATTACAAAGATCTTCCAGGGTTTTATCACCTGATAGTCAACTCCGTCCGCCATCTCTACCGCCGGGGTCCTGCGGTTTGGATCAGCGCCGAAAAACCGGTCTACAAATTTTCCGTAGGTGAAATATCCTGCTATGAGCAGGGTGATTGATACAATGAACGTAATCATGATTTGTGTAATTTAACCGTTACAAATTTATGATTATTTTTGCATCGGTTTCACTATATAATGATAAAAATGAAAAGAATAATGATATTCGGTGCCTCGTCGGGAATAGGAAAGATGTTGGCCCAAAAATATGCTGCAGAAGGAAATATGGTTGCGGTTGCTGCCCGCAGGGAGGAGCAGCTGCTGCAGCTTCAGAAGGAGTATCCTTCAAACATTCTTGTGTGCAGGGCGGATGTTGCATCCCCTGCAGTTGAGGAAGGGGGCCAGGAAGGTGCTTCGGTGAAAGGCAAGTTTGGGGAGATGCTTTCTGCACTTGGCGGTGTGGATCTTGTAATCTATTCGTCGGGAATGGGAAAACAGAATGCTGCCTTTGACATGAATATTGAGTACAGCACCATAAATGTGAATGTGAAGGGTTTTACCGCATTGGCTGCAGCAGTGGTGGAGTACGGTTGCAGCGCCGGCCACCATGTGCAGTTTGTTACAGTTTCTTCAATTGCCTCAACTAGAGGTATTGGTATAAGCGCTTCATACTCAGCCAGCAAGATGTATCAGGTGCGCTATATGGAGTCTATGAGGCAACTTTCCAATGCCATGGGTTGGAACATGAGTTTCACCACAATTCTCCCTGGATTCATTGCTACAGATTTCATCAAGGACCACTCATATCCAATGACCATGCAGCTCCCTTATGCAGTACGTTGCATCAAGCGTGCCATTGATTCCAGACGCAAGTCTGTTGTAATTGACTGGCGCTGGAGCCTGATTGTGGGGTTCTGGAAATGCATTCCAAACTGGTTGTGGTACAAGTTGCCCATCAAGAGCAGGGATTAATTGTGGCTGGCGGTGGGCGGCAGGCTTGTGGCGCCTTCGGGTATTTCCATTCTTTCCGTCGGGAATACAGATTGGTTGGGAAGTAAAAATACCCTTCAAACCTCAATGTTAAACTTACCTTCTATATTTAGTGTGAAATATTTTCTAATACACAGATAGTCAGCCTGTTGAATTTAGGTAAAAATACACATGTAAAACTTTTTCTACATAATTTTGCTGTTGAGAAAACTTAAAAGCACTATATATGTACAGAAAACTGGCCCTGCTGATATGCGCTGCATTGTCACTTTCAACCGCAAGCGCACAAACAGAATCAAGCAAACAGAAGGAACGTTTCCATAATTACTCAAAGCTCCTTTCTCCAGAAAAAGTATACCTTCATACAGACAAGGATGTCTACTTTGCAACTGATACCATTTGGTTCAGCGGCTATGTGGAGAACGCTTCCTATGCCAGTGAGTTTGATGAGTCCAATTATATTTATGTGGAGCTGATAACTGACGAGCTGCAAAGGGCTGTGAATAGTTTCTCCAAGTATGCTGAGTATAAAAAGGATGTTTCTGTGAGGAAGAAGATCCGTCGTATTGGGAACAGCTTCCAGGGGCATATTGTGGTGCCGGAGCTGAACTCTACAGGTAGGGCTGTGATCAGGGCTTACACTTATTGGATGCTCAACCGGCCAACAGAGTATATGTTCTACAAGGAGCTGGAGATTACCAATCCTATGAAAGACAAGCTGGTTACAGCAATGGCAGATAAGGAGATAAAGAGGAAGAAAGATTATCTGCGTATTGGTGAGGTTGCTCCCGACGAAAAATTGAAGGAGGAGAAGGCGGTGTTAAATGAGAGGTACGATGTGCAGTTCCTCCCAGAGAGCGGCAACAGCCGGCTTGGGGGCAAGTGCATTTTCTATGTGAAGGCCATTGGTGAAGGTGGATCTGGAGTGCAGGTGTTTGGTGAAATTCTGGATCCCGACAATAATGTGTTGTGCCAATACCGCACAGATCCATACGGTTTTGCAAAAGTTGTGCTGGATGCCATGCCTCATGGCAAGTTGTACGCAACAGTAAAGGATACTCTTGGATATGAAGGAAAGAGAGTAAAACTTCCGGCTCCGGTAGAGAACGGCGTTACCATAAACGGCAGACTTCTGGTACATGGAACTTCAGAGTATGTTCAGAATGATAAGGTTATAGCCTCTGTAAACACATCTGAGGAACTGTTGGGCAAATCCTTGAGCATATTTTTCCATAACGGTTCGGAAGTTTATTACAGCAAGCCCGTAAACCGGGCTGTTGAGACAGTTTCCATAAACCTCAAGTCCCTTACTCCAGGAATACATTCGGCGCTGGTGGCTGATGCTGCAGGAAACGTTTATGCAGAGCGTCCGTTTGTTGTTCTCCCTACACAAAAGGAGACTCTTGAGGTGGAGACACCGCAGGAGAAATACAGCAGGAGAGAGGAGGTTCAGGTTCAGCTGAAGGTTCCAGCAGAACTGCTCGACAGTACAGCCAGTTTCTCGGTGGCAGTTACAGATCTGGGACTGTCGGGAAATGTAGAAAAGACAACCATGCAGTCATATATGCTCCTCAAAAGTGAGCTAAAAGGATACATAGAGGATATTGAGTGGTATTTTAATGATTCGGTTTCTCTTGCTGCAAGGATGCAGAAGGCTGATATGCTTATGCAGACTCAGGGGTGGAGATACTATGATATTGAGAAGATCCTGCAAGGCAAGAATGATCTTCCATATTTTGGCCGTGAGTACAGACAGACCATTGGCGGCAAGGTGATGAATCCGATAGGGCTTACCAAAAAGGCAACTGTTTCATTCCTTGCACCTTCAATAGGTTTCAGGGCAATGGGACAGATTGATTCAGGCTATTTTGTCCTTAATGATGTGGATTTTCCTGAAAATACCAGATTTATAGTGAGTGCCATTGGCAAGAATGGCAAAAGCCAGAGCCATACACCTGTGCTCCAGAACGACTGGTTTGCCCCAGTGGCGGATTACCCGGTAAAAGCGGAAAAGGTTACTTATAGTAATGTGTACAGAAATGTGGTGGAGAAGATTTATTACAATAAGGACGATGGTGAGCATGCAATGGCATTTGAACTCAATCCGGTAGTTGTAACTTCACAACTTGTGAGGCTCAAGAATTCTCCGGCTCCAATTCCCAATTATCCGTTGAGAAGGGAATGGATAAGGGATACTTTGGACATGAAGTCCTATGCCAAAAACTATACTGTAGCGGCATATGTTACCGCAACGTATAGTGGTGTAAGGGAGTATCAGGGGAATTTTGGACAACGTATTGCAGTTCCAAGAGATGAGAGCCTCTATTATGGATCGTTGGTGGGCCCCAAATGGACACCTGGCACTATGTCAGGCAAAAGATTTATAGAACCTGGAAGGTGGGGATTGGTTCTTGTCTATCTCAATGGAGTATATATACCGTCTGAGGGGCAGGAAGCTATACATAATGTACTGTCGTTGCCATTATCGGAGGTAGAGTCTATTGTATATATTGCAGGACTCTCGGCATCGCCATTCCAGAACGCATGGAGTGCCGGTGAAGTAAGTCCGTATCCGGTACTGATGGTCCGCACAAAACCCTACTATAGAAGCGACATTGTACCATACAATGTATCCACAACCTATCCTCTAGGCTGGCAGAAACCAGCCAGATTCTACTCTCCAAAATACGACACCCAGGAGAGCAAGAAATCCAAGGCTAAAGATAACCGTATCACCCTGTACTGGAATCCTGCGGTGAAGCTTGATGAGAACGGTGAGGCCACAATCAGTTTCTACACCTCCGATTCAGATACACAATACCGCATTGAGGTGGAGGGTAGGTCTGCTGCAAGACAATATCATTATGCGGAGAAGATAATTGAGAGGAAGGAGGAACCGGCAGGCGTAAAAAAGAAATAGCGGGTAACCGATATTTCTTAAACCCTATACGAGGTCTTGGTGATAAGGATACTGCTCAACATCGCACACCTTGTTCAGTGAATGCCAGCGGAGTATATTTGATATTTGTACCCCTTTTATTATTCAAGGTCACAAATTGTGACCTTGAACTGATTTTCAGTGCATTATACTCATCTTTTGTTAATTCAAACTCCCGGCACTTACTGTAAATTATTTTATAATTCACAGATTGTCAGCTTGTTAATCTTGTGTAAAAATATATGTGTTAAACTTTTGTGTTGTATCTTTGCATAAAGACATTAAACCTGCAAGGGATTTGAATGTCTAATGCAAATATTTTGTTATCTTGCACGCTTAAAGTTTTTATATGAGAAAATATATCTTTTACCCACTTTTAACAGCATTGAGCCTGTTGGTTGCTGCAGGTGCCGTTTCAGCGCAGGAGAGCGGCTCTACGCAACAGATGTATGAGAATTATTCAAAGCTGCTTTCGCCGGAGAAGGTGTATCTGCATACAGATAAGGATGTCTATAGTGCTACCGATACAATCTGGATAAGCGGTTATGTGGAGAATGCATCATATGCGGCGGAGTTTGATGAGTCAAATTACATTTATGTGGAGCTTATGAATGACCAGGTGGTGCGCAATGATGGTGCTGCCAACTATACAAAGGCTGTAAAGACCGTTATAGCAAGGAAGAAACTGCGTCGTTTTGGGAACAATTTCAATGGGTATATTGTTGTTCCCGAGATGAACTCTACAGGAAGGGCAATCTTGAGGGGGTATACTTATTGGATGCTTAACCGTCCGGTAGACTACATGTTCTATAAGGAGCTGGAGCTTACCAATCCTATGAAGGACAAGCTGGTGGATGCAATGGCAGAAAAGAATATCAAGCGTAAGGCGGATTATGTGCGCATTGGAGAGCTTTCTCCTGAGGATAAGGCCAAGCTGGAGAGGAAGGAGGCAAAAGTTGAGTATGATGTGCAGTTCCTTCCGGAGAGCGGTAACGCAGTTCAGGGAGGAAAGGGTGTGTATTATATAAAGGGCATTGGTCATAATGGCATGGGTGTTGGCGTATATGGTGAGGTGTCGGATGCTGATGGCAATGTTCTTGCAGAGTATGTTACAGATTCTCTCGGTTTTGGCAAGATTGTGCTTGCCCAGGTTCCTGCCGGGGTAATGACCGCTTCTGTAAATGATGCTAACGGATACACTACCAGAGTGAAGTTGCCTGCGGCCCTTGAGGAGGGTGTTGTGATAAACGGGGCAATGGGTATTGTGTCGGCCCAAGAGTATGGAGAGAGGGATGTCCTGCAGTTTACAGTTTCAACCTCAGCTTCTTTGATAGGAAGAGGATTGAGCGCAATTATGCACAACGGTTCGGAGATCTATTATACTAAACCTATAACAAAGGTTGGAGAGAGGCTTTCACTTAAGGCTGCTGCCTTGAATGCGGGTATCCATTCCATCTCAGTTGTAGACCTTAAAGGTAATGTATATGCAGAGAGGCCTTTTGTGGTACTCCCATCAGAAAAGGAGTCTCTTGCAGTTGAGACACAGAAGGGTGAATATGGCAGAAGGGAACTTGTTAACGTTACCCTCACTTTGCCTGAAGAGATGGCAGATCCTACCCAGAACTTCTCTGTGGCGGTTACCGATTCCCAGATGGCAGATAACTTTGAGAAGACAACAATCAAGTCGTATATGTTCCTCAAGAGTGAGCTTCAGGGATATATTGAGGATATAGATTTCTATTTCAATGATACTGTTCCGCTTAGCCAAAGAATGTTGAGGGCCGATTATCTTATGCAGACTCACGGCTGGAGATACTACGACCTTGAGAAGATTATCCAGGGCAAGAATGAGGTTCCCCATTTTGGCAAGGAGTACTCGCAGACATTGCTTGGAAAGGTTGTGAACATGACAGGCATTGCAAACAGGGCAATTGTATCGTTCCTTGCTCCGTCAATCGGATTCAAGGCTATGGGACAGATTGATTCGGGATATTTTGTGCTCCATGATGTTAACTTCCCTGAGAATACCAGATTTATCATCAGCGCTGTAGGCAAGAACGGAAGAAGCATAAGGCAGACTCCGGAGCTGATGAAGGAGTACTATGCTCCTGTATTCAACTATCCTATGAGATCCGGAAAAGTTACATATTCAGACAATTACCGTTCTACGGTTGAGAATATCTACTACAATAATGAAGATGGGGAGCACGCCATGGCATATGAGCTTAATCCGGTTGTTGTTACTTCACAGCTGATTACCCCTAAAAACTCACCTTCTCCAATTGCCAACTATCCTATCAAGAGGGAGTGGTACAGGGATACAATGGAGATGAAAGCTTATGCGCAGAATTATAGTGTAGGTGCTTATGTTGCTCAGGCTTATTCCGGTGTAAGGGAGTTTTTCGGAGGTGTTGCAGATGATATTTCAGTTCCTTCATATGAGAAAGGGCATCTTGTAGATACAACAGCGGAGTCTAAAGGTATTCCGTCGGGAAGCCTGATTGGCCCTAAAGTTTCTGCCGGATCAATGGCAGGAGGAGAGGTTACCAGACCGGGCCGTTATGGACTTGTACTTGTGTACTTGAACGGTTCATACATTCCGGCTGATGAGGCAGTATTTACAGTACTTGCATTGCCGCTTTCGGAGGTGGAGTCAATGATCTATGTTTCGGGTGTGAGTGCTGCGCCGTTCCAGCCGTCGTTTGACAGTGGTGACGTTTCCCCTTATCCGGT
This sequence comes from Bacteroidales bacterium, assembly GCA_017631435.1. GTDB lineage: Bacteria > Bacteroidota > Bacteroidia > Bacteroidales > UBA932 > Egerieousia. Next base: position 24,938 of record JAGBTG010000001.1, on the reverse strand, counting down.
GCTTATGGTGCGCACCAAACCAGATTCAAGAGGCAAGTCGCTTCCGCCAAACGTCTCAATGGACTACCCTCTTGGCTGGCAGAAACCTGTGAAGATGTATACCCCTAAATATGACAGCGCCGAGGCCCGCAAGAGCAGCGGCCGCGATTCCCGCATTACCCTTTACTGGAACCCTTCAGTTCAGTTTGATGCAGAGGGTAAGGCCTATGTAAGTTTCTATACTTCAGATTCAACTTCAGACTTGAGGATTGAGATTGAAGGGAAATCGGCTGCCAAACAGTACCACTACGTGGAGAAGATAATCCCAAGGAAGAAATAGTTTTTTCTTCCCGACAGATATGGAGATGGCGGCCTGCGGGGCGTCATCTCTTTTTTTTGCTGCTGCGGGGGTATTTTGTCCTGGTTTTCGGGGTATTTCCGGGATGTTTTGCAGACGCGGGAGATTTTGTCCCGGAAATGGGTGCGGAATGAGGATGTTTTGTAACAAGGATGCGTTCCGTTTGGCAAAGGGGTGAATTTTTTGTAAATTTACCCGGTTTAAAAATCAGAACAGATATGAGAAGAATTTTCAGTTATATGGCGGTTGCGGCAATGTCTGCGATTGCTTTTGGTGCTAATGCACAGGAAGGCACTCTAGTGGTGAAAAGAGGTCAGGTTGATACTGTTTATAAGGCTAAACATCAGGTGCTTGGACTTGCAGCACCGCAGGCGGAGGTTGTAGTGAACGGCAAGGCCGTTAAGGCATATAAAACCGGCAGCTGGGGAGTTGAGCTTGAACTCACAGCCGGTGATAACCCAATTGAGGTAAAAAGCGGTAATGAAAGCAAGAGTTTCAACGTATATTACAGTAAAACCAGAAAACCTTTGACAGAAGAGCAGAAGGCTGCTGCAAAGGCAAAACAGGCTGCAGAGGAGGAGAAGGCAAAATTTTACCCTACAAGTGTTAAGGTAAAGAGCAAAAAATACTCTTATTTGAACTATGGTGCCGGTACCGACCGTTTGGGCGGTGCAAAGATCAACTATCTATCTGAGGGGATTGAGATGTATGCAGATGCGGAGAATGCAAACCTTTACAGGGTAAGGCTTTCGCAGAACAGATATGCTTACATACCAAAGAGTCAGGTAGATGTTGTCGGGAAGGCAAATGAGGGTTATGACTTCATGCAGGAGAATGTGGTGCTCAGCGGAAGTTCAACTGCATACAATATGGGTTCTTATGACAGGGTGTCTCTTGGCATAGGGGGCAAGAAGCCTTACATTGTTAAGGAGTACACAGATCCCCACAAGATTGTGGTTGATGTTTACGGAGTGCAGTGCAACTCAAACTGGCTTACCCACAAGAGCGGCCTCAAGAGTGTAGACAATATTGATGTTGAGAGCATTGATTCTGATGTTACAAGATTTACCATTTACCTAAAGACCAAGTCTTCATGGGGATTCAGTGCAAACTACAGCGGCAACAGCCTTAACATTGATATCAAGCATGTTCCTGAAAAACTTTACCTGAAGAACCTTACCATTGGAATTGATGCTGGCCACGGCGGACCTCAGAGCAATGGTGCGGTAGGTTTGAGCGGCCTTAAGGAGAAGGACATGAACCTTGATATGGCATATAAATTGAAGGCTATCCTTGAGAAGCAGGGTGCAAAGGTTGTCCTTACAAGAGAGGAGGATGAGGGGATGAGCATCCGTGAGAGACAGGACAAGATGATTGAGAAAAAGGCTGATATAGTTATCTCAATCCACTGCAATGCAGGTGGCAGCCCGCTTTCAACTTTGGGTACAAGCACATATTACAGATACAACGTCTACAAGCCATTGGCAGAGGATATATTGGGTTATCTCCTTACAATGGAGGATGTTAAGAACTTTGGTATGGTGGGCAACTTCAATTTCTCATTGAGCGCCATCACAGAGTTCCCTTGCGTGCTTGTGGAGACCCTGTTCATCTCAAGCCTATGGGAGGAGGAGCAGCTTGCAGATCCTGCTTTCCGCCAGGCAATGATGGAAAATGTGGCAAAAGGTTTGAACGACTACATTAAAGAGTGCAGAATACTTGAGGGGCAGGCAAAGAAATAGCCAACCCCATAAAATAATAATCTTCCCGACGAATGGATTTTAAGATTGAATCACCATACAAGCCTACGGGCGACCAGCCTGCAGCAATCCGCGAGATTGCAAAGGCCATACAGGAGGGGCAGGAGGCGGTAACCCTTTTGGGAGTTACCGGTTCCGGCAAGACCTTCACTATGGCCAATGTGATTGAGAAACTGCAGAGGCCGGCCCTTATCCTGAGCCACAACAAGACTCTGGCGGCGCAGCTGTATGGTGAGTTCAAGGCTTTCTTTCCAAACAATGCGGTGGAGTATTTTGTGTCGTACTACGATTATTACCAGCCCGAGGCCTATATGCCGGTAACCGATACCTACATTGAGAAGGACTTGAGCATTAATGATGAGATTGAGAAGTTGAGGTTGAGCTGTTCGAGTGCATTGCTATCGGGAAGAAGGGATGTGATTGTGGTGAGCAGTGTTTCCTGCCTGTACGGTATTGGCAACCCTGCTGATTTCCATTCCAATACGGTGAGGATTAAGGTGGGGCAGGTGATGGCCCGTACGCAGTTCCTCTACAAGCTGGTGGACAGCCTCTATTCCCGCAATGATGTGGAGTTCAAGAGGGGAACTTTCAGGGTAAAGGGAGACAGTATAGACATTTATCTTGCGTATGGAGACAAAGGGTGCAGGGTAATTTTCTTTGGAGATGAGATTGAGGAGATTGAGATGTTCGACCCTTTAAGCGGCGGTACATTGGAGTTTGTGGATGAGATTGCAATCTTTCCGGCAAACATCTTCAGTACCACCAAGGAGAGGATAAAGAGTGCGGTGTGGAACATCCAGGAGGACCTTACCCGCCAGTGCGAGTTCCTGCACAGCATTGAGAAGCACGCCGAGGCCAAGAGGCTCAAGCAGAGGGTGGAGTACGATCTTGAGATGATTAAGGAGATAGGCTACTGCTCAGGCATTGAGAACTATTCCCGCTACTTCGACGGCCGAAGCGCCGGAACCCGCCCGTTCTGTCTTCTGGATTATTTTCCCGACGATTTTGTAACGTTCATTGATGAGAGCCATGTTACAATTCCGCAGATAAGGGCGATGTACGGAGGGGACCGATCCCGCAAGGATACATTGATAGAGTATGGATTCAGGCTTCCGGCAGCGGCAGACAACCGTCCGCTGAAGTTTGACGAATTTGAGAGCCTGAGCCGCCAGACGGTGTTTGTGAGTGCCACTCCGGCGCCATACGAGCTGGAAAAGAGTGGAGGAGTGATTGTGGAGCAGGTGGTAAGGCCTACAGGCTTGCTGGAACCTCCTATTGAGGTGAGGCCTACGGCAGACCAGATTGATGATCTTCTGGAGGAGATTCAGATTAGGGTGGAGAAGGATGAGAGGGTGCTGGTTACAACCCTTACCAAGAGGATGGCCGAGGAACTGGACAAATATTTGCAGAAGATGTATATCCGGTGCCGTTATATCCACTCGGATGTGGATACAATGGAGAGGATTGAAATTATAGAGGATTTTCAGGCGGGAAGGTTTGATGTGCTGATTGGTGTAAACCTTCTGAGGGAGGGACTGGATCTGCCGCAAGTGTCGCTGGTGGCAATCCTGGATGCAGACAAGGAGGGCTTCCTGCGCAGCGAGACGGCCCTTACACAGACAGCCGGACGTGCAGCCCGCAATATAAATGGTCTGGTGATAATGTACGCAGATACAATTACAAAGAGCATGAAGCGTACCATTGACGAGACCAACCGCCGCAGGGAGAAGCAGATGGAGTACAACAGGGTGAACGGCATTGTCCCTACCCAGGTGCTCAAGAAAGAGAGGAATGTATTGGATAGGGTTCCGGCAGGTGTAGGATATGCCGAGGAACCAGAAAAGATGAATGTTCTGCAGGACCCTGTAGTGCAGAACATGAGCAAGGAGCAGTTGCAGAAAGCATATGCAAGTGCAAAGAAAGAGATGGAGAAGGCTGCCGCAGAGCTTGATTTTATGCGTGCGGCCAAATTCAGGGATGAAATGAAATATTTGGGAGAATTGATTTCTAAAAAGTGAGGCGATTATGATACCGGAGAGTTTGAACAGCATTTTACAGAACTGCTCAGTTGAGCAGAGGGATTTGGTAGAGAAGGCATACAGGTTTGCATATCAGGAACTTGATGGACAACTCAGGGGCAATGGCCATCCGTTCATTGAACACCCTCTGGGTGTGGCACTCATTGTGGCAAACGAGATAGGTCTTATGCCGGAGGCGGTGGCTGCAGTGTTCCTGCATGAGGCTACCAGGGGAAATGATGAACGTTTGCAGGAGGTTGCCAGAGGGTACTCTGCAGAGATCATCACCATGGTTGAGGGATTGAACAGGATATCGGGAATAACCCCAAAAGATACCAGACTCCAGGCGGAGAACTACAGGAAACTGATTGTTTCATATTCAAAGGACCCAAGGGTAACCCTCATCAAACTGGCAGACAGGCTGGAGATTATGCGTAACCTTGATATCTTTCCAAAGAGCAGCATCATGCGCAAGGTTACCGAGACAATCATGCTCTATATCCCGTTGGCCCACCAGTTGGGAATGTACAACCTCAAGAGCGAGCTGGAGGACCTTTACTTCAAGCACTCAGATCCGGAGAACTATCGTGCCATTACCAACAAGCTTAAGGCTACGGAGAAGGATAGGGAGAAACTGGCTCAGGAGTTTGTGAAGCCTTTGGAGCAGTCGTTGAAAGAGAGCGGAATCAAATACAAGCTTAAAGTGCGTACCAAGACCGCATACTCTATCTGGAAGAAGATGCAGAAGCAGAATGTGCCGTTTGAGGGTGTCTATGACGTTTTTGCAATGAGGTTTATCCTGGATGTGCCCCTTGAGAAGGAGCACGACTACTGCTGGGAGGTTTACTCCCGCGTAACCCAGGAGTACAAGCCGGATGTAAAGAGGCTCCGGGACTGGATCACCAATCCAAAACCCAACGGTTATGAGTCTTTGCACACCACCGTGGAGAACAGTGAGGGTACCCACATTGAGGTGCAGATCCGTACGGTGCGTATGGACGAGATGGCAGAGAACGGCCACGCCTCGCACTGGAGCTACAAGGGGATAAAGAGCGTGCACGGCCTTGACGAGTGGCTTAAAGGGGTGAAGGCGATGCTGGAGAGTTCAGACCCGAGCACATACACCAATGCTGTTCAGAAGGAACTTGACGAGATATTTGTATTTACTCCCGACGGCGACCTCAAACAGCTCCCTAAGGGGGCCAGCGTGCTGGATTTTGCCTTCAATATCCACTCAAACCTGGGTGTGAAATGCTCCGGCGCCAAAGTGAACGGCAAGATAGCATCCATCAAGGATGAACTGCATACCGGAGATGTGGTGGAGATCATGAGCAACAAGAACCAGAAACCTTCTGCCGACTGGCTGAAGATTGTTGTCTCTTCAAAAGCCCGCAACCGCATCAAGGCCAAGCTGAAGGAAGAGGAGAACAAACTCATGAAACTTGGCCGCGAGATGCTGGAGCGCCGCATGAAGAACTGGAAACTGGAGCTCAACGACGATGTCCTTGCAGATATAGCCAAGCACTACAGAATGAAGGCCTCTGCGGAGGTGTTCCTGGCAATCTATCAGGAGAAGATAGACCTTCTGCAGTTGAAGGATTTCCTCACAAAGGGTGAAGAAGAAGAGAATGTTCTTCCCGACAGCAAACCGGAGAAACCTGCAGCCAAGCAAAAAAGCAGGTCATCTGACGGAGACTACCTGATTATCAGTGATAAACTGAACAATATAAGTTTTTCAATGGCCAAGTGCTGCAACCCTATCTTTGGAGATGATGTGTTCGGGTTTGTATCGGCAACAGGTGGCATAAAGATCCACAGGATATCTTGCCCCAATGCCTCAAGGCTCATTGAGAAATACCCTTACAGGCTCCAGAAAGTGAAATGGAGACAGGTATCCAACACCACCCAGTTCCAGACCGGTTTGAGGATTATAGGTGACGGTGATACCTCAATAGGTGCACAGCTGATAGAGTGCATCACCAAACAGGAGGCTTCAATGAGGTCTTTCAATATTACAGAGAGACGCAAGCCGGGCAATATGCTTGAGTTTGTGGCCGAGATTGGAATCTCGGTAGGAAACAATGCCCATTTGGACAGGGTCACATCTGCCCTGAGGAAGATAAGGGAGGTTAAGACAGTGTTAAGGACAAGCCAGAAGTAGGAGGTAGTGAGATGAGTGGAAAAAAGAAACAGGAATATATCTATATAAAAGGGGCGAGAGCCAACAACCTAAAAGGGATTGATCTTAAGATACCACGCGGCAAACTGGTGGTGATGAGCGGTTTGAGCGGCAGCGGAAAATCTTCGCTTGCTTTTGATACCCTCTTTGCGGAGGGGCAGCGCCGTTTTGCAGAGAGCCTCTCTTCATTTGCCCGCCAGTTCCTTGGGCGTATGCAGAAACCGGCGGTGGACAAGATTGAGGGAATCCCCCCTGCCATAGCAATTGAGCAGAAGGTAAACACCCGCAATCCCCGTTCAACAGTGGGTACCACAACGGAAATCTATGATTATCTGAGACTCCTTTTTACCAAGATAGGCCGCACCTATTCCCCAATTACCGGCGAGGAGGTGAAGTGCCATACGGCAAATGATGTGGTTGAATTCATCGGGAAGATTAAAAATGATGGTCCCGACAACATTACTGCTTATATCCTCGCGGAAATTGACTGGGTGGAGAACCCAAATAAGGTGGAGAAGCTCCTTTCGGTGAAGGATGCCGGTTACTCCCGACTTTTCTCTGCGGAGAAAGGTATGGTAAGGCTCGATTCGGTGCTGCAGGATGTGGAAACCTTTGCGGGAGAGCCGCTGTACATTATGGTTGACAGGTATTTGGTGGCGGCTGGCTCTGATGCTTCTGGCACTGGTGCGGCTGGCGCCATTGATGTTGCCGTTGTTCAGGAGACTGCTTCAAATGCGGGGTTGGCGGAGGAGGATTATACCCGTCTTATGGATTCTGTGCAGACTGCCTTCAATGAGGGGGGCGGAAAACTTGTTGTGGCCATTCAGAAGGGGCGTGCAGGTGAGGTTTCCATCCACAGTTTCTCAAATCTGTTTGAGGCTGACGGTATCCGCTTTGAAAAGCCTACAGAACTGCTGTTCAGTTACAATAACCCTGTGGGGGCGTGTCCGGTGTGCGGAGGTTACGGCAGCATGATTGGCATTGATGAGAGCTTGGTGGTTCCAAATGCCTCGCTATCGGTATATGAGGGGGCCATTGCCTGCTGGAGAGGCGAGGTGATGGGCAAGTTCCAGAAGGAGTTCATTATGGTTGCCCATAAGTTTGGATTTCCTATCCACAAGCCATATGCGGAGCTCACCAAGGAGCAGAAGAAACTCCTTTGGAACGGAAACAACCAGTTCATGGGAATCACCCCGTTTTTTGAGATGGTGGAGACCATGCGCTACAAGATACAGTACAAGTACCTGCTTGCCAGATATTCCGGCAAGACAGTGTGCAGGGAGTGTGAAGGGAGCCGCTTGCGTAAGGAGGCTTCCTATGTGAAGATTGGAGGGAAGACCATCATAGAGCTGATGGATATGAGCATCACTTCCTTGAATGAGTTTTTAAAGGATCTGGTACTTGACAAATATGATGCGGCTGTTGCGGAGAGGGCAATAAAGGAGATTTGCAGCCGTCTGAATTATATAGAGAATGTGGGGCTTGGGTATCTTACCCTGAGCCGCCATGCAAATACCCTGAGCGGCGGAGAGAGCCAGAGAATTAATCTGGTGAGTTCGCTGGGTAGCAGTCTGGTGGGTTCATTGTATATTCTGGATGAGCCGAGTATTGGACTTCACCACAAGGATACCGGCAAACTAATTTCCGTAATAAAGGATTTGAGGGATTTGGGAAATACGGTGCTCATTGTGGAGCACGACGAGGAGATTATCCGCTCTGCAGATGAACTTATAGATATTGGTCCGTACGCAGGTGTGAACGGTGGTGAAGTTGTGTATCAGGGTTCTGTAGAGGAGGGAATTGCTGCGGCCCTCAAGGGGCGCAAGGAGGGGGATACGGCTTCCAGCGGGTCACTTACAATTGATTATCTGTCGGGAATAAAGAAGATTGACATTTCCGGAAAGAAGAGGGAGTGGAAGCATGCTGTGGAAATTTGTGGGGCTATGGAGCACAACCTCAAGAATGTTTCGATGAAGTTCCCTCTTGGGGTGATTGTTGCCATTACGGGTGTGAGCGGCAGCGGAAAGTCTACCCTTATTGGGGATACCCTGTACCCGGCGCTGGCAAGGCATTTCCAGCAGTTCGGACTCAAGCCGGGGGCATTCAAGGAGCTGAAGGGTGATCTTGACAGGCTTTCGGGGGTGGAGTTTGTAGACCAGAACCCCATTGGCAAGAGTTCCCGCTCAAATCCGGTTACTTATCTGAAGATTTACGATGATATCCGCAAACTTTATTCCGAGCAGCAGTATGCCAAGGTGAACGGCTTTGGACATTCACATTTTTCTTTCAATATTGATGGCGGAAGGTGTCCGCAGTGTTTGGGCGAGGGTATGATTACCATCCCTATGCAGTTTATGGCAGACATTAAGATGGTGTGCGAGGAGTGCGGCGGAAAAAGGTTCAAGCCTGCAGTGCTGGAGGTGAAGTATCAGGGCAAGAGCATCAATGAGGTGCTTGATATGAGTGTGGAGGAGGCAATTGCATTTTTTGGCTCTCAGAAGGAGCCGTTGGCCAAGAAGATTGCTGCCAAGTTGCAGATTCTGGATGATGTTGGCTTGGGCTACGTGCAGCTGGGCCAAAGCAGCAGCAGCCTCAGCGGTGGTGAGAGCCAGAGGGTGAAGCTTGCCCAGTTCCTGAGCAAGGATTCCGGCGGCAAGGGCGCCGTTGCCGGCCCTACGCTTTTCATTTTTGATGAGCCCACCACCGGTCTGCATTTCCACGATATTAAGAAACTTCTTGCCGCATTCAACGCCCTTGTTGAGCGTGGCCATTCAATCATTGTTGTTGAGCACAACCAGGATGTTGTGGCCTCAGCCGACTGGGAGATTGAACTCGGCCCCGGTGGCGGCGATGCCGGCGGCACCATTTGCTACGAGGGATTGCCAAGGCGGTAATCCCCATCCTGCTGGGGCGGGGGCTCTTCTGCAGCGGCGGTTTCTCCACGTTTTGTGGCGTTTTTCTGGACATTTTCTTCCGTGCGGTCATTTTCTCCACGTTCTGGGGGTGAAATGTGGATGTTTTGCTGGTGAGAGAGATTTCCTCCACGTTTTCGGGCGTTTTTCGGGACATTTTCTTTTGCGTGGTCATTTTCTCCACGTTCTGGGGGTGAAATGTGGATGTTTTGCTGCTGAGAGAGATTTCCTCCACGTTTTCTGGCGTTTTCCTGGACATTTTCTTTTGCGTGCGCATTTCCTCCACGTTTTGGCGGTAAAATGAGGATGTTTTGCTGCTGAGAGAGATTTCCTCCACGTTTCTTGGCGTTTTTCGCGACATTTTCTTCTGCGTGGTCATTTCCTCCATGTTCTGGCGGTAAAATGTGGATGTTTTGCAGATGTGAGAGATTTTCTTTTTCTGTCGGGAAGATTTATTTACATTTGTGCCATTATGAAACAGATTTTTATGACATTAGGTGTGGCGGCAATGATGTTTGCCGGTTGTACACAGGGCAAGGAGGAGGGAAAACCTGCCATTGACCTTGCCAATTTTGACAATACCGTGGCTGCGGGTGAGGATTTCTACCAGTATGCGTGCGGTGGCTGGATGGCCAACAATCCTTTAACTCCCGAGTATGCCAGATATGGTATTTTTGACCAGCTGGACAAAGAGAATCAGGAGAAACTTAAGGCGCTGATTGAGGAGTTGAATGCAAATGTGCAGGAGCCCGGCAGTGTGGGTGAGAAGATCCAGATTATGTATGCTTTGGGTTTGGATACCACAAAACGCAATGCTGAGGGTGCGGCTCCGGTTATGGAGCAGATTGCTGCTATCAAGGCAATTTCTAACATGGATGAGCTTTCTGCAATGGTGGGAAAAATGCACGTTGAGAGCGCAAGTCCGTTCTTTGGTTTTGGTATTGGCGCAGACCAGAAGAACAGCACAATGAACCTTTTGCGTTTTTCTCAGGGTGGCCTCTCAATGGGTGACAGGGATTATTATCTTCTTGATGATGAGAGCTCTGTGAAGATTCGTACAGCTTACGGGGAGTATATTGAAAAACTTTTTGCACTTGCCGGATATGCCCCAAAAGAGGCAGCAGCTGCAGCGGATAAAGTGCTTGCCATTGAGACAAAGATTGCTGAGGTTTCTGTAGACCGTGCAACCAGAAGGGATGTGCACAAGAACTACAATAAGATGACCGTTAAAGAGTTCAAGAAAAACTACGGCTTCATCAACTGGGATATTTTCTTCAATGAGGTTGGAATCAAGAACTCAACAGAGTTGAACGCATCGCAGAAACCTTTCTTTGAGGGTATGACCAAAATGATGAAGAAAGTTTCTCTTGAGGACCAGAAGGAGTACTTGGTATTCAAGTTGTTGAATGCCGCTTCAAATTATTTGAGCGATAGTTTTGTGCAGGCAAACTTTGCTTTCTACGGCAAGGCAATGCAGGGCCGCGAGGAGCTTCAGCCGCTATGGAAACGCTCTTTGGCAGTTGTGAACGGCTCTTTGGCAGAGGCTTTCGGACAGATGTATGTGGAGAAATATTTCCCTGCGTCGTCAAAGGAGAAAATGCTTGAGATGGTAAGCAATCTTCAGGTTGCCCTTGGCGAGAGAATCAATGCCCTTGAGTGGATGAGCGATGAGACAAAAGCAAAGGCTCAGGAGAAACTTGGAACCTTCATTGTTAAGGTTGGTTATCCCGACAAATGGAAAGATTATACAGCACTTGAGATTAAGAATGACTCATATTGGGCAAACATCTGCCGCTCAAACATCTTCTCACACAATGAGATGATGGAGAGGGAGGGACAGCCTGTAGACCGCACCAAATGGGGAATGAGCCCTCAGACTGTAAATGCGTACTACAACCCAACCACCAACGAGATCTGCTTCCCTGCAGCAATCCTTCAGCCACCGTTCTTCAACCCTAATGCGGATGATGCTGTAAACTACGGCGGTATTGGTGTGGTTATCGGACACGAGATGACCCACGGCTTTGATGACCAGGGCCGTAACTATGATAAGGACGGAAACATCAGCGGCTGGTGGACAGCAGAAGATGAGGCCAAGTTCAACGAGCGTGCTCAGGTGCTTGTTGAGCAGTTCAACAAGATTATTGTAATTGATACCGTTCATGCAGACGGTGCATATACACTTGGAGAGAACATTGCAGACCAGGGAGGTCTTCTTATTGCACATCAGGCATATATGAATACCTTGAAAGGCAAGCCGGTTCCTGCAGACATTGACGGTTTCAACCACAACCAGCGTTTCTACTTGGGTTATGCAAACCTTTGGGCGCAGAACGTACGTCCACAGGAGATTCTCCGCAGAACCAAAACCGATGTGCACTCATTGGGCAAATGGCGCGTAAACGGTGCTTTGCGCAACATTGACGGTTTCTATGAGGCATTCGGCATTAAGGAGGGCGATGCAATGTGGATGGCTCCACAGGAGAGGATCAATATCTGGTAGAAAGTTACGTCGTCTTTTTGTTCAAGTCCGGGCGGGAATTTCCTGCCCGGATTTTTTATATCTTTGCATCCTGTAAAATTTTAATCCCGATGAGATTGATCCCGATGAATTTGAGTGCACATATGAGAAGAATGGCCATTTTTGTGGCAGTGGCAATGTTGTCTGCAGTGGCGGCGTTCGGGCAGGTGCATACATCAGATACTTACCGGTACCTCCTTACCCGGGAGGGTGCCATGGATCATCTGGAGTATCTCACATCTGAGGAGGTGGCAGGAAGGGAGAGCGGCACTTCGCAGGCCATGAGGACAGCAGAGTACATTGCTGCCTGTATGGAGAGTTATGGTGTGAGGCCTTTCAGGAGTGTGAGCTTTTTCCAGCCGTTCAGCCTCCCTGCCGGTAAAGGGGGAAGCAGCAAGTACAGTACAAGTGCTGGAGTGAAGATTGAGAAGAAGGGGCATAATGTGGTGGGATATTTGCCGTCGGGAAGAAAAAATGCTCCCTATGTGATTGTGGGGGCACATTTTGATCATCTTGGAATCATTGACGGAAAGGTGTATCCGGGGGCGGATGACAATGCTTCCGGGGTTGCGGCGCTGCTGGAGTTGGCAAGGATGTTTGGAAAGAGACATCAGGAGAGGGGGGATCTGGAGGCAAACATTGTGTTTGTAGCGTTTGACGGGAACAATTTTTCGTTGCAGGGGAGCAAGCATTTTGTTTCCAGGTTGGGGATTCCTCCGGGGAACATTACCTGTATGGTGAATATGGACCAGATTGGAAGTACACTCTCTCCTGTGGGTAAAAACCCTGAGTATCTGCTGGTTTTGGGTGGCAATAAACTCAAGGTATGGCAGAAGGGGCAACTGGATTTTGCAAATGAGTATTTTGGACTGGGGCTGGAGTTGGATTATTCCTATTACGGTAGCCAGGATTTCTATGATATTTTTTACAGGTTGTCGGACCAGCAGAGTTTTACGGCTGTTGGAGTGCCGGCACTGCTGTTTACGTCGGGAATAACAAAGCATACCAACAAGGAGTCTGACAGTGTTGACAATCTGGATGTTGATGTGCTGGTGAAGAGAATTGACCTTATCTACCGTTTTATCTGGCTGATTTTATAACATGAAGAAAAAGAAGGGGTTCAAGTTTTTCAGATGGCTGTTCCTTTATATCCCTTTGTGGTTTGTGGCCATTACTGTGATGTGGGTGCTGGTGCTCCGGTGGGTACCGGTGTATGTTACCCCGCTGATGGTTGTGCGTACCTGCCAGAACTGGGATGATGATTCTTTTGTTACCCATAAGAGGTGGCAGCCTATGGAGAAGATTTCCCCCAATCTTGCCAAGGCGGTAATTGCATCTGAGGATGCGAGGTTCTTTTCACATAACGGGTTCGACTGGATTGAGATAGACAAGGCGCTGGATGCCCACCGCAAGGGGAAGAGACTCCGCGGGGCGAGCACTATAAGCCAGCAGACCGCCAAGAATGTGTTCCTGTTTCCGGGCCGCAGTTGGGTCCGCAAGGGGTTTGAGGTGTATTTTACATTTCTAATTGAGACTTTCTGGGGCAAGGAGAGGATCCTTGAGGTGTACCTGAATGTGGCCGAAATGGGCAGGGGCATTTATGGTGCCGAGGCAGCTGCAGAGCATCTTTTCTGTACCCGTGCAGCCAAACTTTCTTCCCGACAGGCTTCTCTTATTGCCGCCTGCCTCCCAAATCCCCTTGTCCGCAAGGCTAATGCCCCTTCTGCAGGTGTGCGCAAGCGAGCTGCTGATATCCGAGCTATGATGGGCACTGTGGCGCTGCCGTGGTAGGTTTTATTTGTCGGGAAAAATATTTGCCGGTTGGTGAACTTTGCCCTTCTGTGAGTGTTTTCCATATACCTAAATCTTTGTGTATATGGACATTTCTAATATTAAAGCAAGAGAAATTATTGATTCGCGCGGGAACCCCACTGTAGAGGTGGAGGTGTTCCTCAATGACGGGTCATGGGGACGTGCAAGTGTGCCCAGCGGGGCTTCTGTAGGGAGCAGGGAGGCCGTTGAGGTGAGGGATGGTGATAAGGCAAGGTTTGGAGGGAAGGGAGTGTTGGGGGCGGTGGCCAATGTGAATGATATCATTGCCCCGGAACTGGTGGGGATGGATGCTTTTGATCAGCATGCTGTTGACAGCCTGATGATTGCCCTTGATGGTACTGCAGATAAGTCCCGGTTGGGAGCCAATGCCATACTGGGTGTTTCCATTGCTGTGGCTAAAGCTGCGGCCGATTCCCTGAAGGTGCCGTTGTTCAGGTATCTTGGAGGGGTGGGAGCCCGGGTATTGCCGGTGCCCATGATGAACATCGTTAACGGAGGCCGGCATTCCAGTGCCCCAATTGCGTTCCAGGAGTTTATGATCAGGCCTGTTGGAGGTGCCTCTTTCAGGGAGAGACTGATGATAGGATCAAATGTTTTCTACAGTTTGCGCAAGGTGCTCCTTAAGGCTGGACTGAGTGTGAGTGTAGGGGATGAGGGGGGCTTTGCTCCAAATTTTGCCAGTGCGGAGGAGGCGCTGAACTATATTGTCTATGCCATTCAGAACGCCGGCTATGTCCCTTCCAAGGATGTTACCATTGCCCTTGATTGTGCCGCCTCGGAGTTTTATGTCCATGGACATTATAATCCTAGCGGGGAGTGGGTTCACGGGTATTATGATTATTCCCGCTTTGAGCAGGAGAATGGTGTGAGGCGGAGTACCCCGGAGCAGATTGCCTATCTGAAGGGGCTGGTTGAGAATTATCCGATTGATTCAATAGAGGACCCTCTTGCCGAGGATGACTGGCAGGGGTGGAAACAGATCACTTCCGAGCTTTCCGGCAGGTGCCAGCTTGTTGGGGATGACCTCTTTGCTACAAATGCCCGCTGGCTTGAGCAGGGGATTAATGAGAAGTGTGCCAATGCGATACTTGTTAAGGTGAATCAGGCCGGCACCTTGACTGAGACCTTAAAAACTATAGCGTTGGCCCAGCGGCACGGTTACGCCTGCATCATTTCCCACCGTAGCGGAGATACCGAAGACCCTTTCATTGCCCACCTTGCCGTTGCCGTTAACGCCGGCCAGATAAAGACCGGCTCGGTATGCCGCTCGGAGAGGACTGCCAAGTACAATGAGCTGTTGAGGATTGAGGAGCTTTTGTAACGTCGTCTTTTTGTACAATTTGCTGAAATTCAGCAAATTGAAAAGCAGGGTTTGCGCAGCGCTGCAAATCCTGCTTTTGCAATCATCTGGTTACCAGATGATTGTACAAAAAGACGACGTTACGATAGGGCTTGGCGCATATTTTGAGGTGTTCTCTATTTTGTGTAGATTTGCAAGATAGTATGAACAGACTCAAGAGACTTTTTTGTGTGGCCATTCTGGCAATGGTTTCGGTGGCGGCACAGGCGCAATACGATATAGACCAGTTCTTTTACCGTGGAAGGCAGATGCTGATAGACGGAAAGTACTCAAGCGCCATAGAGAATTTCAATATCCTGGCAAGGCTGGACAGTACCCTTTTTGATGCCTACTTCTTCAGGGGAATTGCCAAATACAACCTTGGCGACTATATAGGTGCTGAGAAGGATTTCAATACCTCGCTCAGGCTCAACCCTATCTATACTCCGGCGTACCACTACAGGGCCATTACCCTCAGCCGTACCGGAAAGTATGATATGGCACTCAAGGACCTGGCAGAGGCGGTGGATTTGAGGCCCAGCTACACGGGGCTTTACTTCAGCCGCGGTGTAACCTATTTCCTCTCGCAACAGTTTGAGAAGGCGGTAAAGGACTTCAACCGGTTCATTAAGGCAGAGCCAAAAGCGGCAGATGCGTACCTGAACCGTGGTGCGTGCTATCTCTATCTTGGAGATACAACCAAAGCGCTGAATGATTACAACAAGGCCATAAAAATCAATACTTTTGATCCTGAAGGGTACATAAGGCGCTCCAGAATCTATGCAATGCAGGAGAAGACTGATGAAGCTCTTACAGATCTGGATATGGCCATTGAACTGGATTCGCTCAATACATTCGCATTCTTCAACAGGGCCCTCATAAGATATGACAAATCGCAGATACAGGGTGCCCTTGAAGATTTGAATACTGTGCTGGAACAGGAGCCGGGCAACGCTCTCACCCTCTACAACAGGGCAATAATCAGGGCCCAGATTGGCGATTACAACAACGCGCTGGATGATTATGACCGAGTAATTGCTGTGAATCCCAACAACGTGCTCGCATACTTCAACCGCGCGGGTGTGTTCCTTGAGATGGGAAGGTTCAGGGATGCTACTGATGATTACTCAAAGGCAATCAGTCTCTACCCCGATTTTGCAAAGGCATATATGAACCGTTCATACGCCAAAAGCCAGTTGGGACAGTTCACATCTGCAAAGAAAGATGCCGAGATAGCACAGCAGAAAATACGTGAATATCAGCTGCGTACAGGAGATAGCCTTGGTCAGGCCATGTTTGCCGACACAACCCGCAAATATGACAAGCTCCTTGCGCTGGATGCCGATTTTGCAAAGAAGGACTTTGATAACGAACTGCTTCAGCACCGCGATGTTGATATCCGCCTGAAACCTCTCTTCAAATTTAACCTCAGCAGCAACAACGGCATGAGGATGGCCCTTGAAAGCAAATGGGAAGACAAGGAGATAGAGAAGTTTACCGGGGAGATACCTATTCCGGTTGAACTCAATTCCATAAAGAATTCAACCAATCTTCCCGACAATTACCATATGAAGCTGGCCCAGATTATGGAGGAGCTCTCAGACAAGGAGAAAGCCAAGGTACAGGGGGCGGAGATATCAAAACTCTATTTTGCCAAAGCAGTGGCTGACGGTGTGGAAAACAGGTACAACTCAGCACTTGAAAACTATACCCAAGCCATCAAGAACGAGCCTGAACAGACATTCTATTACATAAACAGGGGTGCCCTGCAGGCAGAGATGATAGATTTCATCTCATCTATGGAGAATAATGTGCAGATCCTTACATTGGACAACTCAGGTGCAGCAAGGGCCCGAGTTAAGGAGCGCAGCTCAATGAACTACGATTATGCACCTGCCATCCATGACATGACAAAGGCAGCCAAGCTTATGCCTAAGCTGCCGTTCACATACTATAACCTGGGTAACCTGTATTGCCTCTCAAGCGACTTACCTGAGGCCATAAACCAGTACACAAAGGCAATTGAACTTTATCCTGCACTGTCACAGGCATATTTCAATAGAGGGCTTGTGCTTATCTATCTGAAAGATAAGGAAAAAGGATGTATAGACTTGAGCAAGGCCGGTGAGTTGGGTGTACAGGATGCCTATAGCGTAATAAAGAAATATTGTATAAAGGAAGAGTAATAATTAAAAATTGAAATAATATGATTCAGAGAATTCAGAGTTTGTATCTGTTGGCTTCGTCGGGATTATTGTTCTCGTTGTTTTTCAGGCCATTGATGAGAAATTTGGATGGGGAGACCATTATGAAATTTACCCAGTACTGGCCATTCCTCATTTTTGTGATTGTAACATTTGTCCTTTCATTCTTCTCAATCTTCATCTACAGGAGAAGAATCCAGCAGATGCGTATCTGCATCTATAACATGTTGGTACTCTTGGCTTTCCAGGGTTGGATTGCCTATATGTACTTTACAAGGTTGGATGGTGCAGTCTTTACAATTTCAGCAGTATTCCCTATAGTTGCAGCCATCTTTGTATTCATGGCTTTCAGAAAAATTTCTGAGGACGAGGCTTTGGTACAGGGAATGAACTCACTTAGAGATATGACCAAAAACAGGAAAAAATGGAAAAAATAGGTGCTTCTGAGCTCATTATCAACAGTGACGGGTCTGTATTCCACCTTCACCTCAAACCGGAGGAGTTGGCAGGCACCGTAATCCTGGTTGGAGACCCCGGCCGTGTGGAACTTGTATCTTCATTCTTTGATACCGTTGAGGTGCGCAAAGCCTCAAGGGAGTTTGTATCCGCAACCGGAACCTACAAAGGATGCAGGATGACAGTCCTTTCCACCGGAATAGGATGCGACAACCTCGACATTGTAATGACAGAGCTCGACGCCCTGGTAAACATAGATTTTTCATCCCGACAGGTTAAAGAGAACCTCCGCAGCTTGAGAGTGTTGAGGATTGGCACTTCCGGTGCAATCCAGCCCGATATACCTGTTGGGTCATTCGTGTTCTCGCACATCTCAGTTGGAGCAGACGGCCTTCTTAACTGGTATGCCGGACGTGACGAAGTCTCTTACCGCGAGATGGAGGATGCTTTTGTGGAGTTTACAGGTTGGGACAGACATCTCCCTGCGCCGTATTTTGTACGCGCCTCACAGGAGCTGATTGACCTCTTTGCCGATGTTACCGTTAAAGGTGTTACCATTTCCGCTTCCGGCTTCTACGGCCCTCAAGGCCGTGTTTTGAGGGTGCCTCTTGCAATGCCCGATATGGTGGAGAAGTTTGAGAAGTTCCGTTTTGATGACTGGCGAGTAACCAACTTTGAGATGGAAGGATCGGCACTCGCAGGCCTCGCTGCCAAACTTGGCCACCGCGCCGGCACAGTGTGCTGCATCATTGCCAACCGCTACCACAAAGGCGCAGAACCTGATTATAAGGAACTGGTTAGGGATCTTGTGGTGCTGGCTTTGGATAGATTGGCTGGAGTCAAGTAGTTTTTATTTACACTAATGTGTAATAAAAATAGGAGCAGTGGATATATTTTATTATTTTTACAAGGTATTGAAAATCTGGCCTTATGGAAAATAATATACAGATAGGTGATTTCTTTTCGCTTCTTAACACCGTTGAAAGTATTAATGATACTGACTACTCAAATGTAAACCTCCTCATAAGGGCGGCAAAGTCATTTGAGAGGAGCACCTACCAGTGTGTTTACATTATAGACTACCACAAGAAAGATTTCCTGTATGTTTCAAGCAACATAGCAAAGCTTTGTGGAGTGGACGCGCAGCAGGTAAAGGATTTTGGATACAGATTCTACATAGACTATGTTCCGGAAGATGATCTTCAGATGCTTCTTGAGATAAACGAGAAAGGTTTTGACCTGTTTGAAACTATTCCGCTCAACGAGAGGCAGGACTATACAATCTCCTATAATTTTCATATAAAGAGGGGTAAAAGGAAAAGGCTGATCAATCATAAGATTACACCGCTTGTGCTTACAAAAGATGGAAAGATGTGGTTGGGAATGTGTACAATTTCACTGGCAGCGGGCAATAAGGCCGGCAATGTGATTATGAAAAAGCCGGGTGCCGACACATTCTACGAGTACTCACTGGATTATCACAAGTGGGAGAAAAAAGACGAGATAGTGCTTTCGGAGACGGAGAAGGAGGTCTTGTCGCTATCAACCCAAGGATATACCATGAACGACATTGCAGACAACATCTGCAGATCTGTAGATACCGTAAAGGCATGCAAAAGGAGCATCTTTCAGAAAATGGATGTAAAGAACATTGCAGAAGCCGTTACCTACGCACAGAATCATCAGTTGATATAAATCAAAATGACAGCCCTTATACCTGCTTGGCATAAGGGCTGTTCCAGTTATTCACAATTGTCTATTTTTTCTTTGTTCCAGCAGAAGTTTCTATCTTCCTCCCGATGATCTTTTCCGCATAATGATACTGTCTTGCAGCAGATCTTCCCTCCACCTCAATGCGGTATTGTGAATCTGAATCGGAGGTATAGAAACTGATTGTAGCTTCACCATTCTCATCAAGTTTCACTGCAGGGTTCCAGTATAGGGTGATGCGGTTATCTTTCTCCTTGGATTTCAAGCTCTCCTGAGTGTTGTATCTTGGAGAATAGAATCTAGCAGGTTTTTGCCAGCCCAGAGGATTAGCCTGCGATACATTATATGGTATTTCATCTGTTCTAACATGAGGTTTAGTCCTTACCATTAGTACCGGAGATGGAAACATTTGGCCTAATTTCATACCGAATTGAAATGGTGCTGCAGATAATCCAGCTACATATATTACTGATTCAAACTCCCCAACTGGCGTATTTAATAAAGTTTCTTTTTCATGACTTAAGACTTGCATCCTATTGAGATAAATATCTACTATCCCCTCTCTATTAGTACGACCGGATGCAATCATACTGTTCATTGTAATTTCATTTATTTTATATCCGTAAAGACGCCCATTTCTATATTTTACACCAGGATAAGTTTCAGCAATGTACTCACCCAACGTACAACTCCTCGTATAAGGTTTCATGTCAACAGAGTCTCTGTACCAGTCTTTACGGATTGGATAGTTTGGTATAGGAGACGGCGAGTTTTTAGGGGTAATAAGCTGCGAAGTTACAATTACCGGATTCAGTTCAAATGCCATAGCATGCTCTCCATCTTCATCATGGCTGTAGTATATGGTCTCCACTATTTTCTGGTATTTTGGAGTGTAGACTACTTTTTCCGGACTTACAGGATAGCTCATTATTGGCGCATAGTAGTCATTCTGCATTATAGGCATATGGCTGGTGCTCTTTCCGTTTTTACCGGTTGCGCTGATGATGAACCTGGTATCTTCCGGAAAATCTATATCTTTAAGGACCCAGTATCCGGAATCAATCTGTCCCATTGCTTTGAAATTGATGGACGGAGCCACAAATGCCACTGTCGCTTTCTTTGTAAGGGTAAGAGGATTCACCACTTTTCCAAACAGAGTCTGCTTGTATTCCCTGCCAAAATGAGGCATCTCATTTTTAGCCTTCAGGATTTTCTCCACATCATAATATCTCCATCCTTGAGTCTGCATAAGCATGTCTGCCCTGTGCATTCGTGCAGCCAATGAGATTGTATCATTGAAATACCAGTCTATGTTCTCTATATGTCCTTTAAGTTCACTTTTGAGAAGCATATAAGATTGCATGGTTGTCTTCTCGCAGTTATCAATTATACCCATATCAGTAACTGACACTGAAAAGTTGGCATAATTGTCAAGCATTTCTTTTGGCAGACTAATCTTTACATTTACCAGTTCCCTTTTCCCGAACTCCCCTTTTTGAGCATTCAGTTTAAGAGTCTCCTTTTCTGTTGGCAATACAAGGAACGGCCTTTCTGCGTACACATTGCCGGCATTGTCAACAACGCTGACAGAATGTATTCCTACAGTAAGAGGTTTGAGGTTTAATGTGATGGATTCAGAAATTTCATTTATAGGTTTGCTGTAGTATATTTCAGAGCTATTATGAAGACAGATGCGCAAAGAGTTACCCAATAGAGAAGGAGATACTGAGAACTTTAAAACCATATTATCATTATCTCCATAAATACTTTCTGTACTTACATTAAAAGCTCCATGAATAGCAACGCCCTCTTCAATTGCCTCAGGAAGCTTTACTTTCTTACCTTCATAACCAAATGAATCCTTTATTGTAGCGTATAGTTTTCCCTGTGGAAGAGATTCAAACTCAATCTTGCCAAAGCCCAATGAATCTGTGCTATATTGTGCAATAACCTTCTCATT
Organism: Bacteroidales bacterium; assembly: GCA_017631435.1. GTDB lineage: Bacteria > Bacteroidota > Bacteroidia > Bacteroidales > UBA932 > Egerieousia. The sequence goes on along the minus strand of JAGBTG010000001.1, from coordinate 3,709 downwards.
AGAATCCATTACCTCTCCAAATATCTGAACTCCAGCTCCACCTCTGCCTATAGCTTTTATATATATCACGCTATTGGTGCCTTGTATGTAGTTTCCACTTTCTGGGAGGAACTGCACATCATACCTTTCTTCCTCCTGTTTCTCCTTCTCAAAAGGCGATTTCTCTCCAAGACGGATATATTCTTTCTTGTTCTTTACCTTCTTTTCAGCCATAGCTGAAACCAACTTATCCTTCATTGGATTGGTAAGCTCCAGCTCTTTATAGAACATATATTCTGCAGGCCTGTTGAGCATCCAGTATGTGTACGCCCTAATAACAGCCCTTCCAGTGGAGTGCATTTCAGGAACTATAATATATCCCTGAAAACTGTTGCCAATGCGACGGATTTTCTTTCTTGCAACTACATCCGGCTCTTTAACGGAAAAGTTTAGCCAACTGTTGTAATCTCTGAAAAGCTGGTCGCCTATAAGCTCCACATAAATATAGTTTGACTCATCAAACTCACTCGCATATGAGGCATTCTCCACATAGCCGCTGAACCAGATGGTATCTGTGGCAAAGTAAACGTCTTTATCTGTATGAAGGTATACCTTTTCCGGAGAAAGGAGTTTGGAGTAATTGTGGAACATTTCCTGCTGTTTGTCCTGGGCGGAAATGTTGCCGGTGATTATAAGTTGTGCCAGAATTATGGCAAGATAGAGGAAATCTAACTTTTTCATATGTTTTGCTGTTTTATCTTCACTGCAAAAATATGTAAAGGAAACCTCTTGAATATTACACAAAAGTGTAATTTGGAAAATGGGGGGGGGTAAAAATTATACTTTTGTGTAGTTGCTAAAATTAGCAATTTTAGAAAAAGAAAAACTTTTTCAGGTTTTTCTTTTTCTGGCATGATTTCTAAAATAAACGAGATAGATTTAAAGCCAAATTAAAATGATTGTATTATGGATCTGGAGATTATCAGGAGCAGGATTTATGAGATCCGCGGACAACGGGTTATGTTGGACAGGGATTTGGCACAAATGTACGGTGTGGAAACAAAAGTTTTAAACCAGGCAGTAAGGCGAAACTTGGAAAGATTTCCCGAAGATTTTATGTTTGAATTAACAAAAGATGAGTATAACGCCTTGGAAATCAGTTCAAGGTCACAATTTGTGACCTTGAACAATAAAAGAGGTACAAATATCAAATATGCTCCGCTGGCATTCACTGAACAAGGTGTTGCGATGTTGAGCAGTGTCCTTAAATCAAGCACTGCAATACAAATAAACATTTCTATAATGCGTGCCTTTGTAACAATGCGCAATTATGTATCTTCTGTTTCAACAATAACACCAGATCTTGCAGAATTCAAAGAACGCCTGTTGCAAATTGAGCAATCCTGTAAGGATAATGCAGATGCGGTAAATGACCTTTCAGAAGATATTCAAAACGAACTTGATGATATATACCTTGCAATGTCGCAACTTGCAGCCAAACAAAAGGAAATTAACAGCGAATCACCAAGACCTCGTATTGGGTTTAAGAAATAGCGGTTACCCGCTATTTCTTTTTTTCGTTTGTCAATTCTACCTTGCGACCAATGATCTTCTCCGCATAATGATATTGTCTTGCAGCAGACCTGCCTTCCACCTCAATGCGGTATTGTGAATCTGAATCGGAGGTATAGAAACTGATTGTGGCCTCACCGTTCTCATCAAGCTTCACCGCAGGGTTCCAGTATAGGGTGATTCTGTTGTCTTTAGCCTTGGATCTCTTGCTCTCCAGGGTGTCGTATTTTGGAGAGTAAAATCTGGCTGGTTTCTGCCAGCCTAGAGGGTAGGCTTGTGATACATTATATGGTATAAAATCTGTTCTAACATTCGGTTTTGTTCTCACCATCAGTACTGGATATGGACTAACCTCTCCCATAGTAAATGATGTTTGAAATGGTGATGCAGATAGACCTGAAACATATATAATTGATTCTATTTCTGACAACGGCATTGACAGAACTGACTCAACAGCTTCTCTTGCATACACATATATTCCATTTAGATATACTAATACAATTCCCCATCTACCAGCTGGTATAAACTGATTATTTGATGTCATATAAGCAGGGGTAAGTTTTGGACCAACTAATGCTCCATATACTAAATCTTCATTTTTAGGAACAGCAACTCTTCCTCCTACACCACCTGTCTGATACTCACGCACTCCACTATAAGTTGCCAATACATATGCGGCAACTGTATGATTCCTAGAATACGATTTCATGTCTATTGTATCTCTAATCCATTCCCTCCTCAACGGATAATTTGGGATAGGGGCTGGTGAGTTCTTTAAGGTAACCAGCTGTGATGTTACAACAATCGGGTTCAGTTCAAATGCCATTGCGTGCTCGCCGTCATCTTTGCTGTAATAGATTGATTCAACAGTAGTAGTGAATTTTGGGGTATACTTGACTTTCTCCGTTTTTACCGGATACTCATACATTGGGGCAAACCAGTCATTCTGTAATACCGGAGTATGAGCCTGACTCTTGCCATTTTTACCCACTGCACTTACAATAAACCTTGTGTTTTCCGGGAAATCCACATCCTTAAGGACAAAGTAACCGGAATCTATTTGTCCCATAGCTCTAAAGTTGATTGTAGGCGCAAGGAAAGATACTGTAGCCTTTTTTGTAAGGCCTATAGGGTTCATTACTTTACCACATAGTGTTTGCTTGTATTCGCGTCCAAAGTATGGGGTTTCACTCTTTCCTTGCAGGATTTTCTCTATGTCATAGTATCTCCAGCCATGAGTCTGCATAAGCATATCAGCTCTCTGCATTCTTGCAGCCAATGAGATTGTATCATTGAAGTACCACTCAATGTCCTCAATATAACCTTTTAACTCACTCTTGAGAAGCATATAAGATGGCAGAGTTGTCTTCTCGCTGTTATCAGTTACCCCCATGTCTGTGACAGAAACGGAGAAGTTGGATGAGCTGCCAAGCATCTCTTTTGGAAGCTTTATCTTCACATTCATCTGCTCCCTCTTGCCGTATTGTTCTTGTTGTGTTCCAATAGCCAACGCTTCTTTTTGAGATGGGAGAACCACAAACGGCCTTTCCGCATATACATTGCCTCTTGCATCCACTACTGAAATGGAATGTATTCCTGGAGTCAATTGCAGCAGACCAAGAGCAATTTTCTCTTCCGCTTTTGAAAGCTGTTTGCTGTAATAGATTTCTGAACCGTTATGAAGATAGATATGCAATGAGTTGGATAATAGAGTTTCTGAAGTACTGATCATGAAAACTGCTTTATCATCATTTCCATATTCCTGTGCACTTACATTCATTGAACCGTTGATGGTAACACCGTTGGCCAATGCTTGTGGAAGTTTTATCCTCTTTCCTTCAAATCCAAGTGTATCTTTTACCGTTGCAGTAAGCTTTCCATGCGGCAAAGATTCTATAACAGTCTTTCCAAATCCAAGTGAATCTGTATTGTAGCTGGCAATAACATTATTGTCTGAATCCACAATCTCACCAAAAACAGCAGCACCTGCTCCACCTTGTCCAATAGCTTTTATATATACTATAGCCTTTTCTCCTGATACATAATTCCCGCTCTCCGGAAGGAACTGAACATCATAACGCTCTTTATCCTCTTTGCCGGACTCTGCCTTCTCCTTGTCATCTGGAGAAAGTTCTCCTATTCTCAAATAATCCTTCTT
>JAGBTG010000018.1 GCA_017631435.1 Bacteroidales bacterium | reverse complement strand
ACAACAGACATTGATACCGGTGCAGGTAATATTATACTGGCAGATGATACTGACATTATAAGCTCATTTGCGTGTGAAGTTGGTTGTGATATTCCCGTTGGAGGATTAACAGGCTCTCAAGTTGTCTCATCAATGGGATCAGTAGCTTCAAGTGCTGCCTCACTTAATGTTGCAGAAACTGCAAAGGGTGTTGTGAATGGAATTGAGGCTCACCTATCTCCCAGCGAGAAAACATTTGCAGGATCAGGCAATAGAAGATTTTGGAGATCATGGCCGAATGTCAAATTATCAGTGACTCGCCTCGGATCTTCAGGAATGCCGGGAGCAACAAAAGGAAGGCCCAGGTTGCAATCAATGTCATTATCAGGCTTAACCGGATATGTTCAATGTTCAGATGCATCAATCGAATGTGGTCTGACTTCACCTGAGAAAGACATGATCAATGGATATCTCAACAGTGGCTTCTATATTGAATAATTAAATAACTTATGTTATATATTAATTGAGGGATGGAATTGCCTGAGGTCACATGATTGGTAATCATGCAGGCAGGGTTGACCGCCTTAAAATCATCCCTCAATTATTTTAATTTATTTTCAAGTCCATTAAATTGGACTAAAAACGGAGGAGAAAAATATGAACGCATTGGAGAAGTTGCAACTGGCAAGAGCAGGATTTAAGGCAAGCGAGATCAGAGAGATGGAAAAAGCTGAAAAAGAGCAGCCAAAAGATGAGCCGATCGAGCAGCCAAAAGAAGAGCCAAAGCCTCAGCCAAAGGAAGAGCCAAAGCCTCAGCCCAAAGAAGAGCCTGAGAAACTGCAGGAAATTAAAGCCGAAAATAAAGAGCCGGAAAAAGAGCCAGATCTAAAGCCGGATTTTGAATCATTATATAAGGAAGAGAGAGAGAAACTGAAAAAGATCCAGGAGGAGAACAGAAACAAAGATCTCTCAAATAAAATTGCCTCAGATGAGGAGATCGCAATGAATGCGATCAGATCATTTTTATAAAATTTCTATATTAAAAGGAGGAAAAAGAAATGGCACTATTCAACGTTAAAGATGGCCATGCAGTCATGAATCTGCTTGTAAAGCAGGCAACAGGCCAGCAGACCATCACAGTTTTTGACTCGTCAACATTTGTGTCAGCCGGAGAACTGGTCCTTGATACCGGCATGGAAAACGTATTCAACTCCCTCAATATTGTCTTAGGTCGTTTGATCGTTGCATCAAGACCCTATAAGGCAAAGCTCACATTGATGGATGCAGAAAACTCCGGAGTATTCACAAACAGACTCCGTAAGGTTTCATTCTATTCAAAGGATGCTCTGCCTTCTGGTTATTTTAACACTGATCTTTTTGTTAACCTGGCAGACGGTTTCACTTCAGGCCAGAACCCTGACTCCCTCGGAGTTGCTCAGTCAACAAAATCACAGTGGGAGCAGAACCAGCAGCCTTCACTTGAGATGAACTTCGGTGTCTCAACAACATGGCAGAATTGCATCACAGAGTATGAGGAGCAGGTTAAAGTCGCATTTAGAGATGAGAATGAATGGGCAAGATTCCTCGGAGGATATCTCACAGAGCATGCAAATGACATTGAGAGCCAGCGAGAAGCATGGAACAGGATGCTCCTTCTTAATAAGATAGGTGCAATCTATGATATGCAGTCTGTAATGCCCGGATCTGTGGTTAACCTCACTGCAGCATATAATGCTAAGTTTGGTACAAGCTACACATCCGCACAGTTAAGGACTACATATCTTGCTGACTTCCTTGCATTCTTTGTAGCAGAGTTTAAGCTCGCTTCAAAGAGACTCACAGAGAGATCAGCAGCATATCACTGGACTCCTACTCATCCGGATGGATTAAAGATCCTTCGTCATACACCTTATGACAGACAGAGAGCTTATTTATATGCTCCTCTGTTTACAGAAGCCGAGTCTCTGGTCCTTCCTCAGATCTTCAATCCTCAGTATCTTAATATTGATACACAGTATGAGGAAATCGGATACTGGCAGAGCAATTACTCTGATGCAGTAAGGCCTCAGGTAAATGTTACTCCTGCAATTACCAACACAACAACCGGAGTACAGGAAGCAGGTACTGCAGTCGCTCTTGAGTATGTTGTCGGACTCTTAACTGATGTGGATGCTCTTATGAGTGATATGCAGCTTGAGAGAGCACACACAACTCCTATTGAAGCGAGAAAGGGATACAGAAATACCTGGCTCACCTTCGAAAAGGGAGGCATCTGCGACCAGACAGAGAACTCTATTCTCTTCATTATGGCAGACTAATCTGATGGGGGAGATATTTTCTCCCCCTGTTTTTCAAGGAGGGACAAATGAATTATTATCCATTAAATT
>JAGBTG010000017.1 GCA_017631435.1 Bacteroidales bacterium | reverse complement strand
CACACCAATGGCAGCCATTAGCAGGAAATAGTCACTAATACCTGCAACTTGATAACTAATAGCCGCTATTACCAGCGAATTGTAGGTAATAGCGGCTAATTGTATACTATTGGTTGGTAATGTACTTCATCGGATGCTTACGTCCAACCAGCCAGCCTCTTTGGCAATTGCGTCAAGTTTCTCAACCATTTTCCAGCGGCTGTGGTCGTTGCGGTTCTCAAATACAAGCATCAATACTTCTTTCTCAGGGAAGCGGCCTGCGTAGATCTGGAATCCGCCGTTGTCGCCGGTGTGGTATACTTTTCTTGGCATGCCAGGATTGTCCTCAATGAACCAGCCGTAACCGTAAGAGGTGTTAGGTCTGTTCTGGTAATCGCTGAATGTGCTGCCGGTGATTTTGGTTACAGGACCGTGAGCCTCGGCTGTCATCTCAGGAGTCATGAAAAGGTTGTTTCTTAGGGCTTTCTCCCACTGTACAAACTCGTTGATTGAAGTGTAGATACCGCCGTCTGCCTTGGTTGCAAAGAAGGTCTCCTCGCCGTAATCGTACTGGCGGAACTGTTTTGTCTCTGCAGGAGCGTTGTCATCCTCGGTTACATAGCCGTGGGCCATTCTTGGGATCTCCCTGTCTGCCTGGAAATAAAGGGTCTCCTCCATACCGGCAGGGGTGAAGATCATCTCTCTCATATACTGCTCAAATGGCATTCCGCTTGCTGCCTCAATCATTACATAAAGCAACTGGAAGGTTGGGTTCATGTACTCGTATTCGGTACCAGGGGTGAAGTTCAACTCTTTAAGGCCTTTCATGTACTGCAATGACTCCATGTCGGTTGCGGTAAGTGTAAAGTTGCGGTCTTCACGTGGACGGCTGTCGGGAATACCTGAAGAGTGGGCCATAAGGTCTACAATTCTGATGTCTGAGAAAGGTTTCTGCTTCTTGGGAAGGAATTTGTTTACACTTGGAGCTACATCGTAGATGCTCTTGTAGATGTCAAGTTTGCCCTCCTGGTGAAGTTTCATGATTGCAACTGCAGTGAACTGTTTTGACACTGATGCAATGTTGAAGAAGGTGTTGGCGTCAATTGTGGTGTTGAGCTCGGTGTCTGCAATACCCCAGCTGTTCTGGTATAGGACAGAATCGCCTTTCATAATAAGTACTGTACCGCCCGGATTAGGTTGTGGCGAGTATCTTTCTGTAAATAGAGAGTCCAGTTTCTGTACTGCAATCTCATCCTTGGTAGGAGCGGGGCTTGAACAAGAAATCATAGTTCCCATTGTTGTTGCGGCTGCAAGTGTGCAGGCCATAGTTTTTAAGTTCATAGTGTGTTATTTAATTAATTGTAATCTCATCATATTGAGAGCATTGGCCGCAAAGCGCTCAATGTTTATGTTGCGGCGGGTAGAGTTGAAGGCAAACTTCTTGCTGATAACTCCATCCGGGGTTGCAACGGCTATCCATACGGTCCCAACCGGTTTTTCAGGGGTTCCGCCGCCCGGACCGGCAATGCCTGTAGTGGCAATGGCGTAGTCTGTTCCAAGGGCTTTTTTAGCCCCTGCAGCCATCTGTTCCGCGCACTCTTGGCTCACAGCTCCGTAAGTGTCCAAAACCTCTTTGGAAACTCCTAAAATATTCATTTTAACAGAGTTGTCGTATGAAACGATGCCTCCGTAGAAATACTCCGATGCCCCTGCAAGGGAGGTGAAAAGAGAGGCAAGGAAACCTCCTGTGCAAGATTCTGCAACACCTATGGTCATACCTCTTTCCTTTAAGGTCTTTCCGATAGTTTCCTGCAGTGATGTCTCCCCCTCACCATAGATTGCATCTCCAAGCATCTGCTTGAGAGTTGCTTCATTTTCAGCCAATTCTGCAAGTCCCTCTTCCTCGCTGGTGCCGTAGATGGAGAGTCTCAGGCGCACTCCAAGGAGCGGGTTTGGAAGGTAGGCCAAGTGAAGATTGCTTGGAAGATTGTCTTCCCACTGCTCAATTTGCTGGGCTAGGGTAGACTCAGGAATTCCAAAGGTACAGATGGTCTTGTGGAAGATCTTCTGCAGCTGGAAGTGCCCTTTGATGGAGTCCATAACCTTTGGAAGGGCTATCTCCGTTTCGAATGGAACTCCTGGAAGAGAGTATATTACAGCCTTGTGGCCATATCTGTTTTCCGGTATTTCAAACTCCATGCATGGTGCGGTACCAACCTCGTTGGGGATTACCTTGCAGCTGTTTGGAACACTGGCCTGAGCCCTGTTCAATACACTTAGTGGAACCATTCCTCTTGCGCTGAGGATTCGGGTAATGATCTCAAGCTGTTCCTGGTTCTCAACGTATGCTGTAGCGCCGGTAAGTTTGCCAAGTGTTTTCTTGGTAATGTCGTCCTTTGTAGGGCCCAAACCTCCTGTAATCACCACTATATTGCTGGTTTTCAGTGCACCTTCTATAGTGTTGATAATATCTGTTTCGGTATCTGAAGTGGATACCATAGAAACAACCTTAACCCCAATGGAGTTAAGGCATGTAGATATCTTTGCAGAGTTTGTGTCTACAATCTGACCAATGAGAATCTCGTCGCCAATGGTGCAGATGGTTGCTGTTATCATGATTTACAGATTTTTAGCCAGATATTTGTTTATGTCTTTAACAAAGCCCGGACCGTTGTAGATGAAGCCTGAATAGATCTCTACCAATGAAGCACCAGCCTGAAGCATCTGGTGAGCCTGCTCCGGTGTCATGATACCTCCCACAGCAATGATAGGAAGCTGGCCGTCGGTCTTCTTGTGGATATATTTTACCCTTTCAAGGCTTCTCTCAAACAAAGGAGCACCGCTCAAACCTCCGTTACCAATGGCGTCAACCTCTTCCTTACTGGTTTTCAACCCCTCACGGCTCTGGGTGGTGTTGGTTGCAATTACGCCGTCCAAGCCTGATACAAGAACAAGGTCAATGATCTCATCAAGCTGCTCCTGAGGGATGTCTGGAGAAACTTTGAGGAGGATAGGACGGTAATCGTCATAGTATCTTCTTAGTGTAAGAAGGCGGTCAATTATCTCAGAAAGGAATCCTATATCCTGTAACTGGCACAGATTCTTTACGTTAGGGCAAGAGACGTTAAGCGCAAAGTAATCCACAAAATCATACAGGATAGCAAATGATTTCTCCAAATCCTTTGGTGCGTCCTCATTTGAAGATGCGGTACATTTGCTCAAGCTGGCACCAATAACACATTTTGGATGGTGTTTCTTAAGGTACTCAACTGTAAATTTTACGCCGTTGTTGTTTATGCCAAAGCGGTTGATGATGGCTTTGTCTTTAGTAAGCCTGAAACATCTTGGCTTGGGATTGCCCGGTTGTGGAGTAGGAGTTATTGAGCCAATCTCAATAAAGCTGAAACCCAGGTTTGAAAGTTCGTTGTAGCAGTTGCCGTTCTTGTCAAAGCCGGCAGCCAGACCTACAGGGTTCTTGAACTTGATGCCAAACACTTCCCTCTCAAGTTTTGGACTGTTATAGCAGAACATTTTTCTGAGCAGCCAGCCCATTCCAGGGATATAGTGGATGGCCTTAAAGAATTTTAATGTAAGATGGTGTGCCTGCTCCGGATTAAGCAGGAAGAAAATAATAGGTCTGAAAAATTTATACATATTATATATAATAAGGTGTCATTTTGGTAAAACACAAAATTAACACAAATTATCTAATATGGGGAAACAACTCGTCAAAACTTCCGTCGTTATAGAACACAATAACCCTTTTTATCCTCTTTTTTCTGCTGTCTGCCCCCTTTGATTGTGGTTTTACGCCATTCTCAGAGGGTTGAGAGAGGTTGTTTTGCGGGTTAGTCTGTTCATTATCAGTGAAATAGGTGGTGTTTGCCTCTGTTGTGTCTTTTTGGTCTTCCAGAAAAATCTCATCAAAACCGTCCAAAATAGGGGCATCGTCATAATTCGGCGCTCCAAAATTGCCATTGTTGTAAGGAACTCCTCCAACTTGACCCTGATTTCCGAAGCCGGCTCCACTAACTTGTCCGCCGTTACCGTAAACTGATCCTCCGTTGCCGTAAACCGATCCACTATTGCCGTATCCGGCGGCTCCTCCGTTGCCGGAAAATCTCTCATTTTTTTGCCCCGAAAGAGGAGAGGAGGAAATTACACTCCCCTGGGAATTTTCACCAAAATCGTTGTATGCCTTTCCACGTCCTGTCATGAGCCAGTCACCATTTATATGGGGAAATTTAATGAGCAGTTTATGCAGGAAATCATAGCTTGGCTTGTTTCTTCCCGACAATATATGTGACAGCCCGGATCTCTGGATTCCCATGATATCTGCGAGTCGGGCAGGAGTGAGGTTCTCAAGCTCCAAAAATTGCTGTAAACGGCTATTCATAAATGTAAATCTAATCCGCTACAAATGTAAGCAAAAAATTCTACAAATCTACAATAGGTCGAATGGTTACTTTTGTAGCCGCTTGTTTACAAAAACGCTACAGAGGTATCTGCAGTGCCGATTCGGGTATTTTGTAATTCAGTTATATCATTGTAGTAGATGATATGAGTTAAGTAGTTGGTAAATAGCAATATAAGTGTATGGAATAAGTGCGAATACCCCTTATTGTAGGGTAAAGTGGTGTCAAATATGGTAATTTTGCTTATCCGTAACTTTAAGTAAATCTTCTAATGCGTTGATAATCGCATAGATAAGAAAACAAATAATGGTAAATAAAATTTAGTTATAGGCATAGTTTTACAAAAGAAGTCACTGGTGCAAAAGTTGTAATAATGTTTACATAAATGGATTTTGTGTAATAAAATTTGTAAATCAAATTTGTAAACAAAAATTCAAATTTCAACGATTTTTACTTTAAGGTACATTTATATACCTTTGCACAAAATAATTGATTGTGGAGCCTAAAATTAAGATACAGGATTTTTCCTATGATTTGCCTCAGGAGAGGATAGCAAAGTACCCTTTGGAGTGCAGGGACGCTTCAAAGCTTCTTATATATAATAAAGGTGTGATTGAGGAGAATTTCTTTTTTACACTCTCCTCCCATATCCCGCAGAATTCGTTGATGGTTTTCAACAATACCAAGGTTGTTCCGGCCAGACTTTTTTTCAGGAAAGAGACGGGTGCATTAATTGAGATCTTCTGTCTTGAACCGGTAAACCCTACAGATTATGCTTTGTCGTTTGCCCAACGTGAGTGCTGTGAATGGAATGTGGTGATTGGAAATGCCAAAAAATGGAAAGGTGGAGAGGTTCACCTGTTGCTTGATAATGCATCTGAAGAGGCTAAAGCGTTGGATTTGAGGGCTGAACTCATACATAAGGGGGATAATAACGGTTCTGTGGTAAAATTCAAGTGGGAGACCGGATGCAGTTTCTCCGAGGTGCTTGACATCTGCGGCAGAATCCCTATTCCGCCATATTTGAATAGGGATACGGAAGAACTTGATTATGAGAGGTATCAGACACTATATGCCAAGATAAAAGGCTCTGTTGCTGCCCCTACTGCCGGACTTCATTTTACAGACAGGGTGTTTTCTGAGCTTGATGCGAATGGTGTTGCCCGCGAGACTGTATGTCTGCATGTGGGCGCAGGTACATTTGTGCCGGTTAAGAGTGAGTATATTGCAGACCATAAGATGCATACCGAGCCGTTTGAGGTTACAAAAGCCTTCCTGGAGAAGCTTTGTGCCCTTGAAGATGGCCAGAAGGTTGTGGCAGTAGGTACAACATCTACCAGGACCCTGGAATCGTTGTATTTCTTGGGTGTGCAGTGTATTGAGAATGGTGCTCCGGGTGCTGTTGAGCAGTGGGAACCGTATAGGAAAGAGTATGCCTATACAATGAAGGAGTCTATTGGGGCTATTGTCAAATATTTGAATGACAATGGTTTGGATAAACTTGTTGCCAGAACAGGAATTATCATTGTCCCTTCATACAAGTTCCGCGTGGTAGATATGCTTGTAACAAACTTCCATCAGCCACAGAGCACACTGCTGCTCCTCATTTCAGCCTTTATGGGAGGAGATGACTGGAAGAGGGTTTACAACTATGCACTGGACAACGGTTTCAGGTTCCTCAGTTACGGAGACAGTTCATTGCTCATCAGGGGGTAAGTGGGTGAATCCGGTGAGGTAACGGAGGATCTGGGTCCCCCATCCCGCCATAAACGGTCCGCTGCCAACTAGCTGTGGTTCAATGTTGTATATCTGCTGTTTGAAAGTGTTGATATAAATCTCATCCTTTCCATCCACTTTGTTCATAAGCAGCATGTTTTCTGCCATTATGGAGTTGGATGAAAGGGTATTGTAATCTATTACCGGAGCTCTTTTAAGGGGTGTTTTCCCCTTGTGTACGGGCGATTTTGTAAACATCCCTACAGAGCTCTGGTAATGGTTGCTGAAGATATATGAGGTATATTTCTTTGCCAGGGAAAGATATCTGTTTTCTTTGGTTATAAGGTAGATGTTAAGTATGCTGTTTAACAGGTGCGCGTAATCGTACAGATCAGATGTGAGGCTATCTATCTCTTTGTTTTTCAAGACTGTGTCTATTGTTTTTGCCGCTGTTGCAAGATATCTGTATTTGTAGTTTCCTGCTATCTGTGAGAGTATGCAGAATGCTGTGGCCACCTTGCAGTTGTAGCCTGTCTTTACCCTTTTGTCGGGAAGAAGTTCCTTAATCCTTTTTTTCCTTATTTTAAGCAGCAGCTCTGTCTCACTATGGATGAGATTCCAGTAATGTGGGGTGTTTGATATTGTCTGCATGGCATTTGCGGATATCTTCAGATCCATTCCAAGGGCTATGGCAATGCTCTCCCACCTTTGTTTGAAGTTCTCCTGCAGTTCCTTTAGTGAGTATTTGTAATATGTGGATTCTGAGTGATTTACATTAAGGGTTGTGTATGTGAAAAATCCTTTGCCGCTTATATGCATTGAGCTTTCAAGGAATTCTGCAATCCTTTGTGCAGCCTCCTTGTAGATCCGTTTCTTGAAACATCTGTATGCGGTTGTGAACAGTATCATTGCATTGGCATTTTCATATACGCTAAGTTCATATGTTGGCTCCTTTAAGGTGTAGTCTGTGGCCTGTCGGAAGATTCCCCCCTCTATTGGATCGAACATAGGTGAATAGTAGACGTGTGTGAGGGTTTCGTCTATATAGTTGAGATACTCCTTTACCTGATAAGTGTGTGCGTATTCCAGTATGAATGCCAGGTTTCTGGCAGTAAGGATGTACGGCTGTCTGTTGTATTTTGTGGTCTTGTCCAAAAATCTCGAAGACCAGCTTCTTATGTATGCATGTAAAATCTTTGGGGCAATTGGGGCGGGTGCTTCTTTCCTGGTTACAAGTCCTGAGAACTGCAGCCTTCTGGTGAGATATTCCGCTGCAGTTTCAAGTTTTGGCCTCTTGTGGATGAAGGCTGTTGCCACATTGGTGGCAATTTGTAGGAAATCATCGGGATAAAGGCTTGAAAATGAGGTTACAGGCTTTATGCCTGGTAAGGAGAATATGTTTATGTGCTCAGAGATTTTCTGTTCGTTTATAAGGAGAAGGTCCATCCCTATAAGGTATGCCTCCGGTACATCCTCAGTGTCTACAGGGATGCATATGAAGTGCTTTTGCAGCATTTGTACAACCCTTTCGTCATGGAAAAGTTCGTATGCAAGGTTTCTGTTTTCGGTGTTGGAGATGTTGCCTATGTGCACAAAGAGCATCTTGTCCTCTTTTATGGCTGTTTCAAATGTCTCCCTTGTAAATGGTTTCCACTCTATATCGCATTTGAGAAGCTCTTTTATGTATGGTGAATCTGTCTTGAACATGGTTTTTTAGATAAGTTACAGTATATAACACTTGAATTGGGAAAAAGTTTAGTACCTTTGCCGCAAACTATACCTAACTTATTATGGATTTGACAAAGTTTGATGATATCAGGCCATATAATGATTCAGAGGTGCATCCGGCGCTGGAGAGAATTGTAGCCAATCCCCTGTTTTCCAATGTGGCCCAATACCTGTTCCCGGGACAGGATGAGAATATGTTCAGGCAGCTGCTTCTAAGTTGCAATTCCAAGGAGGATTTTCAGGTTAAGGTTATGTCGCAGATTGTGGCAAAGATTCTCCAGGGAACAGCTAAAGAGTTAACTTTCAGTGGTCTTGAGCATTTTAAGGGCGGTAAGAAACATCTGATTGTATCCAATCATAGAGATATTGTACTGGATTCTGCAATCATTCAGCTTATCCTTCACCAGCACGGTGTGGAGACTACAGAGATTGCAGTTGGCGACAACCTCATTACCTCTTCTTTCATTGAGGACATTACCAGGTCCAACAAGATGATCAAAGTTATCAGAAGCAGCAATCCAAGGGAGGTTTATACCACTTCCAAGGTGCTTTCTGAGTATATCAGGTACAATGTGGCAAACCAGAAGAGTTCTGTTTGGATTGCCCAGCGCAATGGCCGTACCAAAGACGGTATTGATGTTACCGAGCAGGGCTTGCTCAAGATGTTTGACATGAGCGGAAGCGGCGATTTTGTTAAGGATTTTGCAGAACTTTCAATACTTCCTACCTCCATTTCTTACGAGTTTGAGCCGTGTGATATCCAGAAGTCCGTTGAGATGTATGTGAGCCGCAGACAGAAGTATGTAAAGGCTGAGGGTGAGGATCTTAAGAGTATTCTTACAGGTATTATGCAGCCTAAGGGCAATATTCATATTGCGTTCAATGAGCCGGTTTCCATTGAGGAGATCCAGGAGGCTTCGCAGTTGGACAAGAATGAGAAATTCAAGGCTATCTGTACCGCTATGGACAGGCGGATTGTTGCAGAGTATAAATTGTGGGGCAACAACTATATTGCATATGATATGCTTAACGCAACCAATGAATATGCATCCATGTATACAGCGGAGCAGAAAGCTGCTTTTGAGGGGTATATGGCAGCCCAGTTGGCATCAGTGAAATTGTCTGATATTGACATGGTTGAACTTAAGGAGATTTTCCTTTCAATTTATGCAAACCCTGTAGTTGGCAAGAAGAATTTGTAATCCCGACAGATTTTGATATATCCGGCCCTCCCTTGTGGAGGGCTTTTTTGTGGATAAAAGAAAAATCCCTGCCACCATGGTGACAGGGATTTTGTTTTATATAAGTTCAGAGGAACTGTCGGGAAGACTATTTTCTGTAGTCGTAGAAACCTACGCCGGTCTTTCTTCCAAGAAGTTTTGCTCTAACCATCTTTCTAAGAAGTGGATGAGGACGGTATTTGGTGTCGCCGAACTCATTGTAAAGAACCTCCATGATAGCAAGACAAACATCCAAACCGATAAGGTCTGCAAGTGCCAAAGGACCCATAGGGTGGTTTGCACCAAGTTTCATAGCCTCGTCAATCTCCTCTTTTGTAGCTACGCCGTCTGCAAGGATGCCGATACCCTCGTTAACCATAGGGATAAGGATTCTGTTAACAACGAAACCAGGAGCCTCGTTAACTGTAACAGGGGTTTTGCCAATCTGTTTTGAAACCTCTACGATAGTCTGGTGAGTCTCGTCTGAAGTAAGCTGGCCTTTGATAACCTCTACAAGTTTCATCATTGGAACTGGGTTGAAGAAGTGCATTCCAATAACTTTCTCAGGACGGGTTGTGAATGAAGCAACCTGAGTGATTGACAATGAAGAAGTGTTGGTTGCAAGGATAGCCTCAGGTTTGCAGATCTGGTCCAAAGTCTTGAAAATCTCCTCTTTGATGCCCATGTCCTCTGCTACAACCTCTACTACTAGATCAACGTCTGCAAGGTCCTCGTAAACTTTAGTGTCTTTTAGTCTTGCAAGAGTTGCATCTCTGTCTGCAGCCTCCATTTTACCTTTCTCAACCATTTTTGCAAGGCTCTTCTCAATAGAAGCGTGAGCTTTTGCCAATGATGCATCTGAGCGGCCTTTGATGATTACCTCGTGGCCTGCTACTGCAAATGTCTGGGCAATACCGTTACCCATTGTTCCGTTACCTACTACTGCTACTTTCATAGTAATAATTAATTTTTTATCAGTTATTTGAAATTCTGTTATTTGTTCTTGAACTGTGGAGCCTCTTTCTTAAGGAAAGCGCCCATTCCCTCTTTCTGGTCCTCGCTTGCAAAGCATAGTCCGAAAAGGTTGGCCTCAATGGCAATTGCAGAGTCTATATCTGTCTGGATGCCGGTGTTGATGGCCTCTTTGCTGTATCTTACTGCGATAGGTGCTTTTGATGCAATCTTGTTGGCCATTTTCATAGCCTCCTCCATAAGTGCCTCAGGCTCTACAACCTTGTTTGCAAGACCAATTCTGTATGCCTCGGCAGCATCAATGATGTCTGCTGTGTAGATAAGCTCCTTTGCAATGCCCAATCCTACGATTCTAGGAAGCCTTTGGGTACCCGAGAAGCCTGGAGTGATGCCCAAACCAACCTCTGGCTGGCCGAATTTGGCCTTTGCAGAAGCAATTCTGATGTCACAAGCCATGGCAAGCTCGCAACCGCCACCAAGTGCAAAGCCGTTTACTGCTGCAATGACAGGAACAGGAAGTTTCTCAATTTTTCTGAAAACTGCCGCACCCTGCTCTCCAAAAGACTTGCCCTCTGTCGCGTTCATGGTGCTCATTTGTGAAATGTCTGCTCCAGCAACGAATGCACGGCCCTCGCCGGTAATGATCACTGCTTTTATCTCTTTGTCTTTCTCAATTGCTGTGAATGCAGCGTCAAGTTCGCTCAAAACGGTTGTGTTAAGGGCGTTCATTGCCTGTGGGTTGTTGATCTTAACAACGCATACAGCCTCCTGTTTTTCTACAATAAGTTTGGTGTATTCCATTGTGTTATAAGTATATAGATGTTTATTTGACTTTTTGTGCAATTTACTTCATACAAAAGTACTGATAATAGTTCAATTTCCTAAATTTAAATTTCATTTTTTTTGTCGGGAAGAAATGATTTTCTTGTTTGAAATAATTTGAAATCCCATTTTATTTACCTAAATTTGCCTTGCTATTAGTACGGGCAGACCTCCCGTACGGCAATTAGGCAAAAATTTTAATTAAAAACATAATGAACAAAAGAATTTCTTTGCAAGATGCCGTTTCTAAGGTAAAGGATGGCATGACAGTAATGGTTGGCGGTTTTTTGGCTGCCGGCAGCCCAATAGCAATTCTTGACGAGTTGGCTAAAAGCGGTGTGAAGGATCTTACCCTTATCTGTAACGATACTGCTTTTGCTGAGGTTGCACATGGAAAGCTTATTACCAACAAGCAGGTTAAAAAGGTGATTGTTTCTCACATCGGTACAAATCCAAATACCAGTGAGCAGATGAACTCAGGTGAGCTTGAGATTGAGTTCAGCCCACAGGGAACACTTGCAGAGAGAGTTAGGGCAGGTGGAGCTGGCTTGGGCGGCGTTCTTACCCCTACAGGCTTGGGTACTGTAGTTGCTGAGGGCAAACAGACAGTTGTTTTAGACGGTAAGGAGTATCTTTTGGAGAAACCTTTGAGAGCAGATATCGCACTTTTGGGTGCTACCTTGTCTGATGAGGACGGAAACCTTGTTTACGTTGGTACAACCCAGAACTTCAACCCTCTAATGGCTACAGCTGCAGATGTTGTTATCGTTGAGGCTGAGAAAGTGGTTAAGACTGGCGAGATCGCTCCAGAGCAGGTACATACTCCTGCAATTTTTGTAGACTATATTTATTCAAAATAAACATTAATACTTTATCCTATGACTAAAAAAGCTTTGATTAGAGTAAGAATGAGCTGTCATGACGCTCACTACGGTGGAAATCTTGTAGACGGTGCAAGAATGTTGAATTTGTTCGGTGATGTTGCTACTGAGCTTCTTATCATCAATGACGGTGACGAGGGTCTGTTTAAAGCATATGACAGCGTAGAGTTCATGGCTCCTGTTTATGCAGGTGACTATATTGAGGCTACCGGTGAGATCGTTTCTTGCGGTAACTCTTCAAGAAAGATGGTATTTGAGGCTAAGAAAGTTATCGTGCCTCGTCCTGATATTTCAGACTCAGCTGCTGACGTACTTGAGGAGCCAATCCTTGTATGTAAAGCAAGCGGTACTTGCGTAGTTCCAGTTAAATGTCAGAGAAATAATAAATAATAACTGATATGGCTAAACTTATCATTACTGCCGCTATCTGCGGTGCTGAGGTAACCAAAGAGCAGAACCCTGCAGTTCCTTATACTGTAGAGGAGATTGTAAGAGAGGCTAAATCAGCTGTTGATGCAGGTGCTGCTATCGTTCACTTGCATGTTAGAGAGGATGACGGTACTCCTACCCAGAGCAAAGCACGTTTCAAAGAGTGCATTGATGCAATCCTTAAAGAGTGTCCTGATGTAATCCTTATCCCTTCAACAGGTGGCGCAGTTGGAATGTCTGCTGAGGAGCGTCTTCAGCCAACTGAGCTTTTCCCTGAGATGGCTACTTTGGATTGTGGTACTTGTAACTTCGGTGACGATGTATTTGAGAACACAATGCCTATCATGAGAGCATTTGGAAAGAGAATGCTTGAGAACAATATCAAACCTGAGTACGAGTGCTTTGAGATGGGTCACCTTGACACTATCCTCAACATGGCTAAGAAAGGCCAGGTTCCTGGTGCTCCTATGCAGTTCAACTTTGTTCTTGGTGTTCCTGGTTGTACTCCTGCTACTGTTCAGAACCTTTGCTGGTTGGTTAATGCAATTCCTGCAGGTTCAACTTGGACAGCTACAGGTATTGGTCGCCATCAGTTCAATCTTGCTGCTGCTGCCATTGCAATGGGCGGTAACGTTCGCGTAGGTTTTGAGGACAGCATCTACATTGAGAAAGGTGTGCTTGCAAAATCAAATGGCGAGATGGTAGCTAAAGTTGTACGTATGGCTAAAGAGCTTGGCAGAGAGGTTGCAACTTCTGCTGAGGCTCGTGAGATTCTTGGTCTTAAGGCAAGATAGTATATATATAATAGGTATAAAACGTTAAAAATATAAAACTATGCAGAAAAAAGGTAACAAATACGGTGTACACCGCGTGATTGAGCCAGTTGGCGTTCTTCCACAGCCAGCTAACAAAATTGACAACAACATGGATGAGATCTACGATAACGAGATCCTTATTGATGTTCAGACTCTAAACATTGACTCAGCTTCATTCACTGATATCCACAACTATGCTAAAGCACAGGCTGGTGAGGGTGCTACTGAGGAGCAGATCATGGAAGAGGTTAAAAAAGAGATTTTCTACAACGTTGAGTTGCAGGGTAAACACCGTAACCGTCGTACCGGTTCAGGTGGAATGCTTCTAGGTAAAGTAGAGAAGATTGGTGACGCTCTTAAAGGTAAAATTGATCTTCAGGAGGGTGACCGTATCGCTACTCTAGTTTCTTTGTCTCTTACTCCACTTAGAATTGACGAGATTGTAGAGATTCGTCCAGATGTAGACCAGGTTGACATCAAAGGTAAAGCTATCTTGTTTGAGAGCGGTATTTACGCTAAGATTCCTGCTGACCTTCCAGAGAAACTTGCTCTTTCAGCTCTTGACGTAGCTGGTGCTCCTGCTCAGACTGCTAAACTTTGCCAGTATGGCCAGAATGTAGTTATTCTTGGTGCAGGTGGAAAATCAGGTATGCTTTGCTGCTACGAGGCTAAAAAACGTGTTGGTGTAACTGGTAAAGTTATTGGTTTGACCAACTCAGCAAGAAGTACTCAGCGTATCAAAGACCTAGGTTTCTGTGACGTTGTTGAGAGCGTTGGCGGTATGACTCCAGTTCAGGTTAATGAGTTGGTTTCAAAACTTACCGGCGGTAAAATGTCTGATGTAACTATCAACTGTGTAAACGTTCCAGATCAGGAGATGACTGCTGTTCTTTGTACTAAAGATGACGGTATCGTTTACTTCTTCTCTATGGCTACCAGCTTTACAAAAGCAGCTCTAGGTGCTGAGGGTATCGGTTCAGACGTTAACATGATCATCGGTAACGGTTATACTAAAGGTCACGCTGAGTTTACTCTTCAGGAGCTAAGAGAGTGTGAGACCCTTAGAAAAGTATTTACTGAGCTATACGCATAATTTGATATATGCAAAGTCTATGAGTTTTAAAGCCGGCGGAAACAGTCCGCTGGTTTTAAAACTTGATGACATAAAATACATATATAAACTTTAATATATATAAACAACATGGAATCAAGACGTTATGAGCTATTCCCAAATGTTACCGACGAGCAGTGGAACGATTGGAAATGGCAGGTAAAAAATAGAATTGAGACTCTTGAGGATCTTAAGAAATACGTTACTCTTACTCCAGAGGAGGAAGAGGGTGTTAAAAAGACCCTTCAGACTCTTAGAATGGCAATCACCCCTTACTACATCAGCCTGATTGATCCTAACAATCCTGACTGTCCAGTAAGAAAACAGGCTGTGCCTACAGGTAAAGAGACTTACCAGTCTCCTGCAGACCTTCTTGACCCTCTACACGAGGATGAGGATTCTCCAGTACCTGGTTTGACACACAGATATCCAGACCGCGTTCTTCTTCTTATCACCGATATGTGCTCTATGTACTGCCGTCACTGTACCAGAAGACGTTTCGCAGGCCAGAAAGATGGTGAGAGCGCTATTGACAGAATTGACAGAGCTATTGAGTACATTGCTAAGACTCCACAGGTTAGAGACGTGCTTCTTTCAGGTGGTGACTCATTGTGCGTAAGCGACGAGAGATTGGAGTACATTATCTCTAGAGTTAGAGCTATCCCTCACGTAGAGATTATCAGACTTGGTTCAAGAACTCCAGTTGTTTGTCCTCAGCGTATCACTGACGACCTTGTAAACATGCTTAAGAAATACCATCCAGTATGGTTGAACACTCACTTCAACCATCCACAGGAGGTTACCAAAGAGGCTGCAGAGGCTTGTGCAAAATTGGCTAACGCAGGTATTCCATTGGGTAACCAGACAGTGCTTCTACGTGGTGTGAACGATTGTGTTAACACTATGAAGAAACTTATGCATGAGTTGGTTAAGATGCGTGTAAGACCTTACTACATCTACCAGTGTGACCTATCTATGGGTATTGAGCACTTCAGAACTCCAGTATCTAAAGGTATTGAGATCATTGAGGGCTTGAGAGGCCATACTTCAGGTTATGCAGTTCCTACATTCGTAGTTGATGCTCCAGGTGGTGGCGGAAAAACTCCAGTTATGCCTCAGTACGTTATTTCTCAGGCTCCTGGTAAAGTTGTTCTTAGAAACTTTGAGGGTGTTATCACTACTTACACTGAGCCTACAGACTATAAGAACGAGTGCAACTGCGAGTACTGTAAAGCAGCTCAGAATAAGTCTATTGAGGGTGTTTCTTCATTGCTTGAGGGTAAAGGAATGGCTATTGAGCCTTCTGTACTTAGCAGAAAAGAGAGATCTAAGAAATAGTATCAAAACTTCTGTCTATGCCGTTCATTGAAGAGATTCTCAAGTACGACTCCTTGTCTATTGTAGGCTTGGAGAAGAATGTAGGCAAGACAGAGTGTTTGAATTATATCCTGTACAGGTTACCGCTACATGAAAAGCGGGTAGCGGTAACCTCTATAGGTATAGATGGAGAAAATAAGGACCAGGTTACATCAACAAAGAAACCTGAGATTTTCCTTAGGGAGGGGATGTATTTCTCAACTGCAGAGGCGCATTACAAGGAGAGAAGACTTGTGAGTGAGCTGGTTGAGATAACAAATGAAAGAAGTTCTTTGGGAAGAATTCTTACTGCAAAGGTATCTGTAGGTGGAAAGGCTTTGATTTCCGGACCTTCGTCGGGAGTATCATTGAGAAGGTGGGTTGCAGGGATGGAGAAGTTTGGAATTGACCTTACAATTATAGACGGTGCAATTTCAAGGCTGAGTTCGGCTTCGCCGGCCATCAGCAAGGCCATGGTACTTTCTACTGGAGCTGCGTTTTCATCCAATATCAACACTTTGGTGCAGAAAACCAAGTTTGTTGTGGAGATGATTGGCCTGGAGAAACTTCAGGACGGGAGCAGAGATGCACTTTGCGATATTGAGAGTGGTGTGTGGGGAGTTGACTTTGATGGTAACATCATTGATTTCAAGATTACTTCTGCCTTGGCTATCAGTTCCTTGAAAGAGGACATTACCAAGGGAATGAAGATTATCTTTACAGTGGGAGCCCTTACTGACAAACTTTTGAACCTGATTGCAGATTCAAAGAACATTAAGGAGGTTACACTGGTGGTGAAGGATTTCACAAAGATTTTTGTAAGCGAACAGGCCTACAGGATCTTTTGTGCAAGAGGGGGAAAAATTAAGGTTTTGCAAAAGAGCAAATTGGTTGCTGTTTGTGTAAATCCTACTGCTCCAAACGGTTACGTTTTGGATAGCGATATTTTGTGTGAAAAATTACAGGATGCCCTTGGGCTTCCGGTTTATGATATAGTTAAGAATAAGTATGACATTTAAGTCTGCACTGGATATAGATTGTGGGTTAAGGTACATGTATGATACGTTGGATATCATGTCGCCTTGCGGAAGAAAGATGCTTCTGCAGAGCACAATGATGACAACCAAGCGTGAACTTGATTTCCATTACCGCAGACTTAATGAAATATACGACAAGGATTGTGCCAAGATTGCACATAAGCTTATGTGCATCAAGGATATACAGACTACATTAGACAGGCTGGCTTCTGGTGCAACCCTTGATGATATTGAGCTCTTTGAAGTAAAGTATCTGGCAATTGTTTCCGGAGAGGTTCTTCAACTTTTGCAGGAGCAGAAGATAATTGCTGTAGGATTGCCTCACTTGGAGAAGGTTGTGGAGATTTTGGATCCCGACAAATCCAATATTCCTTCATTCTACGTATATGACTCATATTCAGATGAGTTGAGAATGGTAAGGAAACAGATGAGGGACCTTCAGGGAAATGGCGAGGAGCTTCCCGACGATAAAAGGATGGAGCTTGCTGCGCTTTTGCAGAGGAATGCTGACCTTGAGTTGGAGATTAGGGAGAGATTGTCGGGAGAATTGAAAGAGTTTGCTGATGATTTGAGTCTGGCTTTGAGGAATTTGTCTGTTTTGGACATTCTTATTGCCAAGGCTGCCCAGATGAAGAAGCTGGGGTTGTGTTTCCCTGTAATTGTGGAGGATGGGGAGACATTTTACAATGGAATGTTCAATCCGGCCGTTAAGGAGATGTTGGGTGCGCAGGGTAGGGAGTATATGCCGGTGGATATATGTTTTGAGAGGGAGCCAGTTACAATAATTGGCGCAAATATGGGTGGCAAGAGTGTGGTTTTGAAGTGTTTGGCATTGAATCAGCTTTTGGCCCAGTTTGGTTTTGGAGTTGCTGCGCATGACTGTTGCGTGAATCTGGTTGAAGAGGTTATCCTTTGCATTGGAGATGAGCAGAGCATTGTTAAGGGTGTTTCTTCTTTTGCCGGTGAGATTCTGGCAATAAATGAAGTTGTGAAGAAGATGAGGGATGGAAAATGCATTCTTGCACTTGTTGATGAGCCAGCCAGAACTACCAACCCGGTAGAGGGTACTGCACTTGTAGAGGGATTGCTTGAGGTAATAGGTACTGCCAAAGGCGGTTTTGTACTTACAACCCATTACAATATTTTGAATGATAAAGTGAAGAGATATAGGGTGAGGGGTTTGAGAGATGGAGCGATGGATTATACACTGGAGGTTACACATTGCGGAGATGTGCCGCATGAGGCTGTGGCAATTGCAGAGAGCCTGGGTATTGACCCACAGTGGATTGAACTTACAAAAAAGAACTTAAATAACTAACATACAATTATATGCAGAGTAAATTAGGATTGGATTTTAAAAAGGTTGAGCACGCAAAGTCGTTGGCTAAGGACATTGCCAATGAGGTTCAGGCTTTTGTTGAGTCTAAGACAACTGTAGCTGTAGAGCGTACATTGTGTAGACTTATGGGAATTGACGGAGTTGATGAGAATCAGGTTCCGCTTCCAAACGTAGTTGTTGATGATCTTAAAGCTAAAGGCGTACTAGGAGAGGGTGTTCTTTTCTATATAGCTAATGCTATGGTTAACACCGGTCTTACTCCTCAGGAGGTTGCTGAGAAAGTTGCAACAGGCGCTTTGGATCTTACAAAAATAGAGGTTGCTGACAAGGCAGCCATTGAGGCAGTTCTTCAGCCGGTTATTGATGGCAGCATTGCCAAGATCAGAGCAAGAAGAGAGCGCAGAGAGAACTATCTTAACACAATTGGTGAGGGTCCAAAACCTTACTTGTATGTAATTGTTGCTACAGGTAACATTTACGAGGATGTTGTTCAGGCTGAGGCTGCTGCAAGACAGGGTGCTGATATCATTGCAGTTATCAGAACTACTGGCCAGAGCTTGTTGGACTACGTTCCTTACGGTGTTACAACTGAGGGATTCGGCGGTACTTATGCTACCCAGGCTAACTTCAAGATCATGCGTGAGGCTATGGACAAAGTTGGCGAGGAGCTTGGCAGATACATTAGAGTATGTAACTACTGCTCTGGTTTGTGTATGCCTGAGATTGCTATCATGGGTGCATTTGAGGGGCTTGACGTTATGTTGAACGACGCTCTATACGGTATCCTTTTCCGCGATATCAACATGCAGAGAACTCTAATTGACCAGTTCATGAGTAGAGTTATCAACGGATTCGCAGGTGTTATCATCAACACAGGTGAGGACAACTACCTTACAACTGCAGATGCAGTAGAGGCTGCCCACACAGTTCTTGCTTCAGACCTTATCAACGAGCAGCTTGCTCTACTTGCAGGTCTTCCAGAGGAGCAGATGGGTCTTGGCCACGCATTTGAGATGGATCCAATGTTGGAGAACGGTTTCTTGTATGAGCTTGCACAGGCTCAGATGGCAAGAGAAATCTTCCCTAAAGCACCGCTTAAATACATGCCTCCTACAAAATTCATGACAGGTAACATCTTCAGAGGTCACCTTCAGGATGCTTTGTTCAACATGATCGGTATCTGGACAAACCAGGGTCTTCAGCTTCTTGGTATGCCTACAGAGGCTATCCACACTCCATTCATGAGTGACCGTTTCTTGTCTATCGAGAATGCAAAATACATCTTCAACAATATGAAGAGCATTGGTGAGGAGATGGAGTTCAAAGAGGGCGGTATCATCAGAAACAGAGCTAAAGAGGTTCTTGACAATGCAATTGCACTTTTGGAGCAGATGACTTCAGAGGGATTGTTCAATGCATTGGAGAAAGGTATCTTTGGTGACGTTAAGAGAAGCAGAGTTGGCGGTAAAGGTCTTGACGGCGTTGTTGAGAAGGGTGCCAACTACATGAATCCATTTATTAACTTAATGAAAGGGAGAAAATAATTATGGCAGGTGGACTATATTCAATGTCGGCTAAAGATTTTGACCAGACACTAGACTTGTCAAAAGTTAAGCCTTACGGTGATACAATGAACGACGGTAAAGTTCAGGTGAGCTTTACTTTGCCAGTTCCTAACGGAGCTGAGGCTGAGGAGGCTGCAAAGCTTCTAATGAAAAAAATGGGTTTTGAGAATCCGCTTGTAGCATTCTCAAAAGAGCTTACTGAGGGCTTTACATTCTTCAACTGCTATGGTAACCTTACACATACTGTTGATTACTCAAACATCTACGTTCCAAAAGTAGAGAGCAACACTATGGATATGCATGAGTGTGACGAGTACATCAAAGAGAACATTGGCAGAAAGCTTGTTCTTGTTGGTGCTTCAACAGGTACTGATGCCCACACCGTAGGTATTGACGCTATCATGAACATGAAAGGTTATGCAGGTCACTATGGCTTGGAGAGATATGACATGGTAGAGGCTTACAACTTGGGTAGCCAGGTTCCAAATGAGGAGTTCTTGGCTAAAGCAATTGAGCTTAAAGCTGACGCACTTCTAGTTTCACAGACTGTAACCCAGAAGGATGTTCACATCCAGAACCTTACTGAGCTTATTGAGCTTATGGAGGCAGAGGGCTTGAGAGACAAGATGATTGTTGTTTGCGGTGGTCCTAGAATCAGCCACGAGCTTGCTAAAGAGCTTGGTTATGATGCAGGTTTCGGTGCAAACACTTATGCAGATGATGTTGCTTCATTTGTAGCTCAGGAGTTTGTTAAGAGAAACAAATAAAACTAACTATATACATTATGGACAAGAATCAAATTAGAGAATTTATTGCCAAAAGGGCAGCTCTAGAGATCAAGGACGGTGATGTAGTGAACTTGGGTATTGGTCTTCCTACCATTATCCCTAACTACCTTCCAGAGGGAGTTAGCGTTACATTGCAGTCTGAGAACGGTTTGCTTGGTATGGGACCTACTCCTGCAGAGGGTACTGAGGATCCGCACTGGGTAAATGCAGGTGGTGGATTCATCACTTACCAGCCAGGTGCTGCTTCGTTTGATTCAGCTACCAGTTTTGGTGTTATCAGAGGCGGTCACGTTAATGTTACTTTCCTTGGTGCACTTGAGGTAGATGAGAAAGGTGACTTGGCAAACTGGATGATTCCAGGCAAAAAGACTCCAGGAATGGGTGGCGCTATGGACCTTTTGGTAGGTGCTAAGAAAGTTATCCTTACTATGGAGCACACTGCTAAAGGCAATCATAAGATCCTTAAGAAATGCCGTCTTCCTCTAACAGCTGCTGGTCAGGTAAATATGATCATCACTGAGATGGGTGTAATGGAGATTACTCCAGAGGGCATCGTTCTTACCGAGATCAACCCTGAGTTCACTGTTGAGCAGGTTCAGGAGGCTACAGAGGCTAAACTTATCATTTCAGAAAACTTAAAACAGGTTAACTTAAATTAAATAACTAAAGTATGAATTTCGGACTTACTAAAACACAGCAATTGTTCCAGCAAATGAT
>JAGBTG010000016.1 GCA_017631435.1 Bacteroidales bacterium | reverse complement strand
CCAGGTAATTCTTTGCGAAGTTGCTCGCTAACTGCTTCAATGAAACCTTTGCCCCAATTCTTATTTCGTGTATTCATTGAAACAAAGCGTCCAATTCCATAATAAAGTGCCAACTGCTCTTGGTTTATCGCAGCTAACGCACGCTGTTGACTTTGCAGAATCGCACCCTTAATCGCCTGAACAGCATTGGTCAGTTCTGCATATTCCGTTGTATTAACTATATTACTCATATTAATATTTGATTTATCCTGAATAGCCAATATTTGACAACAAAATTAGTAAAAAGATTTAATATGCTATATTAATTGCTCACATATTTTTCTTCAAACCATATAATTAGGTTATTACCTTTCTCTTTTCGCAGGCATAGACTTTCCAACACCTTTTGCCTTATCCTGCTTGCCACATAGGTGTTCAATCTGAATGCAAGTGCAATGACCACTTCAAGGTTGTAGAATATTGCCCAGCTTTTAGATGTAACCAAATCGCATCGTTGGGTTATTGTAGGACAAAGCGTTCCACTCTTATATATTGCTTTAATAGCGGCTCGGAGTGTCGGGGCGATTACCCCGAACAACTCCACCAATTCCATTTCGGACATCCAAATATTACCGTTTGGGATATTCACACTGCCGTTTTCGCTGATTGTTATGATTGCTTGTTCCATACCTCTATACAAGTTATATTGCAAATCTTCCGCTAACTCTATCCTCAAACATCGATATATCGTGTTCGAGTTTGGTATTGGTAACCTTTGCGTAAATCTGCGTTGTGGTAATATTTGTATGTCCGAGAATCTTGCTTACACTCTCTATCGGCATACCATAGTTTAAGGCTAACACTGCGAATGTGTGCCTACTCAGGTGGAACGAAGTTCGCTTCTCAATACCGCATAATTTCGCCACCTCTTTTATGCGTTTGTTTATTGTGTCGTGGCTACCGATATTGAATAGATTGCTGCTTATTCTGTATGGTTCGTATCGCTTGATAATCTGCATAGGAATATCCATCAATTTGATTTGGAACGGTACGCCTGTCTTTTGTCGCTTTGATACAATCCAAGGCGAACCACCCAACATTGTTATATTCTCCGTTGTCAAATTCTTAATGTCAATGAATGATATTCCCGTCCAACAACCGAACACGAATAAATCTCTTGCCAACTCCAAATCGGGATTGTTCAATTCAACCGTTGTAAAGGCTTGCAACTCATCTTCGGTTAGAAAACCTCTCTCTTTATGGTCGGGGTCAACTTTGTATTGGGCAAATGGGTTGCGTGCAATCTTGCCATTATAGTGAGCAGTAGTTACAATGTGCTTCAATGGTATGGAGTATATCCATACTGATGATTGAGCCAATCCAACCTCATTTCTCAGATACAAGCAATAATCACGAATAAAATCCTCGGTTAGTTCATTCATCGCAATATCTGTACGCTTATAATGTACTTTGATAAATTCTGCAAGATATTTCCTTACGGTAAGGTATTTCTGATAAGTACTCAGAGAACGATCCTTGCCAACTCGTTTGGCAAAGGCTTCGTTCTCCTTGTCAAATGCTCGGAGCAGGGTTTCATACTCTGTTCCTATACCCTGATAGGCATTGCGTACCATTTCGGCAGTTACAAATGCTTCTCTATCTGAAATGCGTTGGTAGTGTTTGATGATTTGAGCCTTGATGTTATCCAAAGCCAAATTGATGTCTCTCGATTCTTTACTCTTGCCTTTTGCTCGGTTGCCTTTCACATCCCATAGGTCTTTATGGATGCTCTGCTTGCAACTGAATTGAGCCACAGAACCGTTGATTGTCACTCGTCCCATAATAGGAACAATACCGTTTTTCTCCTTGCTTCCGTTCACGTAGAACAGCACCTTAAATGTACTTCGCATAATCTAATCTTTTTGGTTACAAAATTAGTTATCAGCGAGTTATACATTGATATGCAAACTAGCGCAGAACGATGAAACGTGACGACACAAAGAAAAACTTTACTGCATTATCGGGTAATGACTTGGCAACCGTTCTATTTCATTACCTTGCGTTTCTTTGCTAAATTGCCATTGTTACTATTTCCGAGGTTTTCTGTTTAATGCGTTATGGCTCAGTTCAAAACGCAGAAATTTACCCTTTTTGCTCCGAGAACCGTAATTTTTTTGTAAAAATGAGGAATTGATTCCTCGTTTTTATTGATAATACTATTTGGTTTTGAAAAATTTAGCTAAATTTGAGCTAATCGTATTTTACTCTAATGGCTATGTCTAACTATAAAATTGCTGTACTTGCAGTGGTACTGTTGTCAATTGCAAGCGGAAATGTTATGGCTCAAGATGGGCAGCTGGAAAAGTTGCATTTGAATGCTGCTCTTTATAGGGGGCCTGTGGCTATGGATTATCCACTTCCGTTCAAAGGAACGGTCTATGTTTTTTCAGATGATTTTATTGTTGGCAATGTAGAGTACAATGAGAAACTGTATATAGGTGCAATGCTGAACTTTGATGCCTATAGGGGAGATTTGTGTATCAAGTTGCCCGGGAGCGGTATGGTTCTTGTTTTGGACAAGAATCTGGTAAGCTATTTTACATTGGGAGATAAAATGTTTATCCATACGGGTGATGACAAGTCTGTTATGCCTGAGGACTATTACCAGGTATTGTATGATGGTAAAGACCAACTGCTTAAAAAAGTGGAAAAGCACTTCTTTATGAAAGAAGGTGTCAGCCTGGAGGTGTACGAAAAGGACCGCTATTATGTGGTTAAGGATGGAAAATACTACAAGTTGAAGAAGGAAAAGCATCTGAAGAGGCTTTATCCCCATATGAGGAAAACCATCTACAGGACTACAAGTGCATTGAGGCGTATTCATGATGACAAGGATAAAATATTTGCTCTGGTTATGGAGAAGATAGAAAAATCACAGGAGGGTACATTATGAAAAGGTACGTGATCTTTATTGTGCTGGTTTCCCTTTTTGCCCGGGGAACAGCGTTTTCTCAAGAAAGTGGAGTGTACAGGAATATTGGTCTGGATTCCCTTATGGTGCTCATGCAGGAGAAATGTGCCGGCAAGGTATACTATGTGCCTGGTTCCGATGCTGGAAATCTGGTTTTCAATTTGGATGAAAAGGAGGGCAGTCTGTTTGGACAAATGGAGCAGAAACTGTTGAAGGAGGGGTATTCAATAACCAAATTTGACGGTAATCTTCTTGTTCTTAAAGGGCGTACTTTGGATGGCGTGCTGCCTGGAGATTTTTTCATGGCGGAGAAAGATAAGGAGGGTGAGGCTGCCGCTGGAAAACTTATGGAAGAGTTGGATATGAACCGTAATGTGGCAGGTGCGGGAAATAAGGTTTATCAGGTAGGATCTAAAGGTAAGAAGCAAGGCAATAAGGCTCTGGTAAGAGGATATGTGAGGAATTCACGTACCGGAGAGCCGGTGATAGGTGTAGGTTTGTATGACAAAAGAGCAAGAATATACGCCCAGACAGATGCCGACGGCTTTTACAGCATTATGCTGCCAACGGGAGCAAGGGAACTTGATGTTACGGGATACTCTTTGGAGAATTATACTTTGCATCTGGATGTTCAGAGTGATGGAGAGCTGGATGTTCAAGTGCGTGAAAAGGTGCTTTCATTAAGGGAAGTGGTGGTTTCTGCAGAGTCATCAAACCATCTCAGACATACCCGAATGGGTGTTGAGAGTATAAGGATAGAGAAACTCAAGAAAATCCCTACCGTATTGGGCGAGACGGATGTAATTAAGGCAATCCTTACTTTGCCGGGAGTGAAATCTGTGGGTGAGGCTGCAGCCGGATTTAATGTGAGGGGAGGAGCAACAGACCAGAACCTGGTACTTTTCAACGGGGCAACCGTGTATAACCCGTCCCATCTTTTTGGAGTGTTTTCAGGTTTTAATCCCGACATTATCAGCAATATTGAACTTTACAAATGTTCCATTCCTGCTGAATATGGCGGAAGAATCTCATCTGTGCTGGATGTCTCTACAAGAGAGGGCAACAACAAGGAGATTGTAGCTTCAATGAACCTGGGAGTGCAGGCTTCAAGGGCACATGTTGAGGGCCCAATTTCAGACAAGACAACATTCATTGTAGCCGGAAGGGGAACTTATTCAGACTGGTTGTTGGATTATTTGCCTAAAGAGGATCCGTTTGCTTTCTATGAAAAGGAATACAAAGGAGGATCAGCATCATTCTACGATATGTCTATGGGTATAACCCATAAATTCAATGGCAGGAACATGTTGCAGGTAAACGGATACTGGTCTGCAGATGAGTTCAAGTTTACCAAACAGAACCGTTTCAGGTACAACAATACAAGTGCATCCGTAAAGTGGAAAAACAATTTCAGTGAACGTCAGGTGCTTGAGGTGAATGCCGGTTTTGGCAAGTATGGCTATTCTACAATGGACAAAAGCTATGAATATAAATCCTATATCATGTCTTATGATATAAAGGAAGCATTTGCCAAAGCCAAACTGAAAACCATAATGGATGAGAACCATACTCTTGTGTATGGTGCAGATGTGGTGAATTATTGGGTACAGCCTGGAAAATATTTGCCATACCTCAAGGGGTCGAATGTAATACCTAGGAAATTGCCTATGGAGAATGCTGTTGAGGGTGCTTTGTTTGCCAGTGATGTGTGGAATGTGTCGGAACAGCTTTCAATTGATTATGGCATAAGGTTCTCCATGTTTGCTTCCAACAAGTTCTATTGTGCTCCTGAGTTGAGACTGTCGGGAAGATATATGATAAATGACAGGGTC
This sequence comes from Bacteroidales bacterium, assembly GCA_017631435.1. GTDB lineage: Bacteria > Bacteroidota > Bacteroidia > Bacteroidales > UBA932 > Egerieousia. The sequence goes on along the minus strand of JAGBTG010000016.1, from coordinate 3,918 downwards.
TCTGCAAAGGTGGGCTTCAACAGTATGAGGCAGTATATCCATATGCTTTCAAACACTGTAGCCATATCTCCTACAGATGTGTGGAAGTTGAGTGATAAGGATATAAAGCCTCAAAAGGGATGGCAGTTGGCGGCGGGAGTGTATGCGTCATTGTTTGACAACAAGATAGATGCCTCATTTGAGACATATTACAAGAGGATGGGCAACTATCTGGATTACAAGAGCGGTGCTGTGCTGGTGATGAATGAGAATATTGCCAATGATGTGGTTGTTGCAAAGGGAAGGGCTTATGGAGCAGAGCTGATGCTCAAGAAACCGCAGGGAAAACTGAACGGATGGTTCTCTTATACATATTCACGCACGCAACTGAAAGAGGATGGAACAAGAGGTGTGGCAGCAATAAACAGGGGCAAATGGTACAGTGCGTCGTTTGACAAGCCGCATGAAGCTAAGCTTGTGGGAAATTACAAGTTTACCCACAGATTGAGCCTCTCTCTCAATTGTGAATATGCAACTGGAAGACCGGTTACTGTGCCTGCAGCACTGTATGAATATGCAGGTGGTGACAGACTGTTCTATTCAGAAAGGAACGGGTATAGAGTACCTGATTATTTCAGAATGGATGCGGCCATAAATGTTGAGCCTACCCATAGACTTAAAGCGTTTACCCATTTTTCATTTACCGTAGGTGTTTATAATGTTACAGGACGCTTTAACGTGTATTCAGTTTATTTTGAAGGTAAGAGCGGGTATCAGATGAGTGTGTTTGGATCTCAAATCCCATATCTGACACTTAATTTCAAATTTTAGGAGGGGTTGTTATGAGATTTTTTAAATTGACAGTGATGATGGTTCTCCTTGCGGCAATGGCGGGGTGTATTAGGAGTTTTGAACCTGAAATTGGTGAAATCACAGGGCTGGACAAGCAGCTGGTGGTTGTAGAAGGAGATATAATAGTTGGAGGATTTACATATGTTAAATTGGGCCTGTCAAAACCGGTTTCAGAATGGTGGGGTGAGAATATTGCCGGTGATGTTGCTATATGGGTAGAGAGTGCAGATGGACAGGTATGGAATGGATGTGAATATTATGATGGGGCCGATACTTCAGACTACCGCCTGTATGGAGCACAGTATATGGTGGATACAAGGAGTCTCCCTCTTGATGGGGAGTACCGCCTCTGTGTTTCTATTCCCGACAGGGGTGAATATGTTTCCGAGTTCAAACCTGTATTGGTAAGTCCACCAATTGACAGTTTATGGTATAAGATAAATGAAGAGAGGAGTAAAGTTGCCATTAACCTGTCTACGCATGATGATATAAACGATACCGGGTATTACAGATGGCAAATCCAGGAGACATGGAACAATAGGGCCATTGTAAATACTAAACTCAGATACAATATGTCAACAGGAGAGATTGAGAGCCGTCCCTATAATGAGGTGCGTGACGGAGAAATCTGTTATACAACCCAGATAAGCGGCTCCATAGTGCTGGAGAATACTGAGAATCTCAATGTGAACATGGTTTCTGGGAAAATATTCCAGGAGATTGGAAAAGATGACAAGAAACTGCTTGATACATACTGTATCTCTGTTGTACAGATGGTTATGGACAAGGTGGGATATGTGTATTGGGAACAGATGAAGAAAAACACTTTTGGAAATGGCGGACTGTTTGCTCCCCAGCCATCTGAAGTTGGCGGCAATATTGTGAACAGTACAAACCCTTCTGAGTATGTTATTGGGTATGTTAATGTGTGTAAAGTGTCGCATGCAAAAATGTATGTGGATTGGAGAAAGGAGAGATTGTATGATAAAAAGCAATGCGATGACCGGGTACTCCGCCCTGAAAGTGAATGGGCAGATGCGGCCAATTCCGGTTGGGTGCCTTTGGAAATTGTGTATGAAGAGTCTGATTCTGATAAAGATGGTGGAAGCGTTATTAAGAAGGCATTGTGGGTAAGGCGCTCGTGTACAGATACTGGTTACAATTGCCAGCCAAAACCTGAAGATTGGCCGTTTGTTTACTAAAAAAGGGAATGTTATGAATTCAAGATGGTTTTTGAATATATTTTGTACAGTTTTCTTTTCCTGTATGGTAAGTGGATATGCCCAGGAAAAGGTTTATGTTACAACTGACAAGGAGTGCTATCTGGCAGGTGAGAACCTATGGTGTTCTGTATTCTGCATTGATTCGGCAACAGGAAAGTACTCTTCTTTAAGCAGTGTTGCATATCTGGATTTCTTCTCTGGAGAAAAACTTGAATCAACAATAAAAGTGGCCCTGGTTAAGGGTAGAGGTTGCGGCAAGCTTCAGATACCGTTCAGTTTTGCTACAGGCAATTATTCTATAGTTGCATATACAAGAAAGGATGGCGGAGACTCGCAAGGGGAATTTAACGGTAAAATAGTTACAGTATTCAATACTCTTACATCAGAGAGGGTGAAGGGTGGTGTGGAGCTGGCAGGTATTGATGAAGATATAAAGGGAACAGGCAAGGCAATTCCTTTTACAGAATCCAGAGTTGCCATAGAAGCACAGAATGTGAAGGGTGAGAGCTTTCCAGTAAAGATTTCCAACTTGGGAGACCAGCCTATGCAGGTGAGTGTTTCAATTTACCACTTGGATTCTCTTGTAAAGAGTATTGGTGAGAGGGGGTATGACAACACTTCATTGCTGGACAGGAGCGGGCAGTTTGCAGGCACTGCTGATGAAGAATATGCTGGAGAGGTAATAAGGGCCAGGCTGTTCAAGGACGGGAAGCCTGCCACAGGTAAGGATGCCGCAGGAGTATATGTATATATGTCGGCTATGGGCAATACTGATGATGTGTATGTGGCAAATGCAGATTCGTTGGGATATCTGATGTATTACACCAATAATATTTCGGGAAAAAGGGATTTGTTGTTTGATGTGGTGGCAGATGTTACACAAACTTCTAAGTTCAAGGGAGATTCTGTTTCCTCCAGTGTGTATAAGGTGGAACTTGTGAAGAAGGAGTATATGCACACTCCTGCAAAAATTCCGGTTCTGAAAATTTCGCAGGCACTCAAGCCTCATCTTGAGCGCAGGAGTATGATGATGAAGGTGGAGAGGGGATTTGAGGCGGATACCCTGTATAATCTGATGAGGATGCGCAGCAATGATTTTTTTGGAGCAGTGACACCAATTGTGTACAATCTTGATGATTATACCAGATTCCCCGTTATGAGGGAGGTTGTATTTGAGTATGTGGAGAATTTGAGGATAAGGAAAGTGGATGGCAAAGACGGATTTGTTGTACAGTGGAACAATACACCTGTGAGCTATTTGCTTTCACGTTACAATTCATTGATACTGCTTGACGGAGTGCCTGTAAGGGACCATTCCATTATAATAGACATGGATCCTCTGCTTGTTAAGCAGATTATAATTTACCCAAGACGGTATGTGCTCAATCATTTTGTATTTGACGGCATTGTAAAATTCAATACATATAAAGGCGATATGGGAGGCAAGGAGTTGTGGAAGAATACAACTCTGGTAAATTATGACGCAGTGCAGTATCCTGCAGCATTTCTGGGCGACAGGATAAAGGACAACAGAGGATATCCTAAGTATAACAGTACCATATACTGGAATCCTGTATTGGAAGTTGCTGCTGGTGGGGAATTTACTTTTGAATGTGTAAAGCCCCAATACGCCGGCGAGTTCAAGATTGTAGTGGAGGGTATGGATACCTCGGGCAATGCGATTTATATGGAGAAAATAATATCTGTTTTGTAAAGATCTTACAAACTCCAATATCCGTACTTGTCAATTTTTCCTTTGAATTTGCCTTTTACATCAATCAGGATTCCGTCGGGAGTAAGGAGGTTTGCGAAGTCATCCTGGGTGAGGTGTGCATACTCATTGTGTGAAACGGCTGCCACTACT
>JAGBTG010000015.1 GCA_017631435.1 Bacteroidales bacterium | reverse complement strand
TCTCTTATATTATTCCTTTTCTTCTTCATCAAATACTTTTACATCTACTAAACGAGTTCTTTGTTCTGGATAAAAACCTAACCTCTCTATACAAAGTTCAACCAATTTACCATAATTATTAGTAGTATCAAAATCTGTTAATAGTTTATCACGTTCTTCTTTATTTAACTCTCCAATCTTTACACTTTCATCAAGTTCACTGACATAAATGCCAACATCTTTATACGCCTACTCGACGCATTCGTTGTAAATTTTCAATTGCTCTCCACTCAAAGGAGCAGTACCATCTTTATTCATTCTAACATATTCACTATAACCGCAAGTACCAAAATCATTAGATAAATGGCAACGACCATATTTTTTCTTTTTTGCGGTTCTGGTATATACCTAAGAGGTTTCTATTGAAATTGAACTCTTTACTTCTGGACATTTATACCAGATTTACAGCTTAGTGATGTATTTCAACACCAGCATCTGCATTAGCACGATGAGGTATATCTGTTCTCTTAAACCACTCAACATCTACATCTCCAGGCTTTCTTTTCCAGCCAGGAAGCAGATCCAGATACTCACCATGTTGCCAGAACGCTTCGGATTTGTGCTCTAAGCCAATCTTCTTCTCAATAGCAGCAAACCTTCTCAACTTAGCAGCCTCTGTCTTGATTTCGATCAGCTTTCTATCCTGTTCGAAGGCGCTACCGTTTCCATATGTCTGGTTATACATCGACATATGAGCGTAGGCCTTGTAAACATTGCCGGTCAGATAACAAATCATTTCCAAACCTAAACGTTCCAAATTCGAAGTCGCATAAAATCTCGGATCTCCGCCTGGCAGCAGGCTGAAGGTATAGTGACCATACCAGTCTGGAGGTGAACCTTCTGGCATCGGGTCGACAACACCGTCCAGGAAGCAACCAACGATGACGGCTGCCGCTTCCCTCCATTTTGTGAAGCTCAAATTCACACCTGCATCCATTTCTTTCAGCTTGTCAGCAGCAAACCTTGGAGAATGGCAATCCTGGCATTTCTTTATCCATGCATCTCTTTTTGCTTTGTGCTTTGGCGCTCCACGATCAACCTGGAACATACCCATATCGCTGTAAATTGTACCAAACTGTTGCGGGTTGTGATTTCCATCCTGCATATGGCAATATGCGCATGTGGGAACTCTGTAGTTTCCTTTCTTCGAAGGCTTGCTCCAGTCCATAGTGGCAGATTCAGCCTCATACAGGCAACCATGAATGGAAGTATTATACATTGCCCATTCATCATGATCGATACCCATATGACAGAATCTGCAGGCAGTTGGTTTCCTCGCTTCTGCAGGGCTAAATACATGCCTTGTATGACATCCGTCACACCTGTTTTCTGCAATTGCATGACATTCTGCACAACCAGCAACCTCTTCAGCTGGTTTCCCTACATGCCATGAAAATTCCAATACGTTTACCGTAAACGCATGGGTGTGTGAACCCAAACCACCCGACCTGTGCTCCGATGTCTCCTTTGGATGACACTCACCGCAATTTTTATAGGTAGGCATGAAAAGCTTCTGGTGATCGTTGCCATGACATACATCACAGCCAACAGTGCCTTCAACCGGCTTTCCATCTTTCCCTTTTACACCAAGCCCCCTCCTGAGTTCCAAATTACCATGAGCGCTCTTCTTCCAATCTTTTACGATGGTAGGAGTCTGAACGGTATGACAAAGAACACATTCTTCATTCTTAAAAACCCCTTCATTCTGACTTCCAGGCGTCCAATAATGCTCTGGATCATACCAACGGATCGAAGGTAAAAATTTCAAAAATGATTTATATGGACCTCTTCCCTCAACATACTCAGGCTGAGTATATTTTGCAGTTAATCCAAAAATATAAAGCGTACCATCGTTATCAGGACCAACCGCCTGACCAAATACCTGTGATGCTACATCCTGAAACGTAGGCCCTTCCGCCAGCGCTTTACCATTTCCCATAGTACACGCCATCAATGTTACCCCTGCAATAGCAAGAGTTGCTCCCATCACACTGGATAATGGCTTCTTCAAAATATCAAGCATTACAACTTCTCCTTTCTTTCATATCCCGAACCTTTTCACTACATTGTATTACCAAAGATATCAACACATTCCTTTTGGTAACAGTTGACACAATAAATTTCTCCTGCCTGGCCAAACCACCCCCTTCCCACACAACTTCCTTTAC
>JAGBTG010000014.1 GCA_017631435.1 Bacteroidales bacterium | reverse complement strand
GGAGCCTAAGAAATCAACTGTTACCGGTGTTGAGATGTTCCGTAAACTTCTAGATCAGGGTGAGGCTGGTGACAACGTAGGTCTACTTCTTCGTGGTATTGACAAGAAAGAGATTAAGAGAGGTCAGGTTATCGCTAAACCTAACACTATCACTCCTCATAAGAACTTCACTGCTGAGATCTATGTATTGAAGAAAGAAGAGGGTGGTCGTCACACTCCATTCCACAACAAATACCGTCCTCAGTTCTTTATCCGTACTTTGGATGTAACTGGTGAGATTCTTCTTCCAGAGGGTGTAGAGATGGTAATGCCTGGTGATAACGTAACTATCAACGTAGAGCTAATCTACCCAGTTGCTATCAATGAGGGTCTACGTTTCGCAATCCGTGAGGGTGGTAGAACAGTAGGTGCTGGTCAGGTAACTAAAATTGGTTAATTTTTAATCAATACACAAAATAAACAGAGCTTCCTTCGGGAAGCTCTAATTTAGGGGCATAGTTCAAGGGTAGAATAGCGGTCTCCAAAACCGTTGATGGGCGTTCGAATCGCTCTGCCCCTGCAAACCAAAGGTTACGGTTTGGTTCAATTTTAATCAAGTAACTGTAAAGCTTCCAATTGCAGTTATTATAATTAAATGGTAATGAACAAATTAACTTTGTATTTCAAAGACTCGTATTTAGAGTTGTCTAAAAAGGTAACATGGCCAACTTGGGCGCAGCTCCAGAACTCAGCGATTGTAGTTATGGTAGCTTCTGTTATTTTTGCCCTAGTCGTATTTGGTATGGACGTAGTGTTCAAGAACATTATGACCTTCATCTATAACATGTTGTACTAATCATGAGCGAGGTATCCGACAAAAAATGGTATGTTGTCCGCGCTGCCGGTGGAAAAGAGAAGAAGGCGAAGGAGTACATTGAGAACGAAATTAAGAGACTTGGTCTTACAGATTATGTGTCTCAGGTTCTTATCCCAACTGAAAAGATCTACCAGGTAAAGAACGGCAAGAAGGTGAGCATGGAGAGAATTTTCTATCCTGGCTACATTCTAATTGAAGCTAATCTAACAGGTGAGATTCAGCATATCATCAGAAATCTTCCACACGTTTCAGGTTTCCTAACTGAGAAACAGGGTGGTAAAGACAAGGAGCCGTCTCCACTTCGCCAGTCTGAGGTAAACAGAATTCTTGGTAGAGTTGATGAGCTTATAGACATGGAGGAGGAGAACGTAACACCATTCGTAGTAGGTGAAGCGGTTAAGGTTACCGATGGTCCATTCAATGGTTTTGACGGTACTATTGAGGAGGTCTTGGATGACAAGAAGAAACTTAAAGTAATGGTTAAGATCTTTGGAAGGAAGACAATTTTAGAGTTAAATTTTGTTCAAGTAGTTAAAGAATAATTAAAGAAGAATTATGGCTAAAGAAATTGCCGCATTCATTAAATTGCAGATTAAAGGTGGCGCAGCTAATCCTTCACCTCCTGTAGGACCAGCACTTGGTTCAAAGGGTGTAAACATCATGGATTTCTGCAAGCAGTTTAATGCCCGTACACAAGACAAGGCAGGTAAAGTATTGCCAGTTATTATCACAGTTTTCAGTGATAAATCATTTACTTTCGTAGTAAAACAACCGCCAGTAGCAGTTCAGCTTAAAGAGGCAGCTAAAATTCAGTCTGGTTCGGCTCAGCCTAACCGTAAGAAAGTTGCTTCAGTTACCTGGGAGCAGGTAAGAGCAATTGCTCAGGACAAAATGCCTGACATGAACGCTTTCACTTTGAAATCAGCTATGAGCATGGTTGCAGGTACTGCAAGAAGCATGGGTATCACAGTTGAGGGAACTTTCCCAGCAGACGTAAACTAATTAATCACAACACGCAATGAGTAAGCTAACTAAAAATCAGAAAATAGCTAATGCTAAGGTTGAGGAAGGCAGAGAGTACAGAGTATCTGAGGCTTGCGCTTTGGTAAAAGAGACTTCTTATACCAAATTCGACGCAACTGTAGAGATTTCTGTTCGTCTAGGTGTTGATCCTCGTAAAGCAAACCAGATGGTTCGCGGCGTTGTGACACTTCCACACGGAACTGGTAAAGAGACCCGCGTACTTGTACTTTGTACACCTGACAAAGAGGAGGAGGCAAGAAATGCCGGTGCTGACTTTGTAGGTTTGGACGAATATATTGAGAAAATCAAAGCTGGCTGGACAGATGTAGACGTTATCATCTGTACTCCTTCAGTAATGGGTAAGATCGGCCCTATCGGTAGAATCCTTGGTCCTAGAGGTTTGATGCCAAACCCTAAGACTGGTACTGTAACCATGGAGGTTGGCAACGCCGTTAAAGAGGTTAAAGCCGGTAAAATTGACTTTAAGGTTGACAAACAGGGTATTGTTCACGCAGGTATTGGTAAGGTGTCTTTCAGCGCTAGCCAGCTTGCAGAGAATGCACATGAGTTCCTTAATACAGTTATCAAACTAAAACCACAGGCACTTAAAGGTACCTATGTTAAGAGTGTATTCCTTTCTTCAACTATGGGTCCTGGAATTTGTGTTGATTGCAAAACAATCAGTGCTGCTGAATAATAAATTGATCGGATTATGAGAAAAGAGAATAAAGCTCAGATTATTGAATCTATAGCAGCACAGCTAAAGGAGACTCCTAACTTCTATGTTACTGACGTAGAGGGCTTGAATGCGGAGGCTACTTCAAAGCTACGCCGTGCTTGCTTTGAGAAGGACATCAAACTTGTTGTAGTTAAGAATACCTTGTTCTACAAAGCTTTGGAGATGAACGAGGTTGCAGACTTCCAGCAGTTTGAGAGCGTACTAAAAGGCTCAACAGCAGTTATGTTCTGCAATACTGCTAACGCTCCTGCAAAACTTATCAAAGAGTTTTCAAAGGACGGTGGCAAGCCAGCACTAAAAGGTGCTATGGTTCAGGATTGCACTTACATTGGTGCTGAAAACCTTGAGACACTTGTTAACATCAAGTCTCGTGAGGAGCTTATCGGTGATATCATCGGATTGCTTCAGTCACCTGCTAAAAACGTTATCTCAGCTCTTACATCACAGGGCGGTGGCAAAATTGCAGGTATCGTTAAAACACTATCAGAAAAAGAGTAATAATAATAACACATTAAAATTATACAATCATGGCAGATATCAAAAAATTTGCAGAAGAGCTAGTTAACCTAACAGTAAAAGATGTTCAAGAGCTAGCAAAAGTTCTTAAAGAGGAGTACGGAATTGAGCCAGCTGCTGCTGCAGCTGTAGTTGCAGCTCCTGCTGCAGCAGGTGAGGCTGCTGCTGCTGAGCAGACTGAGTTCGACGTTATCCTTAAATCAGCTGGTGCAGCGAAACTTGGCGTTGTAAAAGTTGTTAAAGAGCTAACTGGTCTTGGTCTTAAAGAGGCTAAAGATCTAGTTGACGGTGCTCCTAAAGCTGTTAAAGAGAAAGTTTCTAAAGCAGAGGCTGAGAGCGTAAAAGCTGCTCTAGAGGAGGCTGGTGCTGAGGTTGAGGTTAAATAAATTCAACCCCCGTTCAGCGGGAAATAGTCAGGTTTAGGGCAAGAAATTAGCCCTAAACCTTTTTGTCGTTATTTTAAGTTTATTTCCAACCAACCTATAAACAATGTCGCAAAATACAAACAATCAGCGAATTACATTTGCTACTACTAAATCCCTGCTTGATTACCCGGATTTTCTAGAAGTGCAATTGAAGTCTTTTAAAGATTTCTTTCAGCTTGACACAACAGCAGAAAACCGCAGAAACGAAGGTTTGTTTAAGGTTTTTCAAGAGATTTTCCCTATTACGGATACCCGTAACAATTTTGTTCTGGAGTTTATAGATTATTTCATTGATCCACCACGCTATTCAATGGACGAGTGCCTTGACAGAGGCCTTACTTACAGCGTTCCTTTGAAGGCTAAATTGAAACTTTACTGTACAGATCCTGAGCATGAGGATTTTGATACTGTAATCCAGGACGTTTATTTGGGAACTATCCCTTACATGACACCTAGAGGTACATTCATCATTAACGGTTCTGAGAGAATTGTTGTTTCTCAGCTTCACCGTTCTCCAGGTGTTTTCTTTGGACAGAGTATGCATGCCAACGGTACAAAACTTTACTCTGCCAGAATCATTCCTTTCAAAGGATCTTGGATCGAGTTTGCTACAGACATCAACAACGTGATGTATGCTTACATCGACCGTAAGAAGAAATTACCGGTAACCACTCTTTTGAGAGCTATCGGATTTGAGAGCGACAAGGATATCCTTGATATCTTTGGTTTGGCTACAGAGGTTAAGGTAAACAAGACCAACCTCAAGAAATGCATTGGCAGCAAATTGGCTGCAAGAGTCCTTAAGTCTTGGAACGAGGACTTCGTAGATGAGGATACTGGAGAGGTTGTATCAATTGAGCGTAATGAGATTATCATCGATCGTGAGACTGTGTTGGAGGAGAGCCATATTGAGGACATCCTGGATTCAGATGTAAGCACAATTCTTATCCACAATGAGGATGCGAATACTAGTGATTACGCAATCATCCACAATACTCTACAGAAAGACCAGTGTAACTCTGAAATAGAGGCTATATTCTATACATACAGACAGCTTAGAAACTCAGAACCACCTGATGAGGCTACTGCAAGAGACGTGATTGACAAACTGTTCTTCTCAGACAAGAGATATGATTTGGGTGGAGTAGGACGTTACCGTCTAAACAAGAAGCTGAATTTGTCAACTCCTAATGATGTGAGAGTACTTACAAAATCTGACATCATTGAGATTATCAGATACCTGATCCAGCTTATCAACTCAAAGGCTATCGTTGATGATATCGACCACTTGAGCAACAGAAGGATCAGAACTGTAGGTGAGCAGTTGGCAAACCAGTTCAGCGTAGGTCTTGCACGTATGGCAAGAACTATCAGGGAGAGAATGAATGTAAGGGACAATGAGGTATTTACTCCAATTGACCTTATCAACGCAAAGACTTTGTCTTCAGTTATCAATTCATTCTTTGGTACCAGCCAGTTGTCGCAGTTCATGGACCAGACCAACCCTCTTGCTGAGATGACCCACAAGAGACGTCTGTCTGCTTTGGGACCTGGAGGTCTTTCTAGGGACAGGGCAGGTTTCGAGGTTCGAGACGTTCACTACACACACTATGGTAGACTTTGTCCGATTGAGACTCCAGAGGGTCCGAACATCGGTTTGATTTCTTCGTTGTGTGTTTATGCAAGAATCAATGAGCTTGGTTTCATTGAGACACCATATAGAAAAGTTGAGAATGGCGTAGTTGATTTGTCTGAGAAAGGTACCGTTTATATGAGTGCCGAGGAGGAGGAAGAGAAAGTAGTAGCACAGGCAAATGCACGCATTGATGAGAACGGTAACTTTACCGATGAGAGAATCAAATGCCGTTTTGAGGCTGATTATCCTGTAGTTGGTAAAGAGGCAGTTCACTTGATGGACGTTGCTCCTAACCAGATTGCATCAATTGCTGCTTCGTTGATTCCATTCCTTGAGCACGATGACGCTAACCGTGCATTGATGGGATCCAACATGATGCGCCAGGCTGTTCCAGTTGTAAAACCTGAGGCTCCTATTGTAGGTACAGGTCTGGAGGCAGCTGTAGTAAGAGATTCAAGAACTCAGGTGTCTGCAGAAACTTCCGGTGAGATTGTTTATGTAGACGGTAATGAGATACATATAAGATATGACAGAACAGAGGATGAGAAATTTGTAAGCTTTGATCCTGAGATTACAGTTTACAAGCTTCCTTTGTACAGAAAGACAAACCAGAGTACTTCAATCCACTTGAAACCTATCGTTAAGAAAGGTGAGAAAGTGGTTAAGGGACAGATTCTTACCGAGGGTTATTCTACACAGAAAGGTGAGTTGGCTCTAGGTAGAAACCTTAAAGTTGCATACATGCCTTGGAAAGGTTACAACTTTGAGGATGCGATTGTACTTTCTGAGAGAATCCTTAGAGAGGATATCTTTACTTCAATCCACGTGGATGAGTATATCATGGAGGTGAGGGATACCAAACGCGGTATGGAGGAGCTTACTTCAGATATTCCTAACGTGAGTGAGGAGGCAACCAAGGATCTTGACGAGAACGGTATCATCAGAATTGGTGCCAACGTTGAGCCTGGTGACATCCTTATCGGTAAGATTACCCCTAAGGGAGAGAGCGATCCTTCTCCAGAGGAGAAACTTCTCCGTGCCATCTTCGGTGATAAGGCCGGTGATGTGAAGGATGCTTCATTGAAGGCTTCTCCTTCATTGTCGGGAACAATCATTGACAAGAGATTGTTTGCGAGAGTGGGTAAAGAGGCAAACAACAAGAAGGCAAAACAGAATACCAAGACTCAGGTTCAGCAGGCTGAGGATACATTCACCCGCAAGGCTGGCGTTTTGAGGGAGAAATTCCTTGACAAGCTTCAGATTCTTGTGAAAGGCAGAACTTCTGAGGGCGTAAGTGACCTATATGGTGTAGAGATTCTTGCCAAAGGACAGAACTTTACAAGAGAGGTATTGGATTCTATTGATTATGAGAACATCAATCCGACCAAGTGGACTGACGACAAGCACGCAAACGGAATGATCAAACAGCTTATCAATAATTATCTGATTGCCCATAAGGAGTACGACGCAGAGCTTAAGAGAATCAAGTACAACCTTACTATTGGAGACGAGCTTCCAACCGGTATCATGCAGCTTGCAAAAGTTTATGTTGCCAAGAAGAGAAAGATCAGAGTGGGTGACAAGATGGCAGGTAGACACGGTAACAAAGGTATCGTAGCCAAAGTGGTAAGAGACGAGGATATGCCATTCCTTGATGACGGTTCAATCGTTGATATCGTACTTAACCCTCTAGGTGTGCCTTCACGTATGAACTTGGGACAGATTTACGAGGCAGTTCTTGGTTGGGCAGGTAAAGAGTTGGGCGTGAAGTTCGCAACTCCTATCTTTGACGGTGCAAGCTTGGAGGATATCTGCGCTTATACTGATAAAGCAGGCTTGCCAAGATACGGTAAGACTTATTTGAGCGACGGTGGTACAGGTGAGAAATTTGACCAGCCGGCTACAGTGGGTGTTACCTATATGATCAAGTTGGGCCACATGGTTGATGACAAGATGCACGCGCGCTCTATTGGACCTTACTCACTTATTACACAGCAGCCTCTTGGAGGTAAGGCTCAGTTTGGTGGACAGAGGTTCGGAGAGATGGAGGTTTGGGCACTTGAGGCATTCGGTGCGTCGAACATCCTTCAGGAGATCCTTACAATCAAGTCTGACGACGTAGTTGGAAGGTCTAGAGCTTACGAGGCTATTGTTAAAGGTGATCCAATGCCGCAGCCAGGTATTCCAGAGTCTTTGAACGTGTTGTTGCACGAGCTTAGAGGTTTGGGACTTAGCGTAAATTTGGACTAATCGGTTTTTGATAATTAGAAATAAAAGGTAATATGTCGTCTTTTAAGAAAGAGAACAAGGTTAAAAGCAATTTCAACCGAATTACTATAGGGCTTGCTTCACCAGAGGAGATTCTAGACAGATCTTCTGGTGAGGTGCTAAAGCCAGAAACTGTAAACTACCGTACTTATAAACCGGAGAGAGACGGTCTTTTCTGTGAGAGAATTTTCGGTCCTTCAAAGGATTATGAGTGCCATTGCGGTAAGTACAAGAGAATCCGTTACCGCGGAATCATCTGCGACCGTTGTGGTGTGGAGGTTACAGAGAAGAAGGTGCGTAGGGAGAGAATGGGTCACATTACCCTTACTGTACCTGTAGCGCATATCTGGTATTTCCGTTCTACTCCTAATAAGATTGGTTATCTTCTTGGTATCCCTACCAAGAAACTGGATGCAATCATCTATTATGAGAGATACGTTGTTATCCAGCCGGGTCTTGCCGCTGAGAGTGGCGTTAAGGAGTTGGATCTTCTTACTGAGGAGGAGTACTTGAACATTCTTGACACTCTTCCAAGAGAGAATCAGATGCTTGATGATTCAGATCCTAACAAGTTTGTTGCAGGTATGGGTGCCGAGGCTATCTATACTTTGTTGTGCAAAGTTGATTTGGATGATTTGTCATACAGCTTGAGAAGCAGAATTGAGACTGAGACTTCTCAGCAGAGAAAAGCTGATGCGCTTAAGAGATTGAGCGTTATTGAGGCTTTCAGGGAGTCTAAAGATTTGAACAGACCAGAGTGGATGATCCTTAAGGTGATTCCAGTTATTCCACCGGAGTTGAGACCATTGGTTCCACTTGATGGAGGAAGGTTTGCAACTTCAGACTTGAACGACCTTTACAGAAGGGTTATCATCAGAAACAACCGTCTTAAGAGACTTATTGAGATTAAGGCTCCTGAGGTTATCCTAAGAAATGAGAAGCGTATGCTACAGGAGGCTGTAGACTCGTTGTTTGATAACTCAAGAAAGTCAAATGCAGTTAAGACAGAGGCTAACAGAACCCTTAAATCTTTGTCTGACAGTTTGAAAGGAAAACAGGGACGTTTCCGTCAGAACTTGTTGGGTAAAAGGGTTGACTACTCTGCACGTTCGGTAATTGTTGTTGGACCGGAGCTTAAGATGCACGAGTGCGGTCTTCCAAAATTCATGGCGGCAGAGCTTTACAAACCGTTCATCATCAGAAAACTGATTGAGCGCGGTATTGTAAAGACCGTTAAATCTGCAAAGAAAATTGTAGACAGGAAAGATCCTGTAATTTGGGATATCCTTGAGAATGTGATGAAAGGTCATCCGGTTCTTCTAAACCGTGCACCTACCCTTCACAGACTTGGTATCCAGGCATTCCAGCCAAAACTTATTGAGGGTAAGGCAATCCAGTTGCATCCTCTTGCATGTACTGCGTTCAACGCCGACTTTGACGGTGACCAGATGGCTGTTCACCTTCCATTGGGCAATGCTGCAGTTCTTGAGGCTCAGCTGTTGATGTTGGGTTCACACAACATCCTTAACCCTGCCAACGGAGCTCCTATTACCGTACCTTCTCAGGACATGGTTCTTGGTTTGTACTACATTACAAAACCTAGACCTGGTGCTAAAGGTGAGGGTATGAACTTCTATGGACCTGAGGAGATTATCATTGCATACAACGAGAAGAGACTTGCTCTTCACGCTGAGGTTAATGTAAGGCTTCCTAAGGTTATGGCAGACCCTTCACAGGGATATCATATGGTTAAGACTACTGCAGGTAGAATTCTTGTAAACCAGTTGGTTCCAGTGGAGGTAGGTTACATCAATGAGATCCTTACCAAGAAATCTTTGAGAGACATCATCGGTAACGTGCTTAAGGTTTCAGGTGTTGCAAGAACTGCACAGTTCCTTGACGATATCAAGAACTTGGGTTACATGATGGCGTTCAAAGGCGGATTGTCATTCAACTTGGGTGATGTAATCATCCCTGAGGAGAAGGCAAAACTTGTAAGCGACGGTTATGCACAGGTAGAGAGCATCCAGGCAAACTACAACCTTGGTCTTATCACCAACAATGAGAGATATAACCAGGTGGTTGATATCTGGACTACTACCAATGCAAAACTTACAAATATTGTAGAGAAACAGATTTCTACAGACAATCAGGGATTCAACCCGGTATATATGATGCTTCACTCAGGAGCCCGTGGTTCTAAGGAGCAGATCCGTCAGCTTTGCGGTATGCGTGGTTTGATGGCAAAACCTCAGAAATCAGGTTCTACAGGTGCTGAGATTATCGAGAACCCAATTCTTTCAAACTTTAAGGAGGGACTTTCGGTATTGGAGTACTTCATCTCTACCCACGGTGCGCGTAAAGGTTTGGCCGATACAGCGTTGAAGACTGCTGACGCAGGTTACTTGACCCGTAGGCTTGTAGACGTTTCTCATGATGTTATCATCAACGAGGAGGATTGCGGTACTTTGAGAGGTCTTGTTGCTACAGCTATCAAGAACAAGGACGACATTGTTGAGAGCTTGTACGACAGAATCTTGGGTAGAACTACCGTTCACGATGTATACAACCCTCTAACCGGTGAGAAGATCATTGGTGCTGGTGAGGAGATTACTGAGGATATTGCAGCTCTTATTGAGTCATTGCCAATTGAGGCTGTTGAGATCCGTTCGGTACTTACCTGTGAGAGCAAGAAGGGTGTTTGTGCAAAATGTTACGGACGTAACCTTGCAAGAGGCCGTATGGTTGAGAAAGGTGAGGTTGTTGGTGTAATTGCAGCACAGTCCATTGGTGAGCCAGGTACACAGCTTACACTTCGTACCTTCCACGTGGGTGGTACTGCATCAGGTAGCGTAACTGAGAGTGAGATCAAATCCAAATATGAGGGTAAGGTTGAGTTTGAGGAGTTGAGGACAATTACAAAAGTTGAAGGCGAGGAGACCCGACAGATTGTAGTTGGACGTACAGCTGAGATGAGAATTGTTGATCCTAATACAGGTATCACATTGTCTCAGTACAACATCCCTTACGGTGCAGACCTTTACAAAGCAGAGGGTGAGCTTGTATCAAAAGGTGACCTTATCTGTAAATGGGATCCGTATAACGCGGTTACCATTACCGAGCAGGCCGGTAAAGTTTGGTACGACGGCCTTGTAGAGGGTGTAACCTACAGAGAGGAGTCTGCTGACGAGTTCTCATTGCACAGAGACAAGGTTGTAATTGAGAGCAGGGACAAATCAAAGAACCCTATCATCAGAATCCTTGACAAGGACGGCAACGAGCTTAAACAGTACAACTTGCCAGTAGGTGCACACATTATGGTTGAGAACGGCCAGGAGCTTACAGCGGGTGATATCCTTATAAAGATTCCTCGTGCTATCGGTAAGTCTGGTGATATCACCGGAGGTCTTCCTCGTGTAACCGAGTTGTTTGAGGCACGTAACCCATCTAACCCAGCAGTTGTATCTGAGATCAACGGTGAGGTTCTTATGGGCAAGATCAAACGTGGTAACAGGGAGATCATTGTTAAGAGCAAGACCGGTGAGGAGAAACGTTACTTAGTTCCGCTATCTAAGCAGATCCTTGTACAGGAGAATGACTATGTACGCGCAGGTATGCCACTTTCTGACGGTGCAATTGCTCCAGCAGACATCTTGGCAATCCAGGGTCCTACAAAGGTTCAGGAGTACATTGTTAACGAGATCCAGGAGGTTTACCGCCTTCAGGGTGTGAAGATCAATGACAAACACTTTGAGATCATTGTAAGACAGATGATGCGTAAAGTAGAGATTGTTGATCCGGGTGATACAAGATTCTTGCCTGAGCAGCTTGTTGACAAGTGGGAGTTCATGCAGGAGAACGATGAGATCTGGGACAAGAAAGTTGTTCTTGACGCAGGTGACTCACAGAACCTTAAAGCAGGCCAGATTGTAAGCGTAAGAAGATTGAGAGACGAGAACTCAATCCTTAAACGTCAGGATCTTAAGCTTGTTGAGGCAAGGGATGCAGTTCCTGCAACTTCTAACCAGGTTCTACAGGGTATTACCAGAGCAGCTCTTAAGACTGGCAGCTTCATGTCGGCAGCTTCATTCCAGGAGACTACAAAAGTTCTTAGTGAGGCAGCTATCCACGGTAAAGTTGATACTTTGGAGGGTCTTAAGGAGAACGTTATCTGCGGTCATCCAATCCCTGCAGGTACAGGTCAGAGAGAGTATGAAAAACTTGTTGTTGCTTCAATGGAGGATTACCAGAGAATGGTTAAGGCCAGAGCGGCAAAAGAGCAGGCTGAGTAATATATCAGATAATATGAGAAAGAGGTTGCCCATGAGGCAGCCTCTTTTTTTTGTGTACGAAAAGGGGATTTGGTGCGCAAAGTTGCCTGGAGAGGGGAACTTTGCCTGTGAAGGAAGGTATTTGTGTGTAAATAATGCATTTTTATTATATTTGTGGCTTATTAATTTATCGGGAATATGGCTATTATTAGAGAGTTAAGAGGTTTTACCCCTAAGTTTGGCAAAGATTGTTTCTTGGCGGAGAATGCTGCCATTATTGGTGATGTTACCATGGGTGACGATTGCAGTATCTGGTATGGTACAGTGCTTAGAGGTGATGTTAATACAATAAAGATTGGTGACAGGGTGAATATCCAGGACGGTGCAGTTGTGCATACTTTGTATGAGAGGTCTGTGAGTGAGATTGGAAATGATGTTTCAGTAGGCCACAACGCAATTATCCATGGAGCAAAAATTGGAAACAATGTCCTTATTGGAATGGGTGCAATCATTATGGACAATGCTGTTGTTCCCGACAATACCATAATTGCTGCAGGTGCAGTGGTATTGAGCAATGCAGTGCTTGAGCCGGGAGTATATGCCGGAATCCCTGCAAAAAAGGTTAAGGATTCATCGGAGGCCGTATATGAGGCAGCACACAAGAATGCCCAGGGGTATCTGATGTATAAGGAGTGGTATAAATAAACAAAACAAAAGATATGAAAAAACTAGTTCTAATTGCAGCTGCTGCGCTAATGGCAGCTTGCTCACAGCCAGAGACTGGCTACACAGTTAATGTAACTGTATCGGGTGACCTTACCCAGTTGCCTAATGACACACTTGTTCTTGCAGGCGGTACAAGAAAGGCTCCAGTGGCTGACACTGCAGTTCTTGTAAACGGAAAATGTACAATCAAAGGTGAGACTACAACTCCAACCAACTACACTTTGGCATTCAAAGGTGGCAGGGCATTCAAACGTTTCTTCCTTGAGAATGAGAAATACAATGTAACTTTTGATGCTTCAGACCTTAAGAAAGTTGAGGTTGTTGGCGGTACTACCCAGGCATTCATCAATGAGGTAAATGCAAAAAGAGAGGAGCTTTATGCAGCAAACAACCTTGATTCACTTATGAAAGCTTATGGAAAACTTTCTGAGGAGGAGAGAGCTGCTGTAAGGGAGACTTACGAGAAATGTGAGGGTGAGGTTAAGGCAATGACTGATGCATATCTTGCTGCCAACCCTGTTTCAAACTATGCCTTGAACTCTTTGGCTTCTGAGGTTGGTGACCTTCCAATTGAGGAGGCAGAGGCTAAACTTGCTGCTTTTGATACTCTTGCTGCATTTGCAAACAATGAGATCCTTAAAGAGACCAAAGAGACTGTTGAGCTTATCAAATCTTTGCAGCCAGGCAAACAGGCTCCAGATTTCGTACAGAATGATCCAGATGGAAAACCTGTGAAATTCTCTGATATCTATTCAAAGAACAAACTTACAATGGTTGACTTCTGGGCTAGCTGGTGTGGTCCATGCCGTGCATTCAACCCTGAGCTTGTAAAGATCTACAAGAAATTCCACAAGAAAGGTTTTGAGATCATTGGTGTTTCTCATGACAGCGACCACGAGAAATGGGTTAAAGGCATCAAGGATGACAAACTTGACTGGCCACAGGTTTCTGACCTTAAATACTGGGACAATGAGGTAGGTAAGATGTACTATGTAAGATATATCCCTCAGAATATCTTTGTAGACCAGAACGGTGTAATTGTTGGAAGACAGATTGACAAGCCTGAGGTTGCAAAATTCATTGAGGATTTCCTTAGCAAATAATCTTCCCGACAGATAATTGAAAGGCCGGATCACTTTTGTGGTCCGGTTTTTTTATGCGGAAAACTGTCGGGAAAAAGAGGATCCTTATAAGTTGAAAATGTTCCTGATAATCCACCAAAGGAGGATGAAGATGCCGGTTGCAATAATAAATTTGCTGCTGTTGAGGAAGTTGTGGAGCCTGATGTGCTTCTTGTGTGTAAGCAGGTCATATGCATACAATGACAGTACCGGAATGGCCACAACAGCCAGAAAGTTGTATCTGATTGCATCAGGCAGCCTTAAATTGAGCAGGCTGTGTATTGCCCTTTGGGAGCCGCATCCAGGGCATTTTAGTCCTGTAAGGTGCAGGAAGGGACATTTGGGAAACCAGCTGCTTTCAGCCGGGTTGAAACGCATATATATAAAAATTAGGGATATTGCCAGCATTGCAGCCAGCAATATCCCTAAATATTTGGGTATATTTGATTTACAACTCACTAATGACAGCAGCCCCAACAATTAATGCAAAGTAGGCCAAAATTCCCACTACACCTACAATTATTGCTATGATGCTCCATTTTTTTGCATCGGCACTGTATTTGAGGGCGGCCTCATAATTGCCTGCCTGGAACTCAGTTGAAACACGGCTTGCCTTGATGATTCCTACTGCACCTATTGGAAGGCAACATAATATTGTTGTTATTATGGCCAAAGCCAGATGAGTTTCCGGGCACACTTTCCTGTTTTGAGGTACGTTATTTACTTCCGGTGATGCTGGTGCTTTTACAGCTGCTCCGCACTCCGGGCAAAAACTTGCATTCTCGGGAATCTCTTTTCCACAGTTCTGGCAGTATTTCATGGCAATGTGTTTTAGGTTTGTTGTAAAAAATTACTCCTCGTTACGGAAGATTGTCTGTACGCGGTCAGGACCAAGTGAGATTACTGAGATTGGAACGTTAAGCTCTTTCTCAATGAATCTTACATAGTTCATGAACTCAAATGGAAGCTCCTCCTCACGGGTAATCTGTGAAAGGTCCTTGTTCCATCCTTTGAACTCCTTGTAGATAGGCTCAATCTCTGCGTAAGTGTCGTAAGGAACCTGATCGGTCTCAACACCGTCAACTTTGTAGCCGGTACAAACCTTGATTGTCTCAAATGTATCAAGAACGTCTGCTTTCATCATGATAAGCTCGGTAACACCGTCAATCATGATAGCGTATTTAAGGGCAGGAAGATCCAACCAGCCGGTTCTTCTTGGACGGCCTGTGGTTGCACCAAACTCAAAGCCTTTTCTTCTTAGCTCCTCTCCGGTCTCATCGTTAAGCTCTGTTGGGAACGGACCGCTACCAACTCTTGTACAGTAAGCTTTGAAGATACCGTAAACCTTGCCAATCTTGGTAGGGGCAACACCCATACCTGTACAAACGCCGGCACAAGTTGTAGAAGATGAAGTTACGAAAGGATATGAACCGAAGTCAACATCAAGCATTGTACCCTGAGCACCCTCTGCAAGAATCTTCTTGTTCTCGTTCAAGTATTTGTTTGCAACGTACTCGCCGTCTACAAGGTTGAACTGTTTAAGGTACTCGATTGCTGCCATCCACTCAGCCTCTTTCTCCTCTGCGTTGTACTCGAAATCGAACTGTGAAAGGGTAGCAATATGTTTGTCTTTAAGGGTTTTGAATCTCTCTGCAAAGTCTGCAGTAAGGATATCACCAACTCTCAAACCGTTACGGCCTGTCTTGTCCATGTAAGTAGGTCCGATACCTTTTAGGGTAGAACCAATCTTTGATTTGCCTTTGGCAGCCTCAGAAGCGGCATCAAGGATTTTGTGGGTAGGAAGGATAAGATGGGCTTTCTTTGAGATCATGATTCTCTCTTTAACAGGAACACCTGTAGCCTCAATGCCCTCGCACTCCTCTCTGAAGATGATAGGGTCAATTACAACACCGTTGCCAATAATGTTGGTTGCATTTTTTCTGAATACTCCCGACGGTACAGTGTGAAGAACAAATTTCTTTCCCTCAAAGTGTAGAGAGTGACCAGCGTTAGGACCGCCCTGGAAACGTGCGATCACCGGGTATGAATTTGCCAGAACGTCTACGATTTTACCTTTACCTTCGTCGCCCCACTGAAGGCCAAGTACAACATCTACTTTCATAAATTGTCTTTATTTTGTTACTGTTTATAATTTTCTTTTAGAATGGAAGATCATCTGAAGTCTCTTCTACTGGCGGAGTGTACACCGGTTGGGTTGCAGCGGCAGCAGGCATATCTGCAGGAGACTGCGCTGGAGCAGCCCCTTTTCTGTCCAATAGCCTTATGTTGTCTGCCACAATCTCTGTAGTGTATCTCTTTGCACCTGTCTGGTCTGTCCAGCTGCGGGTGCGGATCTTTCCCTCAACAAAAATCTGGTTGCCTTTCTTGATGTATTTCTCAGAAAGTTCCGCAAGGTTTCTCCAGCACACAATGTTGTGCCACTCGGTCTGGTCCTGCAGTTCGCCGTTTTTGTTCTTGTATCTCTCTGTTGTTGCAAGGGTAAATGATGCAACAGCAGCCCCGGTCTCAAGGTGTCTCACCTCGGGGTCTTTCCCTACGTTGCCTATTAGAATAACTTTATTGAATGACATTCTTTAAATGTTTTAACGGCTAAAATTACAACTTTATTTGCATATAGGCACAAAAAAAATCCAAAAGTTTTCCACATGGCGGAAGATGCCCTGAATTGCAGTGGAGAAAACCCGGTACTACAGCCCCATAACCTCTCTCATTGCCGCTGTGCACGGCTCCTGCGAGGTGAAAATCCTGAATGCCGGAATTGCCTGATTGTAAAGCCAGTAACGGCCGTCTATATATTTGGAAGCCCCTTTGTTTGCCAGGTTCGGATGGGCATAGTTGGCTTCAAATACCGTTTTGCCCTCAAGACAGACGCCGTTGAGCTGTGGAATGGCCATTGAAAGGTTGTAGATGATTATGTCTGCTTGTGGGAGCAGAAGGGGAATCTTTTCAAGCCCCACGTACTCTGCACCAATCTTTTTTGCAAAAGGTTCTGCCGCATGGGAACTGCGGTTGGCAAAGAATACTTCCATACCCATATCCTTTACCGCCAGTGAAGCCGCTTTTCCAGCTCCGCCGGCTCCAATTACAAGGGCCTTGAGAGGTGTTCCGTCTGAGTTCATCAGTACCGGCATTGGACCGGGGGAGGATGTTGCGGCACTGTTGGTGCAAGTATCCGCTCCGCTCTCTCCGGTAAAGTGCTCAAGCAATGTGTTCTGCACTCCGTAATAATCTGTGTTCCAGGAGTGGAACTCTCCGTCTTTGAGGAGGATAGTGTTTGCGCTGCCAAGGATGGATGAGATTCTGTCGGGATGAGAAATGTAATCCATTATTTCATCCTTGAAAGGGGAGGTGACATTGCTCCCGGTGTACCCTTCCCCTGTGAAACGGTTGATTGCCTCCCTGCAGGTTGGGGCCTCCAGGAGGGTGTATGTGTGTCCGCACTCCCCGTATGCCGCCTTGAACAGGTCAGGACTCTTGGAGTGGGAGATGGGGTTTCCTATGAGTGAGAATTTTGCCATTGCAGATGCAAAATTACAAATTATTCCGTTTGCCCGGCTTCCTCAGGTAAAGAGTGAAGACAGATCCGTATATGAGCAGTTGGGCAAGGAGGGTAGCCGTTTGGGGGATAATGTGTTGCAGTGAGCCTCCCATTGAGTTGAGTTTCAAGTATCCAAGAATTCCAGGAGAGGTTGGGAACACATAGTGCACAATCTGCCACAAGTGGGGGATGCCGTTGATTGGGTATGAGCTTCCCGACAGAAAAATGAGCCCTACCGAGAAGAACGGCACATAAAGCATCACCTCCTCGGGGTCTTTGAAAAGAGGGGTTACAGCACCTGTGAAGGCTGCCGTGGTGAGGATAAAAAGTGCCATGAACAGGGCCAGTTCCCACCTGTTGGCCAGGGCTGGGAGGGAGAAGAGTTCCGGTACCAGTCCTACAATGAACAGCGAGAGAAGAAAGTATCCTCCTGCAAGCATTGGGATAAACTTGAGCGGAGATATGCTGCGGTCTCCGGCCAGGATCCCCCCGCTCATGAGCATTGTCTGGAATATGATGATAATGAGGGCTATTGGCAGCAGGTAGGAGCCGTATCCCCCGTTGTGGTTGTACACAGTTACGTCGTCATATTGTACCATAGGGGTTTGGGATAGGAGCAGTTGCTGGCTTATGGGAAGGGCCTGTACAGTGCTCTGGCGTAGGGTGTTGTTGGCCTGTTGCATTGTGGAGGCAATGCCGGTCTGTATGGTGAGGTAGTAGAGGAATGAGGTGGTGGTCTGGATTACAGCAAACGGAGCCTCAGCACCCTGGGAAATGCGGGATGCAAAGCTGGCAGGGATAGTTATAATCCCTTTTACAATGTTTTGCTGCATAAGGGATTGGGCCTGTGGAAGGTCCTGGCAGATATAGGCTGCATGTACCTGCTGTGTGGCATCCAGGTTCCTCAGGTATTCCCTGCTGGCAGGTGTCTGCGAGTTGTCAATTACGGCTATCGGCACCTCTGTAACTATGTTGGGGTGATAGAGGAGGCCGTAGAGGATGCAGTAGCCCACCGTTCCGCCAAGGATTACAAAGGAGGTGCCCCACATTACCGGGAACGGTTTTCCCGGGCCGTTTTTTACGGCTCTGCGGAGCAATGGGGCTGCGCACAGGCAGAGGGGGATGGCCAGGAGCAGTATGGCATAGGTGTGCCATGTGAGGGCAAACGGGGCGTTGAGGTAAACCGAGGCCTGGTAGCCCAATATGAAATGCCTTGCGGGGAATATGCTGCACAGTGCCTGAAATACCGGGTACATGTTTTCAACCGGGAAGGTCACACCGGAGGCGGTGGCTCCCAAAGCCCCTATCATTGAGGCTATTGAGATGGCAATGGAGACCTTTGGAATTATGGATATTATTGCAATGCCCAGAGCCATTGTAGCCCCAATGAAGAGGATGGAGTTGAGTATAATGGCAAGCAGGCTTCCCTGGTAAGGGGTATGTGCAACGGTAAAGAATACCCAGTTTGCCAGCAGTGTCTCAGCTAGAAATATACAGGCGTACGGGAGGAGTTTTCCGGCAAGGCTTCCGTAGAGGTGCATGAGAGCGCGGATGGCAGATTTATCTTGTGTTGGAGTGAGCCATTGTGGTGAAAGGTCTGTTCCAATGATGTATACAGTAAAGGTGAGTATGAATATCTGAAAAAATATGAAGAAGAACGGATAGGCCAGGAAGGTGCCGTAGTTGAGGGAGGTGTTGTAGGTTGAGGAGAAAATGCCGTTTGTGGGCATGGCAATGGTCTCCACCTCAATTGGAGATATCCCGGCAAGATTTCCCTGTGATGCTATAAGGGTGGTTGAAAAATCTCCAATCACCTTTACAAAGGCGGCCTTTACCTCTCCTCCGGCAGCCAGCATTGCGTTGTGGTACACCCCTGTTATGGTGGGCTGGTTCCCCTCCATAAGGCTGGAACTGAAATCACTGGGAATAACAAGATAGCCGTATATCTCCATTTTCTGCATGGCCTCCCTGGCCTGGCTCTCATTGCTGAAGATGTGCCCGGTGGATATCTTCAAAGTGGGGGAGGCTTGGGCAGTGAGGATAATCTGTCGGGAATACGGTGAGGCTGAGTTGTCTACAATTCCCACCGGGAGTTCCTCAATGGTGCCGTTGCCGAATATGGTTGCCATAAACAGCAGGGCAAAAAGAGGTACGGCCAGTGGGGCCAGAAGGAGCCTCTTGCGGTTGCAGATTCTGAGGAGTTCACGGTAAAGTGTCCCTTTCATTTTTTGTGGTTTTTTTCGTGTACAATTACGCTCATTCCCGGACGCAATTCAGATGCTTCCTTTGTGTTGTTTACCGGTCTGGCTTTAACCCTAAAGGTCTTGAGGTCGTACGAGCCGCTCTGCAGGGCGCTCTGCCAGGTGGCAAAACTCCCCAACGGGCTCACATAATACACCTCAAATTCAATCTTGGCATTGTCCAGTGCCGGAACTTTACCCCGGAACCGGCTCCCTTGAAGGAAATGGGGGAGAAGGTCCTCGCGGATGTTGAGGACAACGTGGTTATCCTGTATGAGCAAAAGGTCCATTATTGACGATGCGGGAAGTACAAGTTCTCCAACCGCAGGGTAGATACTGCTTATGATACCGTTGGCAGGGGCTGTGAGCCAGGTGTCCTTAAGGAGGGCCTGAACCTCCTCCACGCTTCCCTGGGCTGCCCTGGTAAGGGCCTTGGCAGAAAGTTTGTCCTCTTCCTGGGCCCCCTCAAGGGCCATCTGGTACTGGTAATGGGCTGCCTGCTCTGCTGCAATGGCAGTCTGTGCCAGTGCCTGGGCCTCCTCTTTCCGCTGGAGGGTTACTACGCTGTCGGCGAAGAGCCTTTCAATCCTTTCGTATGTGCTGGAGGCAAGGGTGGCCTGGGACTGTGCTGCCAGCCATGCCTGCCTGAGGGATTCAATGATCTGCTCCCTGGCGCCGGAGTCAATCTTCCTCTGCTGGTAGAAGGCGGCATCTTTCATTGCGGAGGCGCTCTGCATCAGGGCGTTGGTCTCAGGGCTGTTTATGAGAACAAGAGTATCCCCTGCCTTTACGGCATCCCCCTCCTGAACATGGAATTTTTCAATTCTTCCAAGGAGTTTTCCCGATATCTTCACTTGTGTGCATTCTATCTCCCCCTGTAGGATCTGGGGAGAATCATTGTACAGAATCATTCCAAAAATGGAAATGACGGCAACAATAACAACTGTGAGGGTTGTTATTCCAAGTATGAGCCTGTTTTCAGTTTTCATTGTGCAGTTCTATAAATTTGTCTGTATTGCATGATAGTGCAAGGAGATTTGCCAGCGATGTGCAGTACTCCCATTTTGCAAGGTTGAGGGCGGTTGAGGCTTTGGTGAGGGCAGCTCTTGCTGCCACAACATCTGTAGAGGTGGCCATCCCCTCTGCAAAGGCTTTCTCCCTCTCTTTCAACAGTTCACGCGCCAGTTGGCAAGCCTGTTCCATGGCTGTTATATTGTGCAGGGCGTCGGCCATTCCGCTCCGCAGGGCGAGTGCTGCCGTAATGAGGTCCTGTTCTGTTTTGGCAATTTCATATTCCAGTTGTTCCTGCTGGAGCTGGGCCTCCTTTATGCTGTTTTCACGGGCTGTGCCGTTGAAAATGTTCCACTGCATTGCCGCCCCTATGGTGGTGCGGGGGGCAAGATTCTTTGGTATGTTCCAGGAGTGGATATTCTGCCTGGCAAAAAGGGCAACATTGGGAAAGTAATCACTTTGGGCAATCTTCTCCCTGTTGTGGAGAATCTCCTGTTGGGCATGGAGTATCCCCAGAACTGCATTCTCCTGCAGAATTTCCTCATTCATGGAATAAATGTCGGGCAATGAATCAATTGAGAAGAATCTTCCCGACAGTTCCACTTGCGGCAACTTCTTCCCCAGAACCCCTCCGAGAGCATTGAGGGCAACCTCTTTCCGGCTTACGGAGGTTTCATATTCCCTTTCGGCCTCCCTGAGGGCAACTTCTGAAACAAGATACTCGGCCTTGTTTATGAATCCCTCCTGGAAAAGGCGGGTGGCATTAAAGTGCAGGCGACGGTAAAAGTTGAGGTTTTCCTGCTGCATGGCTATGGTTTCACCGCTGAGTTTCAGGGTGTAGTAAGTGTTGAGCATCAGGGCCATCTGGGCATTTTCAGTGAGCCTTTCCATCTGTAGGGCCGCATCTTCCAGTCCGCGTCCTATTCTGGAAGCGTATATCCTTTTTCCACCCGTAATCAGAGGCCACAGGGCAACTGCATCAACGGTTGCCAGATCCTGTTTGAGCAAGGGGAGGGAGAGGGGTTTGCCGGCAATGGCCGAGATTATCTGCTGCAGTTGGGGCAGCAGCATCTCAAGTTGCGGAATTGCCTGTGCGAGCCCCTGTGTAAGGTTGTGTGCTGCACCGCTCAAATCAGCCTCTACGGAGATGTCATTTGAAAAATGAAAATACCCTCCAGCAACACTTACATTGGGGTACCAGGTGGAGTTGAGTTGCCGTTTCTGGGCCCTGGCTACCTCCGTTGCTGTTGAGGCACTTTTTATTGCATTGTTGCTGCCCATGAGAATTGCTGCGGCATCTTCAAGAGAGAGCGTATCAGGCTGTGCTGCAAGTTGCAACGGTGCCAACAGGGGGGCTGCCAGCAGCCACAGTGCGGCCATTTTGGGAAAAAGTCTCTTCATTGTTCCAGTGTTTTATGGAGAAATACAATCGGGAAGAAAAATTGTTGAGGGTGGCAAGGTTTTTGTTTTGCATGCAGGTAAACTGTTTCATTATGAGTAAATCTTTTTTTATTCCAGTTGTTCTGGTGATTTTAGTGATGTTTGTGCCCGGAAAACTGAAGGCTACCGGGTTGGCTGCAGATGCAATTTACATAAACGGGGAGAAGTGGGATCTGTATGCATGGCCCATCAATGAACAGTATAGCGGAAGGCTGCAGGATTTCCTTAAGGAAAGGGAGGGAACTGCGGTGACAAAGTGCACTATGGCAAATCCATTTGGGTACAATTGTACCTGGGAAATCAGGGATGGGAAAATGTATCTCAAGGAGGTGGTTGTGGAAATGTACGATACGGTGGCACGCGAGGAATTTACGGTTGTATATCCGGCCGATTCCCTTAAGGGGGTGTTCAGGGAGAGTTGTACCCGGAAGGGGATATGTGCTGATTGGGTAAGCGGTGACCTGATAGCCGGTAAAGGGAAGCTGGTGGCATATGCCCACATGGGCTTCAACAGGACTGCGGAGCATCAGGTGCACCTTAAGGTTGAGAAGGGGAAGGTGGTGGAGAGTTCCTTGAGACGGTACAGGAAGACAGGCGGGATAGAGAAAATAAGGGCTGTAACATATACAACTTTGAAGAGAAATTTTTGTGAGGCTCCGTAGGGTTTTGTGCAAAAAATGTATTATTTTTGTGTTTCTTATATTCCCGGAGAATTGTCGGGAGTTAAATAATTGATAATTAAAATAATACATATATGGAATTGAATTTGAACGAGCAGGAGTTGAACAGACGCAATGCTCTTGTACAGATGAGGGAGCTTGGCATTGAGCCTTATCCGGCTGCAATGTTTCCTGTAAATGCAACAACAGAGGACATCAGGGAGAGATACAATCCTGAGGAGGGCAATTTTGCTGATGTGGTAATTGCCGGCCGTATCATGAGCCGCCGTATCATGGGTGCAGCTGCTTTCATTGAGCTTATGGATGAGAGCGGAAGGGTACAGGTTTATGTTAAGAGAGACGAGATTTGCCCAGGTGAGGACAAGACCCTTTACAACACAGTTTTCAAGAAATTGCTTGATATTGGAGATATTGTTGGTATCAAAGGTTTTGCTTTTGTTACCCAGACCGGCCAGAAATCTGTGCACGCTAAAGAGCTTACAGTGTTGAGCAAATCTTTGAGAGTTCTTCCTATCGTTAAGGAGAAGGACGGTGAGGTGTTTGACGCATTCTCAGATCCTGAGTTGAGATACCGCCAGAGATATGTGGATTTGATTGTTAACCCTCAGGTTAGGGAGACATTCATGAAGAGGTCAAAGATTATCTCTACAATGCGCCGTTTCTTTGATGAGAGAGGCTGCCTTGAGGTGGAGACCCCAATCCTTCAGCCTATTCCTGGAGGTGCAACTGCAAGACCGTTCATTACCCACCACAATACTTTGGACATGCCGCTTTATTTGCGTATTGCAAATGAGCTTTATCTGAAACGTCTTATCGTTGGCGGTTACAACGGTGTGTATGAGTTTGCAAAGAACTTCCGTAACGAGGGTATGGACAGAACCCATAACCCTGAGTTTACCTGTATGGAGATTTATGTTGCATACAAGGACTACAACTGGATGATGGATTTTGTGGAGGAGATGCTTGCAACTGTTGCTCAGGCTGTAAACGGAACTACCAAGGTAAACATCAACGGCACAGAGGTTGATTTTGCTGCAGGTTACAGAAGACTTCCTATGCTTGAGGCAATTAAGGAGTATGCAGGTGTTGATATTGCCGGCATGAGCGAGGCAGAGTTGAGGGAGACCTGCAAGAAGCTTCATGTTGAGGTTGACGAGAAGATGGGTGAGGGCAAGCTTATTGATGCAATCTTTGGCGAGTACTGCGAGAAACACCTTGTACAGCCTACATTCATTACAGATTACCCTGTTTCAATGTCTCCGCTTACAAAACGTCACAGAAGCAACCCTAACCTTACTGAGCGCTTTGAGCTGTTCGTATGCGGTAAGGAGCTTGCAAATGCATACAGTGAGCTGAATGATCCAATTGATCAGCTTGCCCGTTTTGAGGACCAGCTTAAGCTTAAAGACAAGGGAGATGATGAGGCTATGTACATTGATATGGACTTTGTTCGTGCTCTTGAGTACGGTATGCCTCCAACATCAGGTATGGGTATCGGTATCGACCGCTTGACAATGTTCATGACCGGACAGACCACCATTCAGGATGTGCTGTTCTTCCCTCAGATGAGACCTGAGAGCTACAAATAATTAAAAAGCGGCTAAATAGGGTAAATTCTGCGTTACGCTTGACGGTGAAATCCTCATTTACAGAAGTAAACTCCGGTTTCCCAGTCTTCGCAAGCCTTGAATTTCCACCTCTTTAGCCGCTTTTTTATATTTTGATTGAATCGTTTGAAACAACGTAGAAACAGGAATTTGCTACAATGAAAGTTTTGGAAATAACATCTGCACAGAATCCCAAGTTGAAGGAGGTTGTGGCCCTTTTGGAGAAATCAAAGGAGAGGCGCAGCCAGGGGCTGTTTGTGGTTGAAGGATTACGTGAGGTTGAGGCGTGTGTGCGCAATGGTTATGCTGTTAAGAGTGTGTTCTTCAATAGCCAGATTGCAGCAGCGGAGGATATAGGGAAAATGTTCCCTGAGGGGGCTGATACAACTCTGTTCTCCCTTTCGGCAGCGGCCTATTCCAAAATTGCATACAGGGAGAGCACAGAGGGGGTAGTGGCAGTTGTGGAGCAGAAAAAGCTTCAGTTGAAGGATATAAAGTTTGGCAGGCAGTGGAACAGTCCGCTTGTGCTGGTGGTTGAGAGTGTGGAAAAGCCGGGTAACCTGGGTGCGCTGCTCAGGACAGCAGATGCTTGCGGAATTGATGCTGTGCTGGTGTGTGATCCCCTTACAGACCTTTATAATCCCAATCTTATCCGTTCAAGCCTGGGTGGCATCTTTACCAACCAGGTGGTTGCCTGCAGCAATGAGGAGGCCCTTGAGTGGCTCCGTGCAAACAAAATAAACATCTTTACTGCGCAGCTTCAGGATTCCGAGTGGTATTATGATACCGATATGGTTTCCCCTACGGCAATTGTAATGGGTACAGAGTCTACAGGACTTACAGATTTCTGGAGGGAGGCTTCAAATGCCAAAATTAAGATTCCAATGCTGGGCGAACTTGACTCGCTGAATGTTTCGGTTTCTGCGGCAGTTTTATGTTATGAGGCGGTACGCCAGCGCAATTTGTAGCGTTGTTTTAAACGAAATGTTTTATTAATTTTGCGTGTTATGGAAATTAATAATATAGGGAGAAAGTGGATAGTTAAGGAGCCGGGAAACCCGGCTGCTGTGCGCCGTCTGTCCCATGAGCTGGGAACAGACCCCGTACTGGCCAACCTTTTGGTACAGAGGGGCATTACAACATACGAGGAGGCCAGGACATTCTTCAGGCCAGACCTCAAGATGCTGCATGACCCGTTCCTTATGAAGGATATGGAGAAGGCGGTGGAGCGTGTGCACAGGGCTATACAGAACAATGAGAAAATTCTGGTTTACGGAGACTACGATGTAGACGGTACATCGGCAGTTTCCCTTGTATATACATTCTTGAGTACCCTTACCCAGAACCTGGAGTATTACATTCCGGTGAGGTATGATGAGGGGTACGGCATTTCCTACAAGGGAATTGACTGGGCCCATGAAGGGGGGTATACCCTTCTTATAGCCCTCGACTGCGGAATTAAGGCGGTGGAGAAGGTGCAGTATGCCAAGGAGAGGGGAATAGATGTGATTGTGTGCGACCACCATCTTCCCGACGAAACCCTTCCTCAGGCAGTGGCTATCCTCGATCCCAAGAGAGAGGATTGCAACTACCCTTTTGATGATCTGTCGGGATGCGGAGTAGGATTCAAGCTGGTGCAGGGATATGCCCAGAAGTATGGTATTCCGTTTGAGAAGATTGTCCACCTGCTGGATCTGGTTGCTGTGAGCATTGCTACAGACCTTGTTTCGGTAACAGGTGAGAACAGGGTGTTGGCATTCTATGGCCTCAAGCAGCTGAATGAGGCTCCCCGCAAGGGTTTGCTTTCAATGATAAAGCTGTCGGGATTGGAAAAACATACAATTTCCATAGATGATATAGTGTTCAAGATTGGTCCGAGGATCAATGCTGCAGGAAGGATGGAGAGCGGAAGGATGGCAGTTGACCTGCTTACTTCAAGAAGGGAGGAGGATGCATTGAACATTGGAAAAGAGATAAATGTGCACAACAACGAGCGCAAGAACGTAGACCGCGAGATTACCGTAGAGGCAATTGAGATGGTTAAGCAGTCGCCCGATTTTGAGAGCCGCAAGTCTACTGTGGTGTATAACCCGCAGTGGCACAAGGGTGTTGTGGGTATTGTGGCGAGCCGTCTTGTTGAGGCATATTACAAGCCTACAATAGTCCTTACCAACTCCAACGGCTTTGTTACAGGTTCTGCCAGGAGTATTCCTGGTTTTGACCTTTATGAGGCAATTGAGAGCTGTTCAGATCTTTTGGAGAACTTTGGCGGACATATGTATGCTGCCGGAATGACCCTTAAGGAGGAGAACCTTGAGGAGTTCTCGCAGAGGTTTGAGGCGTTTGTGGCACAGAAGATAACCAAGGAGATACTTACTCCAATTGTAAATATTGACTCATTCCTTGATTTCAAGCAGATTACCCCTAAATTCTTCAGGATTCTGAAGCAGTTCCAGCCGTTCGGTCCGGGCAACAGTTCGCCGGTATTTGTTACCGAGAACGTGTACGACAACGGAAACGGAAGGGTAGTGGGAAGTGACAACGGTCACCTTAAACTGGAACTTATCCAGGAGGACGAGCCGTACAGGTACATCTCAGCAATCGCATTCAACAAGAGCGAGCACTTCAGCCATATGCAGGGAGGAAATCCGGTGGATATCTGCTATTCAATTGCGGAGAACTACTACAGGGGAATTGCCAACCTCCAGTTGAGGATTAAGGATATAAGAAACAGGGAAGATTTCATTTAGTCAGCCAATTAAGGAACCATTCAAATATAACGTTATGCAGGACGAAGAGATTACAGGTGCTCAGGAGGAGATGGACGAGATTGTTGAGGGGACAGCGGAGAACTCGGGAAAATATGAGAAACTTATACAGGACGGTGAGAACAAGTACAAACTTACCGGAATGTACAGGGACTGGTTCCTTGATTATGCTTCATATGTAATTCTGGAGCGTGCGGTGCCTCATATCACAGATGGATTCAAGCCGGTGCAGAGGCGTATCATGCATGCCATGAAGAACATTGATGACGGTCGCTACAACAAGGTGGCCAACATCATTGGACAGACAATGCAGTATCACCCTCACGGTGATGCATCCATTGGAGATGCGCTGGTGCAGCTTGGACAGAAAGACCTTCTTGTGGATTGCCAGGGTAACTGGGGTAACATACTTACCGGAGACAGTGCTGCTGCACCCCGTTATATTGAGGCCCGCCTGAGCGAGTTTGCAAAGGAGGTTGTGTTCAATCCAAAGACCACCGAGTGGATGAACTCCTACGACGGCAGAAACCAGGAGCCTGTAAACCTTCCGGTGAAATTCCCTTTGCTCCTTGTACAGGGTGTTGAGGGTATTGCCGTAGGTCTTGCCTCAAAGATCCTTCCCCACAACTTCAATGAGGTAATTGACGCTGCAATAGCACACTATAAAGGGGAGGAGTTTGAACTTTACCCCGATTTCCCTACCGGAGGACTCATAGACTGCTCAAAATACAACCGCGGCTTGCGTGGCGGAGCGGTAAAGGTGAGGGCAAAGATCTCAAAACTTGACAAGAAAACCCTTGTAATCACAGAACTCCCTTTTGGAAAGAGCACCTCAATCCTCATTGAGAGCATCCTCAAGGCCAACGACAAGGGCAAGATTAAGATAAAGAAGGTAGATGACAACACTGCAGCAAACGCAGAGATCATCATCCATCTGCACAATGACATTTCTCCCGACAAAACCATAGATGCACTATATGCCTTCACAGACTGTGAGGTGTCAATCTCGCCGAATGCCTGTGTTATTATGGACAAGCATCCCCACTTCATTGGTGTGGATGAGATTCTCCGCTACAGTGCAGACTATACAAAAGAACTGCTTAAGAGGGAACTTGAGATCCGTCTTGCAGAGCTGGAGAACGAGTGGCACTACTTCTCACTGGAGAAGATCTTCTTTGAGAACAAGGTATACCGCATCCTGGAGCAGGAGGCCCGCACATGGGAGGAGCAGCTTGATGATGTGCACAAGAAGATGCTGGAGTTCCAGAATCTTGTTTTGCGCCCAATCATCATGGACGATATTCTTAAACTTGTGGAGAAACCGGTGCGAAAGATCTCCAAGTTTGATGTGAAAGTTGTAGACGAGAAGATTGCCAAGCTTGAGGCAGAGATGAAGGTGGTGAAGAACAACCTTGCCAACCTTGTAGCCTATGCAATTGACTACTTCAGGAAACTCAAGAAGAAATATGGCGATAAATACCCTCGCCTGACTGAGATAAGCAACTTTGAGACCATTGAGGCGGTTAAGGTTGCGGTGGCCAATGCCAAACTGTATGTGAACAGGGAGGAGGGCTTTATAGGTACAGATCTCAAGAAAGACGAGAATGCCGAGTACGTGTGCGAATGCTCGGATATTGACGATATAATTGTATTCCTCAAGAACGGAAAATACATAGTTACCAAAGTACAGAGCAAAGCCTTTGTAGGAAAGGATATTCTTCATGCGGCAGTGTTCCTCAAGAACGATACCCGCACAATATACAACGTGGCATACAAGGACGGCAAGTACTCTGCAGACGGCAAGACCGGTATAGTGTATGCCAAGAGGTTTGCAGTTACAGGAGTTACCAGGGACAAATGGTATGATGTAACTCAGGGCAAGCCGGATTCAACCCTTGTATGGTTCTCGGCCAATCCTAACGGCGAGGCAGAAATCCTCAAGATTTTCCTCAAGCCGCGTCCTAAACTGAAGAAACTGATTTTTGAGTACAACTTTGCAGAACTTGCAGTAAAAGGCAGGGCCTCAATGGGTAATATCCTTTCAAGGAACCCGCTTCATAAGGTGCAGCTCAAGACCAAAGGCATTGCCACTATGGGCGGCAAGCCAATCTGGTTTGACGAGGATATCAACCGCCTGAACGAAGACTCAAGGGGAAGGCTACTTGGCGAGTTCCAGCCAGGCGACCGCATCCTGGTTGTATGTGCAGACGGTACATACCACACCACCAACTTTGACTTGAGCAACCGCTACCAGGGTGAGCTGTTGAGGGTGGAGAAATTCGATCAGGAGAAGACCTTCAGTGCAATCTACGTAGACGGCGAAACCGGATTCCACTATATAAAGAGGTTCTCTTTTGAACCGTCCGACAATGTGCCGCAGCTGTTCATCTCAGACGCCCCAGGTTCCCGTTTTGTGGAACTTTCCGAGGATCTGCATCCACAGGCACTCATCACCTTTGGAGGCAAGCATGCCAAGAGGGAAAATGAGGCAATTGACGTTGAGGAGTTCATTGGCAAGAAAGGCTTCAGGGCAAAAGGAAAGAGGGCAACAGCATTTGAGGTGGAGAGTGTGAAATTCATTGAGCCGCTGCAGAAAGAAGACCCGGAAGATGAAAATCTTCCCGACAGTCAGGTTGGGGACTCAGATGCACAGGCATCTGCCGAAGGTGCTTCCGGAGAAGGATTTGCTCCTGGGTCTACTGTAGAGTTTGATGAACCTACATTATTCTAGAGTTGTCGGGAGAATCATGATCATTACTTTATGTGGCTTCATGGGATGTGGAAAAAGTACTCTGGGAAGGGGACTTGCACAGGCGTGCGGCTGCAGGTTCATTGATCTGGATGACTATTTAGAGGACAAGTGGGCAATGAAGGTCTCAACAATCTTTGAAAAGAGGGGAGAGGAGTGGTTCCGGAATGAGGAGTGCAACTGCCTCAATGAGATTATTGAGGAGTACAACTATCTGAATTCCAAAAATCCATATAACCTTGTGCTGGCCCTTGGCGGCGGTACAGTAACATCCGGGCCGAGCGCAGCTGTTGTGCGTGAGCATACCACTTGCGTCTACCTTGAGTGCCCCAAAGAGACACTTCTGAGGCGCCTTGTAAAGAACAACTCCCGCAGGCCCCTTCTGGCCGGCAAGTCTGAGGAGGAGATTTCCGCATCAATAGATTCCCTCATGCAGCGCCGGGAGGAGATTTACCGCACCTCTGCACACCATATTTACCACACGGCTGGTAAAAAAATGAAGGATGTGATTGAGGATTTCAGCGGGAAGTTCAGTTTGTGATTGACTATCCAAGAATTTTTGCTTCAAATATGTTGGGCGTGATTATGTATTATTTTGTAAAGTTTACGTCTGGTTTCGTTAGTTCCAGTTTTAAATATTCTGGCAAGTAATACGGCATGGTGTCAGATGAATAATTCACGCCAGCACAGTACAAAGCGCCTTTATACCATACCATTGGCGTATTTATCCCCAATTCCTGCAATTCCTTGAACCTGTCATCAGTCCTCCATTCTGGAGTAATCCACCATGCTGGAGCCCATCCTGTTTTCCTGTAAAATGCTATTTCCTCCATCTTTGCAGGGATATTGTCTTTGCGGGCGTAAAAATGTAGTGCCACACCACCTCCACCATAAAAGCTCTCATATCCTACATATATTCCATCTTTGGAGTAGGCCGCATCAATACTTGCATCAATTCTCATGGTGTCAGCCTCCAGTTGGGAATTTAGAAATACTGCTCCGCACCAATTTGCTGCCCATAGGTCTGCTATATATTCTCCAGTGGGATAGCGACCAATATTGAGAATTACGAAATCTCCCCATGCGTAATCAGATTTTTCTTCATCACTTAATGTATTGAATACAGCTGCCTCAACAGACTTTTTATTATGCCATTCTAGAGTAGTGTCCCTGATCAGGTTGTATTCCTCAAAATGTTTGTATGCTTCAACAAACTCCTCTTTGGAGATTTTCTTTTCGGTCACTTCGTATTTGTACTCTTGTGCAGCTGCAGCCAGACTGAACTGTACGGCAATTAGAATGGCAAGAATATGACGGATGCGATTCATAGAGGTGGGGTTTTGCCAAAGATACAAAATTATCTTTTGCAGAGTGAATCTGTCGGGAAGGAAAGTGCCCATTATGACGACGTCAAAATGGGCAAAATGAAAAATGGCCTCCTGGGAGGGGAGACCATTGTGTATTAGTAGATATAACCGAATTTCTTGAGTTCCTTTTTGCTTTCGCGCCAGTCGGGGTTAACCTTTACGAACATTTTGAGGAATACTTTCTTTTCAAAGAATTTCTCCATGTCGCGGCGGGCTTGGGTGCCAACGCGTTTCAGGGCAAGGCCTTTAGGGCCTATGATGATTCCCTTCTGTGACTCCCTTATTACGTTGATGATGGCGCTGATGTTGTAGATCTCCTCGTTTTCCTCAAAAGCGTCAATTACAACCTCGGTGCAGTAAGGGATCTCCTTGTTGTAGTTGAGAAGGATCTTCTCGCGGATGATCTCTGATGCAAAGAAGCGCATGCTTTTATCTGTGAAGACATCCCTGTCATACCATGCGTGCTGCTGTGGAAGCAGTTCAACAAGTCTTGAAAGGAGCACGTTCACATTGAACTTGTTCAAGGCAGAGATTGGAAGAATCTCGGCTTTTGGAACAGTGGCGTGCCATTTCTCTACAAGCTCCACTACAGTTTCCTGTTTTGTCTCGTCAATCTTGTTGATTACAATGATTACCGGGCACTCAACTTTGTTGAGTTTGTTTATGTACTCAATGTTCTTGTCCATTTTCTCAATCACATCGGTTACATAAAGGATGATGTCCGCATCACCAATTGCGGTCTCCACAAAGTCCATCATGCTCTCCTGAAGCATGTAGTTGGGCTTTAGGATACCGGGGGTATCGGAGAAGACAATCTGGTAATCATCACCGTTTACAATACCCATGATACGGTGTCTTGTAGTCTGGGCTTTTGCAGTGACAATGGATAGTTTTTCACCCACAAGGGCGTTCATAAGGGTAGATTTGCCCACATTGGGATTACCAATGATGTTGACAAATCCAGCCTTGTTTATCTGGTCCATTGAATTGTTGATTTCCATAATCCCGACAGTTTTTTACTCGAATGAACCCATCTTAAGCATTGCTACCTCCTGCTCGGTAAGGAATCTCCACTGGCCTCTTCTGAGGTTTTTCTTGGTAAGGCCTGCGAAGTAAACTCTGTCAAGCTTCTTAACCTTGTAGCCGAAGTGCTCGAACATCCTTCTTACAATTCTGTTTCTGCCCGAGTGGATCTCAACTCCTACCTGAGACTTGTCCTCATCAATGTATGAAAGGCCGTCTGCCTGGATGAAGCCGTCCTCAAGCTGAACGCCGTCGAGAAGAGACTGGAAGTCTGTTCCCTTGAAGTTTTTGTCGAGGAATACATGGTAAATCTTTTTCTTCTCAAATGAAGGGTGGGTAAGCTTGTCGGCAAGTTCGCCGTCGTTGGTTAGAAGAAGTACACCGGTGGTTGCTTTGTCAAGTCTGCCTACAGGGTACACTCTTGCAGGGCAGTTGCCCTCTACAAGCTGCATTACGGTGCGCTCAGCATGAGGGTCGCTCATTGTAGTTACAAAATCCTTTGGTTTGTTCATTACAATGTACACTTTAGCCTCACCTTTGATGCGCTCGTCGTTGAATCTTACAACGTCTTTAGGGTAAACTCTTGTGCCCAACTCTGTTACGATAACGCCGTTTACACTTACAAGACCTGCTGTAATGTAGTCATCAGCCTCTCTTCTTGAGCAGATGCCTGAGTTTGCTATGTATTTGTTAAGTCTTACACCCTCATCAGCCTTTGATTTTGGAGCACGCTGTGCCGGAGAGTAAGCCTGTACACCTCTGTAACTCTTTTTCTCCTCAAAATTCTTTACCATTCCATAGGCTCTCTTGCCTGTGAACTCCTTCTCACCAAAACTTCTGTTGCCTCTTGGTGCCTTATCCTCCCACTCATTCTCGCCTTTGAAAGATCTCTCAGGTTTGCCGAACTTGTCTCCTTTGCCAAATGGCTTTCTACCTTTTGAATCAAAAGGTTTCTCCTCTGACCTGCCAAATGGTTTTGCACCTCTAGGGCCTTTTGCGAATGGTCTCTCATCTGAAGATTTTCCGAAAGGTTTTGCGCCTCTTGGACCTTTGTCAAATGAGCTTGACGATTTTGAAAATTTACGCTTTGCTGAGCTGTCTGCAGCTGAGCCTTCAACTGAACCCTCACCGGCTGAGTAGCGTCTTGAAGCAGGTTTTCTTCCAAATGAAGAACCTGTACGGCCTGCACCTCTTGTGTCAGGACGTCTGTTGTTGTTTTCTCTTCTCATCTATAGTTTGTAAAAATGGGCGGCAAAGTTATGATAATCTGCGATATTTTCCTACTTTTACACAATAATTTATAGAGGTTATGGGTGTGAACAGACTTTTGCGGATATCACCTCTTGTGAGGGAGAATTTGAGTGTGGCTATAAAATCAATCAGGAGCAACGGCCTGAGGTCTCTTCTTACCATTCTTATCATTGCCGTTGGAATTACATCGCTTGTAGGTATACTTACTGCAACAGACGCCCTTAAAAGGGAGGTTTTTACCAGTTTTGAGAAGTTTGGAACCACTTCATTTTCAGTGGTGAGGAAGTATTTTTCAACCGAGGGGGGAGCCAGGGCAAGAATAAGGAACAATACCACAATCACATACAGCCAGGCGCTTGCATTCAAAAAGAATTCTGCACATGACCAGCTGGTTTCCATTTATGCAGGTGTGGCCTCAAATGTGGCGGTGAAGCATGAGGGGCAGAGCACCAATCCTACTGCCAGGGTAACGGCTGCAGATGAGAATTATCTGAGGTATACCAATACCGGTATCTCACATGGAAGGGGAATAACTTCAAATGATGTGGATCTTGCTGCGCAGGTGTGTGTAGTGGGAAGCGGCATTGCCCGGACTTTGTTCCAGAGGGCGGAAGATGCTGTGGGGAAGGTAATTTCTGTGCAAGGGTACAGGTATGAGGTTGTGGGGGTTACCGAGTCTCAGGGAAGTGCGTTCGGTGGGAGTGCAGATGCAAATGTGATAATTCCTGTTACCACAGCCCGTTATGGCCTGGTGGGGGAGAATACATCGTTTTCAATAGGTGTGGTCCCTCTGGAATTTGAGTTGGGAAAGGATTACAAGGCTGAGGCGGAGCAGGTGATGAGAGGTGTTAGGAGGCTGGCTCCAATAGATGAAACCGATTTCAGGATAAGCAGCAGCGAGTCGATGATGCAGGATCTTACTGAGATGATGGGGGTAATAACGCTGATTTCAGCCTGTATAGGTCTTGTAACATTGTTGGGTGCGGCAGTAGGACTTATGAACATAATGCTGGTTTCCGTAAAGGAGCGTACCCGCGAGATTGGTACACGAAAGGCTTTGGGGGCCTCAGCAAAGACAATAAAGGAGCAGTTCTTGTTTGAATCGGTGGTTATCAGTCAGATAGGATGTGCATTGGGGGTGCTGATGGGGGTAATTACGGGAAACCTGGTGGCCATGGCAATGAGTGCTTCCTTCATAATCCCATGGGTATGGATTCTGGCAGCCATTGCAGTGTGCTTTGCCGTTGGCGTTGCCAGCGGTTATATTCCGGCAGTGCGTGCATCAAGGCTTGATCCCATTGAGGCCCTGCGATACGAGTAATTTTGCGGGATTAACCGAAATATGATTACATTTGCACTCTTAATTTTATAAAGTATATGATGTTTACATTTTTGCAGGCTGAGGTTGCTGCAGTTGCAGTGCAGCCGGAGCTTGAGTTTTCGTTGATAGATATGGCATGCAAAGGCGGATGGCTGATGATTCCACTTTTGCTTCTTTCTTTTGCTACAATTTATCTTTTTGCAATGAAATGGAGTGTGATTAGGAAAGCCGGTAAGGTGGATTCCTCATTCATGAAGGAGGTGGAGCAACTTGTGATGGGTGGAAACAGACAGCAGGCCCTTGAGTTGTGCAGACAGACCAATACCCCAATTGCCAGGATGGTGGAGAAAGGTGTAGAGAGGATAGGCCGCCCGTTGCAGGATATCCAGACCGCTGTAGAGAACACTGCCAACATTGAGGTGGCTGCCATTGAGAAAGGTCTTCCCCTAATGGCTACCATTGCCGGTGGTGCCCCAATGATCGGTTTCTTGGGTACCGTTATGGGTATGGTGCAGGCATTCTTCAATATGGCGCAGGCGGGAAGCAATATAGACATCACTTTGCTGTCGGGAGGAATATATACTGCTATGGTTACCACCGTTGCCGGTCTTATTGTGGGTATTATGGCATATTTCGGATACAACCTCCTTACCTCGCAGGTGTCTGATGTGGTGTTCAAGATGCAGAATGTAACTGTGGAGTTCATGGATATGTTGCAGTCTCCAGTAACCAGAAAATAAGGGAGTTATGGCAATCAAGCAGAGAGCAAAGGCAGAGGCAGGGTTCAGCATGTCGTCGATGACCGACATTGTGTTCCTGCTGCTCATATTTTTTCTGGTAACTTCCACACTCA
Source organism: Bacteroidales bacterium (assembly GCA_017631435.1). GTDB lineage: Bacteria > Bacteroidota > Bacteroidia > Bacteroidales > UBA932 > Egerieousia. The sequence goes on along the minus strand of JAGBTG010000014.1, from coordinate 9,701 downwards.
TCAATCCCAATGCGCTGAAACTGTTGTTGCCAAAGAGCACAAACCAGATTTCGGCCAAGCAGCAGGTGAGTGTGTCAATAAAGCATTATCAGGACAAGAATACATTTTCATACCACATAAACGGCAACACCAAGCCGGTTCGTCTGGATCAGGTGGAGCCCCGGTTGCAGGAGCTGCTGATGGATATGGATGATCCTACCTTCTCAATCTACGCAGACAAGAGCGTCCCTGTTGAGCAGGTGGTGAACATGATGAACATAGGCAAGAGGAACAAGTACAAGGTGATACTTGCTACTTCGCCGGAGTAACAGAAAAGATGCCCTTTTGAGGCATCTTTTTTTTCTTCCCGACAGAGTGTCAATACTCCACTTCCACGAGGAAAAGAGCATTTCCCGGTACGGAGCCGCCGGCGGCGCAGCGATTTTTCTGGGCGAGCATTTGGGGGATCCATTCGGGTTCCTTTTTGCCAAGGCCTACCTCAAGGAGGGAGCCTACCATTGCGCGGACCATGTTGCGCAGGAAGCGGTTTGCCTTAACGGTAAACACAAAGTGGGTGGCGGTGGCAATGTCGGTACCGTCCAGCGGTTCCCAGCGGGCCTCCATTACATTGCAGATGGAGGTCTTGTTGTCGGCGCCAAGTTTTTCAAGGCTGGTGAAGTCCTGCTCTCCAAGGAAATATTGTGCGGCCCTGTTCATTTTCTCTATATCCGGCTTCAGGCGGGTGAAGTATGAGAACTCTGAACAAAACGGGTCTTTTGTTGTATGTATGTAGTATTTGTATTTGCGGCTTTTGGCGCTGAAGCGGGCGTGCATGTCGCATGAAACAGGATATACGTCATGAACGGCTATGGCTTTGGGAAGAATGGCATTCATTTTGTAGACGAAGTGCTGCGCAGGGGGAAAATCCCCTTCAAAATTGAAGTGGGCTATGTAGTTTCTGGCGTTTACACCAGTGTCTGTCCTCCCTGCGCCAACCACTGATATTGGGGCTTTTAGGAGTACGGATAGGGCCCTTTGAAGTTCGCCTTGAACGCTGTTGGCATTATCCTGTATCTGCCATCCGCTGAAATGGGCGCCATTGTATGATAAACAGATGAAATATCTCATAAAAAAGTAGTAATTTTGCAAATTTAGCGATTGGAACAAAAATTAAAAAATAAAACAGATATATGGAATCGGTTAACATTAAGGAATTGAATGAGAGAATCCTGAGGGAGAGCGCTTTTGTGGATATCATTACCATGGAGATGAACAAGGTTATTGTAGGCCAGAAGCATCTTGTGGAGAATCTCCTTATAGGACTACTTGCAGATGGACATATCCTTTTGGAGGGTATGCCGGGTTTGGCCAAGACTTTGGCTATCAATACCCTTGCCAATATAGTTGATGCAAAGTTCAGCAGAATACAGTTTACCCCTGACCTTTTGCCTGCGGATGTGATTGGTACAATGATCTACAGCCAGAAGAGCGAGCAGTTCCAGGTGAAGCAGGGACCAATCTTTGCAAACTTTGTATTGGCGGATGAGATAAACCGTTCTCCTGCCAAGGTTCAGAGTGCCCTTTTGGAGGCAATGCAGGAGAGACAGGTTACCATTGGCGACAACACTTACAAACTTCCAAGCCCGTTCCTTGTAATGGCTACCCAGAACCCTGTTGAGCAGGAGGGTACATACCCGCTTCCAGAGGCTCAGGTAGACCGTTTCATGCTTAAGGTGGTTGTAGACTACCCTAAAAAGGAGGAGGAGAGACTTATTATAAGGATGCACAATTCAAAACAGTTCCCTAAGGCTACTGCGCAGCTTAAGCCTGAGGATATTGTAAGGGCAAGGGAGGTTGTGAAGGATGTGTATATGGATGAGAAGATTGAGAAGTACATTGTAGATATCGTGTACGCAACAAGAACCCCTGAGGAGTACGGACTAGGCAAACTTAAGGACCTTATCCAGTACGGTGCATCACCACGTGCCAGCATCTCGTTGGCTATGGCTTCAAAGGCATATGCTTTCATAAAGAGAAGGGGCTATGTGATTCCTGAGGATGTGCGTGCAGTGTGCAACGAGGTTCTAAGGCACAGGATTGGCCTTACTTACGAGGCTGAGGCTGAGAACATCACTACTGAGAGCATCATTACAGACATTATAAATACAGTTGAGGTTCCATAATAGAGTGTGGAGGAGAAGCAATGGACAACGGATTGCTTAAGAAAGTAAGGAAGATTGAGATTAAGACCAAGTCTCTTTCCCATCAGATCTTTGCAGGAGAGTACCACTCTGCCTTTAAAGGTAGGGGTATGGCTTTCAGTGAGGTGAGGGAGTACCAGTTCGGTGACGATGTGCGCAATATGGACTGGAATGTTACCGCACGTCTGAGGGCTCCGTATGTGAAGGTGTTTGAGGAGGAGAGGGAACTTACTGTGGTGTTGCTGGTGGACGTGAGTTCGTCGGGAATATTCGGTACTACCTCAAAGAGCAAGAGGGAACTGCTGGCTGAGATTGCTGCAGTGCTTTCTTTCTCTGCTTCTGCAAACAATGATAAGGTGGGTGCACTTTTCTTCAGTTCAAAGGTGGAGAAGTTTATCCCTCCAAAGAAGGGCAGGAGCCACTTGCTTAGGATTTTGAGGGAGTTGCTGGAGTTTGAGCCGCAGACCAAAGGTACCAATATTTCTGAGGCATTGCGTTTCCTTACCAATGCAATTAAGAGGAAATGTACTGCATTCCTCCTTTCAGACCTGATGGATGTGGACCAGCAGGGAAAACCCAATTACGAGGAGGCCCTGAAGGTGGCGGTGAACAGGCATGATCTGTCTGTGATAAACATCTATGATCCAAGGGAGAGGAATCTTCCCGACATTGGTCTGGTGAGGATTAAGGATGCAGAGACCGGCGAGCAGATGTGGGTGGATACCTCCAGCAAGGCAGTGAGGAACCATTATGCCACATGGGGCAGGGAGGTGCTCAGGAATTCAACCACCCTGTTCAACAGGTTTAAGGTAGACAGTGTGAGCATCAGTACAGACCAGGATTATGTGAAGGGGCTGATGGCGCTGTTCAAACAACATTAATTGGAATTTGATGAAAAGATATTCATTCATAGTTTTATTGTTTGCCCTGATGTTTTTGGGAGCGGGAGTGAAAGGTTTTGCGCAGGAGCAGCAGGAGGCAGTTCTTGAGATTCCCCTTCCGCAGTGGCTGCAGGTGAAGAAATCACAGCTGAGCAAGGATTCCATCCTTGTGGGTGAGCAGGTTGTGTGGAGTACCCAGATGGAGTTGCCACAGGATCAGGAACTGATGTTTGCCCCTTACGCAAGTGTGGTGGAGGCAGAGAAGGCTCCTGTGGATGTGATTCATGATATTGTGCTTGATACGTTGGCAATCAGGAACGGCATGAAGGAGCTGGAGGTAAAATTGCTCCTCACATCCTTTGACAGCGGATATTACAAGCTTCCATTTATGGTGGCACTTACACCGCAGGGAGATACCATATACCTTGATTCACCGTTTCTGGATGTTACCAATACCCCTGTTGATACTGCAAACTTTGTGATGCATCCTATAAAGGGACAGATGAGGTATCCTGTTACATTCAGGGAGGTGCTTCCTTGGGCGGTTCTTGCCATTGCGCTGGCTGTTCTGGGTTATCTCCTTTACAGATATATCAGGCACAGGAGAGAGCAGGGAAGCCTGTTTGGAAAACCTGTGGTACAGGATCCGCCTCATATTGTGGCCCTTAGGGAGCTTGACAGAATCCGCGGCGAGCAGTTGTGGCAGAACGGGGAGGAGAAGCTTTTCTATACCGGGGTTACCGATGCTCTGAGGGAGTATATTGAGGCAAGGTATGAGGTGAGCGCCATGGAGAAGACCACATCTGAGATTATGGCAGACCTTTCAGACAAGAAGATTGAGCCACGCTACTATAAGGAACTTGATGAACTTTTCAAGACTGCAGATTTGGTGAAGTTTGCAAAATATGTTCCCGGCAATGAGGAGAATGAGGAGGTTATCCCTATGGCTGTAAGATTTGTGAATGCGGCATTTGAGCAGCAGTTGCAGGAAGCGGCACAGAAGGAGGCGGCCCAGAAGGAGGCATCCAGGAATGAGGCGGCACAGGCCGGGCAAAATGAAAAAGTGGAGGAGTAGGATATGTTTTTTGAATACGAAAATCTGTTGTGGCTGTTGCTGCTGCTTGTACCGGTAGTGGCAGTTTACATAATAAGGGAGGTTAAGGGGCTCCGTCCGTATGTGATTGTCTCCTCGGCAATGCCATGGAAATACAACGGCGGAAAATTGAAGAAGGCTGCCAGACACCTGCCTTTCATTTGCAGAGTGGTGGCATTGGCTGCAATGATACTTGCCATTGCCCGCCCAAGATCATCATCCACCTTTGAGAAGATAGACACCGAGGGTATAGACATTGTCCTTGCACTTGATGTCTCCACTAGTATGCTGGCAAGGGATTTTAATCCCGACAGAATAGGTGCGGCAAAGGACATTGCAATACAGTTCATTGCCGAGAGACCTTCCGACAGGATTGGAGTGGTGGTGTTTGCAGGAGAGAGTTATACGCAGTCTCCCCTTACAACCGACAGGGCAACACTCATCAACCTTATAAAGGAGATTGAGTGCGGAATCATTGAGGACGGAACCGCAATTGGCAACGGACTTGCAACAGCAGTTGCCCGCCTTAAGGATTCACAGGCAAAGAGCCGTGTGGTGATACTCCTTACGGATGGTGTGAACAACTCCGGAGAAATATCTCCGCAGATGGCGGCAGAGATAGCCAAGACTTACGGTATAAGGGTATATACCATTGGTGTAGGAGCGGAGGGTACCGCCCCATACCCTGTAATGACCCCGTTTGGAGTGGATGTCCAGCAGGTGGAGGTAGAGATTGACGAGCAGTTGCTCCAGAACATAGCGGAGGGTACCGACGGAAAATATTTCAGGGCCACAGACAATACCAAACTCCTTGAGATATATGGGGAGATAAACAAGATGGAGAAGAACAGGACCATGGTAGACAGTTTCCCAATCTATAAGGAGCTGTTCATGTATTTTGCACTTGCAGTACTTGCGGCAATTGTACTGGAGATGCTTCTTGTTCTATTTGTAACTAAACAGATACCGGATTAAAGGAGGGAGATATGATACATTTCGCACAAGCACAATATTTATTGCTTATATTGCTCATTCCCCTTTTCTTTGTGTTCTACGCACTTTTCAGAAGGGGCAGGAACAAAAAAATAGCCAAATTCGGCAACCCTGAACTTATGGCCAGGCTTATGCCGGAGCGCTCCAGATATAAAGGATGGGTTAGGGTTTCATTCTTTGCTGTTGCGTGGTTCTTTTTTGCAATAGGACTTGCAAGGCCCCAGATAGGTGCTTCACTGAAGGAGAGCAACCGCAAGGGGGCTGAGATAATGATAGCCCTTGATGTTTCCAACTCAATGTTGGCCCAGGACTACTACCCCAACAGGCTGGAGAGGGCCAAACTGGCAATCTCAAGGCTTGTAGACAAGCTGCAGGGAGACAGGATAGGCCTGATTGTATTTGCAGGACAGTCTTTTGTGCAATTGCCAATCACTACAGATTACGTTTCGGCCAAGATATTCCTCAATACCATTGGAACAGAGTCTGTTCCGGTACAGGGAACAGCCTTGGGTGAGGCAATAAACACTGCCATAAAGAGTTTCAGCTCGGAGGCCCAGATGCAGCAGGACAACAAGGCCATAATCCTCATCACCGACGGTGAGAACCACGAGGATGATGCGGTTGCTGCAGCCCGTATGGCATTGGAGGTTGGCATAAGGGTATTCTGTATAGGAGTGGGTTCCCCTGAGGGTAAACCTATCCCTTATGGCCCTGATGGAGATCTCATGAAAGACAAGGACGGGAACATTGTGGTAACCAAACTCAATGAGAAAGTTCTGGAGGAGATAGCAATTGCCGGTGGTGGAGCCTATGTGAGGGCCGGTAATGCGGAGTTTGGCCTCAACCCTATAATAGATGAATTGGAACAGCTTCAGCAACAGCAGTTCAAATCTGTTGTGTTTGAAGATTTTGAGGAACAGTATATGTATTTCTTTGCAATAGCATTGGTATTCCTGTTGCTGGAGTTCTTCATAGGGAACAGGAGGGTAAGCAAAAAGATGTTTGCGGTAGCGGTGCTGTTTATGCTTACCGCCGGCAGTACCTTTGCCCAGACAGACCGTAAGGAGGTTAGAAAAGGCAACAGGTTCTTTAAGGATGAAAATTACAAGGAGGCTGAAGTGGAGTACCGCAAGGCCCTCATAAAGGATTCCCTTTCTGTGGCAGGAAACTATAACCTTGCAAACACTCTGATGTTGCAGGATGATGCTGCAAATGCAGAACTCATCTATGCCAAGGTGGGTGATACCATTTCAAAGATGCCTCAGCAGGTAGACTGGAAAAAGGGTGCCGTAAAGGTTGCCAAGAATGATGTGGCCCCAGGTTATTACCACAATTTGGGCAATTCGCTTTTGGCCCAGAAGAGGTACGGCGAGGCTGTTGATGCCTACAAGAATGCCCTGAGACGCAATCCTGCAGATGCCCAGACCCGCGAGAACTACATCTACGCAAAGAAGAAGATGGAGGATCAGCAGAACCAGCAGAACCAGGATCAGCAACAGCAGCAGGATCAGAACCAAAACCAGAACCAGGATCAGAACCAGAACCAGGATAATAAGGATAACAAAGATAACAAGGATAATAAAGATAATCCCGACAAGAAAGACCAGCCACAAGACCAGCAGCAACAGCCTCAGAATGAGCCTAAGATAACCCCTCAGGCTGCAGAGCAGATGCTTCAGGCAATGCAGGAGAAGGAGAACCGGACTCAGGAGAAGGTGAAGGAGGAGAAGGCTAAACTGTTGAAATCAAAACAGAAGGAGAAGAACTGGTAGGAAGTTTAACTGAATTAAAAATTTGTTTGTAATGAGATATTTGAAAGGAGTGTTCACAGTGCTGCTGCTTTTGGTGGGCAGTATGGCATTTGCGCAGAACACCTTTGTTGTGGATGCCCCAAAGGTAGTTGGGCAGGATGAAGCGTTCAGGGTGGTGTTTACCGCCGACGGAGACATAGAGGACTTTACCCAACCGCAGTTTACCGGACTGGAGGTGCTTGCAGGGCCTTCTCAATCCAAGATGATGAGTACGCAGTTCATCAACGGAAAGTCCAGCAAGAGCGTGGAGATAAGCTATACCTATATTGTAAGGCCAGTGGCTGAAGGAGTGGCAAAGATTTCTGCAGCTTCGGCAACCATAGGGGGCAAGGTTTATACTACCAAAGAGATGCAGGTTGAGGTTGTTAAGGGCGCCGCTTCAAACGGAGGCTCCCAGCAACAGCAGGGGCAGGTTACAGGCAGCGCACAGCAGCAGCCAAGGCAGGCTTCCGGAGAGGTTTCATCCAGGGATGTGTTCCTCCAGCTTTCATTCAGCAAAACAAAGGTTGTTAAGGGTGAGCCTATTATAGCCACACTTAAACTTTATACCAAGGTTGGTATTGCAGGATTTGAGGATATAAAGTTTCCTGTGTTTGACGGGTTCTGGAGCCAGGAGATAGAGTCTCCACAAAATATCAATTTTGTAAGGGAGAATGTTGATAATCAGATTTACAGTGCCGCAGTGTTGCGCAAGTATGTGCTGTTGCCTCAGCAGACAGGAGAGCTCTCTGTGAAACCGGCCGAGATGATATGCCAGGTACAGGTGATGACTGCACCAAGGGGCAGATCCATTTTTGACGATTTCTTTGACCAGGGATACCAGATTGTAAAGAAAAGGGTGAACTCAGGCAATGCGGTGATAAAGGTTTCTCCGCTTCCGGCAGGTGCTCCTGCATCATTCGGACAAGGTGTAGGTAACTTCTCCCTGAAGGTGGCCTTGAGCAGAGACAGTGTTAAGGCACACGAGGCGGGTTCTGTGATAGTTACCGTTCAGGGTACAGGCAACCTCAATCTGATTGAGGCCCCTAAAGTGCAGTTGCCTGCAGATTTTGAGCTGTATGATGTAAAGACCAGCAACAGCTATTCGTACGGTGCCAATGGAATATCGGGAAGCAAGAGCTTTGAATTTCCGTTCATCCCAAGAAGTGAAGGGGTATTTGAAATACCTCCTGTAGAGTATTCTTATTATGATATAAAACAGGGGAAATATGTCACCCTGAAAAGTGAGCCGGTAGAGGTTAATGTAGCCAAGGGTGACGGTGTTGCCGTCGGCACAGTGGTTCAGGGTATCTCCAAACAGGCTGTAGCCTCTTTGGGAGAGGATATAAGATATATTCTCCAGGGAGCTGCAGGTTTGGGCAAGAAAGGGCATTTCTTTGTGGGAAGCTGGCTTTTCTTTGTGCTCCTTGCATTGCTTGCAACAGTGTATGCAGTGTTGTACTGGGCACTCAAGAAGAGGGCAAAACTTAGGGGAGATGTGGTACGTACCCGCAATAGGAAGGCTAACAAGGTTGCAAGAACAAGGCTGAAACTTGCAAAAAGTTATATGGAGCAGAATCTCCGCTCACCTTTCTATGAGGAGGTGCACAAGGCGTTGCTTGGCTATATAAGCGACAAACTTGCAATTCCGTTTGCAGATATGCAGCGCGATACCATTAAGGAGACAATGGAGGCCAAAGGTGTTTCGGAGGCCAATATTGCGGCATTCCTGCAGGTGCTTGAGGATTGTGAGATGGCCAGATATTCGTTTGGCGGAGATTCGGGTGAGATTTCAACCCAGTATGGAAAGGCGGTTGAGATAATTTCTGCATTGGAGGATGAGTTGTAAAAGTAAAGGGAGAGTTCTTATGAAAAAGATATTGCTGTTTGTTTTTTTGATGTCTGCTGTGGCCTTGAATGCCCAGAGCAACGGTGAATTGTGGAACCAGGGCAATGAGGCCTATTCAATGGGGCAGTACCAGACTGCACTTGACAACTATCTGCAGATTGCAGATGGGGGATACGAGTCATACAAACTGTATTACAATATAGGAAATGCATACTATAAACTTGATGAGATTGGTAAGGCTATCCTCTATTATGAGAAGGCACTCAAACTTGATCCGTCGGGAGCAGATGCACAGAACAATCTTCAGATTGCCAGACTGCATACCCTGGATAAAATTGATCAGGTGCCTGAATTTGTCCTTGCAACCTGGACTAAAGGGGTGAGGAATCTCCTTTCATCAAATGCTTGGGGATATGTTTCGCTTGCTTTGTTTGCAGCTGTACTAGTGCTGCTTCTTATGTTCAAGTTTGCCCCTACAACAGGAGCCCGCAAGCTGTCGTTTGTATTGGCATGCGTAGTATTCCTCTTCTCAATCTTTGCATTGCTCTTCTCTGTAAGCTTGAAACGCAATGCTACAAGTGATGACACTGCCATAGTTATGGTTCCTGTAAGCAATATAAAGAGTGCCCCAAACTCCACCGGAAACAACCTGTTCATCCTGCATGAAGGCTCAAAAGTGCAGATCCTGGAGCAGGCCGGCAAATGGTGCCGTGTAGAGATTGCAGACGGCCGCCAGGGTTGGATGCAGATGGGGGATGTTGAGGTGATATAATAAAAAAGAGGCTGTATTCTAAGACTTTTTCAAGGAATACAGCCTCTTTTTTATATTTTTTGAGATTACCTTATACTGTATCATATAGTATATGCAGTAGCCGCAGTTCGGATAATGGAGATAGATCTTCTATCTCTCATTTT